>CAXTCL010000260.1:0-4742 GCA_964242035.1 uncultured Acetobacteraceae bacterium | reverse complement strand
CACCCACAGCCGAAACCATGAGCTGTGCAAGCGCATGTCATAATCCACGAAGGTCCTCAACGGCGTGCAGGGCGAGGGACCAGCAGCCAAAACAGGGCGGGAGCCAGATCAGGAGCCGCGCCTCCTCGGCCAGGCGGGCCTTGACGGCGTGCAGGGTGGCGACCTCCTCCTCGAGGGGCGCGCGCGAGGCCGCCAGCGAGGCCACCTGCGAGCTCAGCCCCGCGTTCTGCTCCAGCGTACGTCGCAATGTAAACGCCGAAGTCGCAAGAAACACCGGATCACCATCCACATCATCGGCCATCTGCGTGCGCTGATCCTGCGCAAACTTGGTCAGCAGCACCCGATCCCCAGACACCCAGCGCGCCAAATTATACGGCGTAGGCTCGAACCCGATACCCACCCCGTATTCTCCGGCCAGCCGCGCCTGCAAAACGTCGAGCTGCAGCGTGCCCACCACCCCCACGATCGGCTGGCTGCCATCCTGCGGCCGGAACAACTGCACCACGCCTTCCTCCGCCAACTCCTGCAGAGCCTGGCGCAATTTCTTCGCCTTCATCGCATCATCCAGCCGCACCCGCCGCAGGATTTCCGGCGCGAAACTCGGCACGCCCAGGAACTGCAGCTCCTCGTCCTGGGTAAGCGTGTCGCCGATCCGCAGCGTGCCGTGGTTCGGTATGCCCACCACATCCCCGGCAAACGCCTCTTCCGCAAGTTGCCTGTCGCGCGCAAAGAAGAACTGCGGCGCGTTCAGCGGAATCAGCTTGCCCGTACGCACTTGGCGCAGCTTCATCCCGCGCTCCAGCCGGCCCGAGCAGATGCGCGCGAACGCCATCCTGTCGCGGTGGTTCGGGTCCATATTCGCCTGTATCTTGAACACCAGCGCTGTCAGACTGTCCTCGTCCGCCTGCACCGTCCGCGTGTCCGCCACCTGCGCGCGCGGCGGCGGCCCGAACCGCGCCAGCGCGTCCAGCAGATCGAGCACGCCGATCTCCTTCATCGCACTGCCGAAATACACTGGCGTGAGCGCCCCCGCGTTGAAACTGTCGCGGTCCCATTCCGGCAACGCCGCCCGCACCAGGTCCAGCTCGTCGCCAAGCGCCTGCAAACGCGGATCGGATTGCGGCAAGTCGGAAATCAGCCGCAGCTCCCGCAAATGCAAATCATACGTCCCGGCAAACTCGGCCGCACGCCCCACCGGCCACGTGGCAGGCGACGTGTCCAGCGCCAGCGTGCTCGCCACCTCATCCAGCAACTCGAACGGATCGCGCGCCTCCCGGTCCATCTTGTTGACGAACGTGATGATCGGAATGTCGCGCAGCCGGCATATCTCGAACAGCTTGCGCGTACGCGCCTCGATGCCCTTCGCAGCGTCGATCACCATCACCGCGGAATCCACCGCCGTCAGCGTGCGATAAGTGTCCTCGGAGAAATCCTCATGCCCCGGCGTATCGAGAAGGTTGTAGATGCAGCCCGCATACTCGAACGTCATCACCGACGTGACCACCGAAATCCCGCGCTCCCGCTCGATGCCCATCCAATCCGAACGCGTGCGCCGCCGCTCGCCCTTCGCGCGCACGTTGCCGGCCAGCTGTATCGCGCCGCCGGCACGCAGCAGGCGCTCGGTCAGCGTGGTCTTGCCGGCGTCAGGGTGGGAGATGATGGCGAAGGTGCGCCTTCGGGCAATTTCGGCGGCTTGGGTCATTTTTGCCTCGACTAAGAAGAAAGAAAGGCCCTCTTTTTTGAAAAAGAAGCAAAGAACTTTGACTCCGCTGTCGCGGCTTTATCTTGGAGCGGGTGGTTCCCCGGCCAGGGTTAGTAGCATGGCCAGCGTTGCCAAGTGCAGCAGGCAATGCAGCGTGTTCGGGAGGATGCCGTTCCGTGCTGGCACGAACGCATGCGTGCGGCCGAACAGGGCCCTGTATCGCGCAGCCCGGGCAGGTTGCGGGCGCACCAGATAAGGTATCCACCATGCGCTCAGCTCGCCGGCGAACAGCAGGCCGTAGCTGATCCACAGCCAGTTCCAGAGCCAGCCCGGCGCAGGCTGCGCCCGAAGCCAACAGGCTACGCTATAGAACAAGCCGATAGTGAACGGCAGGCTCTGGATCAGCGTCACGCGCACCAGCTTCGCGATACCGTCCTGCCGCCTGGCCGCGCCGGTGTCGTTCATCCGGCCAAGCGGGATCCAGTCATGCGTCCACAGGAACACCACGTGAACCGCCTGCAGGATCACCAGCAGCGCCGTCATCCTATCGCTCCCGTCTGCGCCGCCGCACGGGCAAGCGCCAAATTGCCACGCCGTATCGTCAAACCGGGGTTCAGATAGGCATCCCGCGCCAGTGCGTCGCCCCAGCGCGCCTGCATCACTGCCGCCGCGGCGCTATCGTGCCGCGCGCGCGACACGTTCGTGTAGGTGAGCCTGGCGTGCGGCGTCCACACGCAGCGCAGCCCTCGCGCGGCCAGCCGCAGGCAAAGATCCACGTCGGCATACTGGCCGCACGCATCATCCAGCCCGCCGGCCGCCTCCAGCACATCACGGCGGACGGCCAGGCAGTCCATCGAGACGGCCGAGACGGTGCGCGCCAGGCCAAACTGCCCGCGGTAGCCGGGATCGTCCGCATCCGACGAAGGGTGCAGAGTTTCGGCGATATGGAACGGGTGCAGGAATAAGCCCGCCTGCGCGATCCGGCCGTCCGGCCTGTCGATCCGCGCGCCCGCGGCGCCGATCTCCGGACGCAGCGCCTGGCTGACGAGCTCGCGCAACCAGCCGGACGCGTTGGCGCGCAGGTTGGATGCCAACAGCACGACCACCCCGCCGGACGCCTGGTCCGGCCGCTCTACCCGCTTGGTACGCGGATAGGCCGCGTCGGCCGGCAAGTCTGCGCCGGGCGCGCAGACCAGGCTGACCAGAGGCGGCGGCGCCGGCACGGGGTAGATCACGCGCACCCATTGCGGCAGGCCGGGTGCGGACACCGCCTCGGCGCCCGGCGGCAGGTGCGCCTGGACGGCGCGCAGGCCGGCCTCGCGCGCGGCCTGCGTGCGTGTGGCGGAGAACGAGCCGGCACGCTGGCGCCAATGGTAGGCGATCGTGGGCACGTGGCGCGGCGTGGTGTGCCGGCTGGCGCGCAGGGCCAGTTCCCAATCCTGGCTGCCGTCGATGCCCGGCTGCAGCGGGCCGATCCGGTCCAGCAGCGTGCGGCGATAGACGGCCAGGTGGCCGACCATGTTCTGGCCGCACAGCAGATCCGGGTTCCAGCCCGGCTTGAAGTAGGGACTGGCGTGGCGCCTGCCCACGAGCTGGTCCTCGTCGGAGAACAGCAGGCCGGCTTCGGGGTGGGCGAGCGCGGCGCTGGCCATGGCGGCGAGGGCGTGCGGCGCCAGCAGGTCGTCGTGGTCGATGAAGGCGACCAGTTCGCCGGTGGCGAGCGCCAGGGCAGCGTTGGTGGCGGCGGCGATCCCGCTGTTGGTGGGCAGGCGGGTGGTGCGTATGCGGGCGTCGTCGTCGGGCAGGGCAGGGGGCGTCTGCGAGGCGTCATCGGCGATGCAGAGCTGCCAGTCCTGGTAGGTTTGCGCGTGTATGGAGGCGATGCAGGCGGTGAGCAGGTTGGCTGGGGTGTCGTGCACTGGAAGCACCAGGCTGAAGAGCGGGCCGCTTTCTGGATAAACGCCAGGCGGCAAAGCCGCGCGATAAGCGCGATCGATCCGCGCTTCCGGCCGCTCCCGCCGCTGAAGCCAGCGCAAAAAGATGGGGGTCTGGGCCTCGAGGCCCCAGCGGGGTCCAGGGGCAGAGCCCCTGGCCTTGCCTTTACCGGGAGTAAAACTCAACCACCAGATTAGGCTCCATAGTAACTGGATAGGGCACATCCGTAAGCTTAGGCGCCCGCGCAAACCGCCCCTTCATAGCCCGGTGATCCACCTCGAGATACTCCGGCACGTCGCGCTCGTTGCTCTGCGTCGCGTCCAGCACCACGGCCATCTGCTTGGACTTCTCCTTCACCTCGATCAGGTCGCCGTCCTTCACCTGGAAGCTGGCGATGTTCACCTTGCGCCCGTTGACCATGACGTGCCCGTGGTTGACGAACTGGCGCGAGGCGAACGGCGTAATGGCAAACTTCAGGCGGTAGATCACCGCGTCCAGCCGGCGCTCCAGCAGCTCGATCAGGTTCTCCGACGTGTCGCCACGACGGCGCACGGCTTCCTCGTAGTATTTGCGGAACTGCTTCTCGCCGATGTTGCCGTAATAGCCCTTTAGGCGCTGCTTGGCCTTGAGCTGGATGTTGAAGTCGCTGGGCTTGGACTTGCGGCGCTGGCCGTGCTGGCCGGGGCCGTATTCGCGCTTGTTGATCGGGCTCTTCGCCCGGCCCCAGAGGTTGACGCCTAGGCGACGGTCTATCTTGAACTTGCTTTCAGTCCGCTTCGTCATGCGGAATACTCCTGCGCTTATGTGCCAAACGGGTTATCCCGCTTCTGGCTTGTTGCACCGGTAGGCCACGCGCCAAACGCATGTGGCGGGAGCAGGCCCCGAAGGCCCGTCCACGTTCCCGGCAATCCGCGCGCTGCTTACCACTGGTTGGCGGGCCAGTGTCAAGTTTCCCGGCCACTGGCTCCCCACACGGCGGCTGCGGCACACCGTTATGTAAGCCGATGGCGTGCAGAGCGGAATGAAGGTGCGTATCGGGCTGGCGTTCGGAGCAAGCAAGGCCTTCTTTTTTGAAAAAAAGAAGCAAAAAACTTTTGTCCCCGCG
>CAXTCL010000259.1:0-4785 GCA_964242035.1 uncultured Acetobacteraceae bacterium | reverse complement strand
CGTGGCCGATCGCCTCGTGCAGCAGGATGCCGGGCCAGCCGTTGCCGAGCACCACTTCCATCTCGCCGGCGGGCGCCGGCACGGAATCGAGCTTCATCACCGCCTGGCGCAGCGCCTCGTCCACCGCCGCGCGCCACACTTCCGGGGCCAGGAAGCGGTCGAAGCCCTCGCGGCCGCCCATGCCGTGCGTGCCGGATTCACGCTTGCCGTCGCGCTCTACCACCACGCTCACGTTCAGGCGGACCAAGGGGCGGAGGTCCGCGGTGCGGTGGCCATCGGCGCGCATGATCTGCACCGCCTGCCACTCGCCGTGCAGCGAGGCCATCACCTGGACGACGCGCGGGTCCCGGCCGCGGGCGTAGGCGTCGATCTCGGACAGCACGGCGGCGCGGCCGGCGAAGCCGTCCTGGGTGATGGGCGAGGCGTCGGAATAAAGGCGCGTGTTGGTGCCGTTCGGGCCCACGCTCTGCGTGCCGGTGCGGCCGGCGCGCACGGCGCCCACGGTGGCGGCGGCGCGGCGCATTGCGGCATCGGACAGCTCGCCGGCGTGGGCGTAGCCGGTCTCCTCGCCGAGCACGGCGCGCAGGCCGAAGCCCATGGCGGTGTCGTAGTTGGCGGCGCGTATGCGGCCATCGTCGAGGCTGATGCTCTCGCTCTCGCGGTATTCCAGGAAAAGCTCGCCGTCATCGGCGCCGGCCAGGGCGTCCGCAGTGATGCGTGCGGCGGCCTGACGGTCGAGCGTGGCATCCGCGCGGTTGAAGAACAGGTCGTCGGTGACGGCAAGCGCGGACATGGGTTGGTTCCTAGACGAGCGAGCGGCGCCCTCTGGCACCGCGTAGGGAGTGGACAGTCGCCAATGTGGCAGCCAGCAGCGCCACCGCGGTGGCCTGGTGCGCCACGGCCAGCACGGCGTCCACGTGGGACAGCAAGGTAGCCACGCCAAGTGTGTATTGCGTGATGACAGCCAGCGCCATGCAAACAAGTGCGATGCGCGCCTCGGCAGGCAAGCGGCAGGTCAGGCCCCACAGCACGGTGGCCAGCGTGGCACAGGCGGTCAGCGTGGCCAGCAACCGGTGGTCGAACTGCACAGCAATCACGTTCTCCGTCACGTTGCGCAACAGCGGCTGCAGGTCCGCGTAGCCGGCAGGGAACAGGCGGCCGTCCATCAGCGGATAGGTGTTGTAGGCCAGGCCGGCATGCAGCCCGGCGGTGAGCCCGCCCGCCACGATGGTCAGGCCCACCAGCACGGCGGACGCGCGTGCCAGCGTGCGCAGGCGGCCGGCAGCCGGGATGGATGTGGCGATCGGCCGCATCTGCGACAGCGCAGTCCAAAACACGGCCGCGAACAGCAGCAGCGCCAGGCAGAGATGGATTACCAGCCGGTAGGGCGAGACGGCCGTGCTGTCCGGAAGGAAGCCGGACGCCACCATGAACCAGCCTACGGCACCTTGCAGTCCGCCCAGCAGGAAGAGCCCGACCAGGCGCGGCACCAGCCTGCGCGGTATGGCGCCGGTCACGGCCAGCCAGACCAGCGGCCCCGCGAACACCAGCCCGATCAGACGGCCCCAGGCGCGATGCGCCCACTCCAGCCAGAAGATCTCTTTGAAGCCGGACAGATCCATGTCCGGGTGCAGCAGCGCGTATTGCGGGATCGCCTTGTACAGGCCGAACAGCCGCTCCCATTCGTGGTTGGACAAAGGCGGCAGCGCGCCGGACAGCGGCGCCCATTCCATGATCGACAGGCCGGAGCCCGTCACCCGGGTGGCGCCGCCAAGCACCACCATGCCCCAGATCATGAACGCCACACCGAACAGCCACATCGCCACCAGATGGCGTCGGCGGCGCGCGAGGGCTGCCTCGCTGCTAGGGAAATCGCGATCGTCAAACGGCATCGTGCAAAGCTATCCATCCGAGGCGAGGCTGCAAAGGCAAAACACGCGCTGTTCGCGCGCTTTCCCCAGTTCCTTGCAGGTGCTACCGGCCCCTGCCCATGCAAGTCCCAGAACCCGCACCTGCGCCGCCGACCTCCTCCCCACTTCTGTCGGTGGTCGTCCCCGTGCGCAACGAGGCGGCGAACATCGCCCCGCTGATCGCCGAAATCAGGCGCGCGCTCGACGGCACGGCGCACGAGATCGTCTATGTCGATGACGGCAGCACGGACGAGACCGCGTCCGCCCTGACCGCCGAGGCGTCTGCCGCCCCGCTGACCATACGCCGCCATCGCACCGGCTGCGGCCAGAGTGCGGCCATCATCACCGGCGTGCGCACGGCCGCCGGCACCTGGATCGCCACGCTGGACGGCGACGGGCAGAACGACCCGGCCGACATCCCCGCGCTGCTGGCGCGCGCGCAGGGGGCACCGGCGATGACGCTGATCGCCGGCCACCGCACCACACGGCGCGACACGCGCATCAAGCGGGCCAGCTCGCGCGCCGCCAACGCCATACGCGCGCGCCTGTTGGGCGACGCCACGCCGGACACCGGCTGCGGGCTGAAGGTGTTCCGCCGCGCGGATTTCCTGGAGCTGCCGGCGTTCGACCACATGCACCGGTTTCTGCCGGCTCTGTTCATCCGGGCGGGCGGCGCCGTGGTCAGCGTGCCTGTTGGGCACCGGCCGCGTGTGCGGGGGACCAGCAAGTATGGGACGCTGGACCGGCTGTGGGTCGGGGTGTTCGATTTGGTCGGCGTGGCGTGGCTGCAGCGGCGAGGGACTCGTCCTGAGGTGGAGTAAGGCAAGGACGGCCTTTTTTCCGAGAAAAAGAAGCAAAAAGCTTTTGTCTGTGCTGTCGCGGAACGCTGAGTCGCGCGCCTCAACGAAGCGCACCCGAACGGACCAAAAGTTTTTTGCTTCTTTTTTTCAAAAAAGAAGGCCTTCCTTGCCTTACTGCGCTCCAACGTTCTGCACGCCAAACGCTCCAGCCGAAGCGCTGATCGAAACCACATGCAGCCCCGCCGACAGCTTCACGCTCAGCGGCGCCGTGTTCGTCCAGTTCGTCAGGTCTCCGCCGGTAGCCGGAATGGCCACGCTGCCCACCGGCGCCTGGTCCACCAGGATGGCGGCCTGCGTGGCGCCGTAGTAGTTGCCGACGCTGAGCGTCACCGCATAGCTGCCGGTAGCCGGCACGTTGACCAGGAAGCCGCACACGCCGCCCTGGCTGAGATACAAATAGCCGGGTTCGGTGAACATGCTGCCGCTGCAGATGTCCGGCGTGTTCGCGGCGAAGCTGGCGGGCAGCTTGTTACCGATGGCAAGCGGCTCGGCGCCATCGCGCTGCACCGCGGCCACCGCATTCATTTTCGGCGTGTTCTGGTCGAGAACGTTTTCGGTCAGGCCCCACATGCCGTATTGGCCGTAAGCGCCGGCATCGTTGTAATACATATAGAGCCCGATGCCGCTGCCGAAGGCCTGCCGTAGGGATTTCTGCACCAGCGCACCCATGGCGCCGGAGCGGTTCGCCGCCACTTTCGCGGCCAGGCTGGGTGTGCCGGACATGCCTGGGCCGCCCTCGTAGGTGATGCTGCGCAGCCCGTAATCCGTGGCCCAGACGGCGAAATCGTGTTCCGGACCGGCGATCGTGGCCAGGTTCGCCGCCGCGTTTGCCAGCTCCTTGTTGGTAGTCAAATTAGCCAGCGTGTTGTCGCCTGTCCAATACGGCGCCTGCGCGATCGCGTAGAGGTAGCTCGACACCGGTTTTGGCAACGTGGCCTGTATCATCGAGAACACCAGCGAGACGAAATACGTCTGGCCCATCTGCGTGGCATAGACCGGACGCACCGCCTGGGCGTTACCGCCGAACACCGTCTGGAAGATCTGGCCGTCCTGCACGGCCTGCAGCCCGATCCGGCGCTCCCCCCACACATATTGGCAACTGCTGTAATTCGCGCAGCCGAATGCCAGCGGAGAGGCAGGATTGGCGGCAACTTCGGACTCTGCCGCCGCCTGGTTGCGCCCGGCCTGGCCAAACGAATAGTTCCAGACTTCGTTGCTGTATTCGAGATAGACGTGCAGCTTGGGGTCCAGCGTCGCATGCATCAGCGTGGCCAGTTGCCTCACGTAATCGGTGTCCGCCTGGTCAGGGATGTTGATCCAGATGTCCTTCTGCAATGTGTTCGCCAGCCGGATGGCATACTCCCACGACGCACCCTGCACCGATTGCTGCGTGGCCATCTGCGGCGTGGTACGCTGGGACCAGCTCGTCAGCGTCACACCGTTCGTGGCGGTGAAATCCATGAACCGCAACGTGCTAAATCGGCTGAGAAGGTTGAGGAAGGGCGTGGTGAAGACCTGGCCCGGTGTCTTCCACCAGAGCTTGCCGTTCGGCGCCGTCTGCGGCCGGATCAGCATGACGTCCGTCACCCCGCTGCCGACGGCCGCCGCGGCAATTCGCTGCGTTGCAGTGAACGACAGGATCAGCGAAGTGCCTGCCCCGTTTGCCGCCACCACAACCTGGGCGGTGCTCGTGTTTGTGACCGCATCATACGACATGCCGGTCACCGACCCGCTGCCGCTTATGGTGAACGCCACGCTGGCGATGCCCTGGAACGACAACTGATACGTGCCCGCTAGCAGGCTGTTACCGGTGGAATCGGCCACGCAGCATAGCACCACAACGCCGGCGTCCTGCGCCGGCCAGCCCAGCGCATCGACGTTCGCCGCCTCGTCCCACGGTGTGCCAGGCGTTCCCCAATGGCGCGACTGCTTCATCGCATCAACGAAAAAGGACTCTACTGCGTAGTCGTTCACGCTCCCCACGTTGACGCCGATATTGACCGCTTGCGCGCGCG
>CAXTCL010000258.1:0-4800 GCA_964242035.1 uncultured Acetobacteraceae bacterium | reverse complement strand
GCTCCAGCGTCACCGTCTGCTCGGCGATCGGCTTGCCGAACGCCACGCGCGCCTTCGCCCGCTTGCACATCGCCTCCAGCGCACGCTCCGCCTTGCCGATCAGACGCATGCAATGGTGGATGCGCCCCGGGCCAAGGCGCCCCTGCGCGATCTCGAAGCCGCGGCCCTCGCCGAGCAGGATGCTGCTGACAGGCACACGCACGTTGCGGAAATCAACCTCCATGTGGCCGTGCGGCGCGTCGTCATAGCCGAACACGGTGAGCGGCCGCATAATGTCGACGCCAGGCGTGTCGCGCGGGATCAGTATCATCGACTGCTGTTCATGCCGCCCCGCCTTGGGGTTCGTCTTGCCCATGAAAATCAGCAGCTTGCAGCGCGGGTCGCCGCCACCGCTCGTCCACCATTTGCGCCCGTTGATGACGTACTCGTCGCCCTGCCGCTCGATCGTGCTCTCGATGTTCGTGGCGTCAGACGACGCCACACCGGGCTCGGTCATCGCAAAGGCCGAGCGTATCTTGCCCTCCAGCAGCGGCTCCAGCCACTCCTGCTTCTGCGCCTCCGTGCCGTAGCGCTCGATCGTTTCCATGTTGCCGGTATCAGGCGCCGAGCAGTTGAACACCTCGCTGGCGAATTCCACACGGCCCATGATCTCGGCCAGCGGCGCGTATTCGATGTTCTTCAGGCCGGCGCCACGGTTCGAATCCGGCAGGAACAAATTCCACAGGCCGGCTTCTTTCGCCAGCGGCTTCAACTCCTCCAGCAACGCTACCGGCTGCCAGCGATCGCCGGTTGCGATCTCCTGGTGGAAACGATGCTCGTTCGGATAGATGTGCTTGTCCATGAACGCGGAGACGCGCTCCTGATACTCTTTCGTTTTGTCATTGAATGTGAAATCCATACAAACCTCCCAAGAAAGACAAGGCCAGGGGCTCTGCCCCTGGACCCCGTCACGCGAATGCGTGCTGGCGCACGACGGGGACTAGTCCCGAGACCCCGGCTTCGCCTTTAGCGCGCCGGCACCAGCACTACTTTTCCTTGCACGCGCCTACCCATTACTTCGGCCAGCGCTTCGGCTGTACGTTCCAGCGGGTAGGCGCCGGAGACGTGCGGTTTAAGGTCGCCGCTCGCCACCCAGCCGAACAACCGCTTCACCGCTGCCGCATGTGCGGCCGGCTCGCGCGCTGTCCAGGTGCCCCAGAACACGCCCTTCGCCTCGCCCTCGCGCAACAGCAACAAGTTCAGCGGCAGCTTCGGTATCTCGCCGGCCGCAAAGCCAACCACCAGAAGCCGCCCGCCCCACGCTAGGCCACGCACGGCCGCCTCGGTCAGCGCTCCGCCCACCGGATCGTACACCACGTCCACACCGCCAGGTGCGATCCGCTTCAGCTCGGTCTTCAGATCGGAGGTTACGTAGTTGATGCCGATGTCCGCACCATGCGCCTTTGCCAATGCCAGCTTCTCGTCGCTGGAGGCCGCCGCGATCACCCGCGCGCCCATCGCCCGGCCAATCTCCACCGCCGCCAGGCCCACGCCGCCCGCGGCTCCCAGCACTAGCAGCGTCTCGCCCGCACGCAGGCGGCCGCAATCGGCCAGGCCGTGCAGCGACGTGCCGTACACCAGCATGAAGCCGGACGCAGTCTCGAAATCCATGCCGTCCGGCAGCTTCAGCGTGCGGCCCGCCTGCGCCACCACCTGTTCGGCAAAGCCGCCTATGCCGGGCAGCGCCACCACGCGGTCGCCCAAGGCGAATCCCGCCACGCCTTCGCCGAGCGCACGCACGATGCCTGCCACTTCGCTGCCGGGCGTGAACGGCCGCGGCGGCTTCACCTGGTATTCGCCGCGCACCATGAGGCCGTCCGGGAAGTTCACCCCGGCCGCATGTATCTCGATCAGTATCTCGCCGGCGCCAGGTACAGGGTCCGGCCGGTCCTCGAGCGTCAGGGTCTCGATTGGTCCGAATTCATTGCAGACGATCGCCTTCACGGTAGCTCCCTGGCGTGCGGCCCTGTTGCCAGGCCGTCGGTGGTTCCGCGCGCTTCCGATAGGCCGGCCAGCGCGCGGCGCACCATGGGGCAGGTTGGCCCGCGTGGCTAGACGCAGGCGCGCCGGCGTGGGAGCGAGCGTGCATGGCCTTCCTCGACGAACCAGAGCCCGTCCGCTTCCAGCCCATGCAGGTGGCGCCCGGCATACGCCGCCTGGTTGCCCCCAATCCGGGCCCGATGACGCATCACGGCACCAACACCTGGCTGATCGATGGACCGGAGGGGATCACCGTGATCGATCCGGGCCCAGACGACGCGGCGCAGCGGGCCGCCATCATGGCGGCAGGCACCATCGCGCACATCCTGCTCACGCACACACACGCGGATCACCTGGCCGGCGCCCCGGCACTGCGCGCGGCGACCGGGGCGCCGGTCGCCGGCTGGGCCAAGCCGTGGGACGATAGCTTCACGCCTGACGTGCCCCTGGCGGACGGCGACATCGCGGCCGGCTTGCTGGTGCTGCACACACCCGGCCACGCGAGCGACCATGTGTGCTTCGCTCAGCCTGGCATGGGCGTGCTGTTCAGCGGCGACCACGTGATGTCCTGGTCCACCAGCATCGTCAGCCCGCCGGACGGCGACATGGCGGCCTACATGGCCAGTCTGCGCCTGCTTCTGGCGCGCGACGACCGGCTCTATCTGTGCGGTCATGGCCCGCCGCTGCCCGACCCGGCGCCGCTGGTGCGCGGCATGCTGAGCCACCGCGCCGGGCGGGAGGTGGCCGTGCTGGCCGCCCTGGGCCGCGGCCCGGCCACGCCTGACGCGCTGGTGGCGGGGATGTATGCCGGAATTGCGGAGCACCTGGTGCCGGCGGCGCGCCGCAGCGTGCTGGCGCATTTGATCAAGCTGGGGCGGGAAGGGCGTGCGGTGGAGGACGGCGCTTCATGGCGGCTCGCGTAAGAAAGTAAGGCCTTCTTTTTTGAAAAAAGAAGCAAAAAACTTTTGACTGCGCTGTCGCGGACCTTTCAGCAGCCGCCGACAGGGATGAAAAGTTTTTTGCTTCTTTTTTCAAAAAAGAAGGCCTTGCTTCCTTATCTTAAAACGGTAACAGAATATCCAAAGCCTGCTGCCCGTACCGCGGCGTCTGCAGATCCGTAAGCGTCCCACGCCCACCATAGGAAATACGCGCCTCCGCCATACGGTCATGCGGCACGGTATTGTCGCTGGCGATGTCCTGCGGCCGGATCACGCCGCTCACCTGCAGTTCACGCAATTCGCTGTTCACCCGCATCTCCTGGCGCGCGGCGACGACCAGGTTGCCGTTCGGCAGCACCTGCGTGACGACGCCGGCGAGGCGCAGCGTCACCGTCTCGTTTCGTTTTATGGTGCCGGTGCCATTGCTGGTGTTGGTGCTGCTCGCGTTTACCAAAGTGGAGGCGCTGACCGCCTTGCCGAGTATCTTCGGCAGCGCTGCTTCCAGGCCGAACAGGTTCGGCAGGCCCTCGGTCTCCGTGCCGGTGCGCGTGGCGCCGGTGGCGTTCTGCACGTCGGCAGCGTCCGCCGTGTTGACCAGGATGGTGATGATGTCGCCGACCTGGGCGGCGCGCTGGTCCTTGAAGAACGCGCGGCTGCCGCTGCGCCACAGGCTGGCGGGTTCGCTGGGTATGGTCTCTGCGCGCGGCATCGGCATGGTCACCGGGCGCCAGCGCGGGTCCCGCGTCGGGTCCGAGCTGGCTGTCATCACCGGCGGGCGTCCTATTTCGGACAGTTTCGTGAAGGTGTTGCAGCCTGACAGCGCCATTACGAACGCCAGGCAGGCGAGGCGGGCGAGGGGCGCGCTCATGGCGCGCTCACCAGCGTGACGGCCGCCTCGCGCGGCGCCACCCGGACTTCACCCGGGCCGGTCACCTCGGCGAGCACGATCCGGTGCGACAGCGGGTTTTCCACGTGTATGCGGTCGCCGCGGGCGCCGGCTTCCCCGGCGATGCCCTGGGCGCTGAGCGACAGGCCGTCGCTGTCCAGCGACATGCGCACCAGCGCGCCGCGTGCGATGAGCGCGGGTCGCGTGAGGTCTGCCAAAGTGAGTATTTGTCCGGCGGCGAGATCACGCCGGGCGGCCATGCCGATCGCGTCCTGCGGGACGATGGCCGACGCGCCGCGCAGGAGCGCCGCTCGAACGCGCGCCGGGCGCATGTCCGAAGCGGTGACCAGGTGGCCGGGCGGCAGGCGCGCTGCCGCGACCGCGGTGATGGCCATCGGTATCACCTGGCCGGAGACGCGTATCTGGATGGCCTCCGCATCCGGCACGTCGATCGACACCAGCGCGGTGAAACGCGCGGCCTGCGGGTCGTAGCTGAGCTGGCTGATCGCGGGGGCGGCGCTGCTGCCGGCCGGCAGCAGCACCGGCTGGATGTCGGGCGACGCGACGTCGAACAGGTCCGGCGCGCCGTTTGCGGCAAGCACCTGGCGCAGCGCCTCAGTGATGCGCGATTGCGGCAGGATGTCACCACGCCGCTCGACCACGGCACGCTCGCCGCCGGTCTGCGGACGCCAGTCCACGTTGAAGTCCCGGGCGATGGCGGCGAGCTGCGGCGAGGCGACGGTGATGCGCGCGCCCGGCGCGGGGGCGGCGCCCAGGACGCGGTCTGGGGTGCTGCCCAAATTGTCGAACAGGTCGGCCAGGCGGACTGTGCCTGCGGTGATCTGCGTGAAGGGGCGCAGGATGGCGGCTTGGGTGGGGGTGGTCAGCGCGAGCAGGCAAGCAAGCAAGCAGTCCTTTTTTGAAAAAAAGGACCAAAAAACTTTTGCTTCCTGTCGG
>CAXTCL010000257.1:0-4827 GCA_964242035.1 uncultured Acetobacteraceae bacterium | reverse complement strand
GTTTCTGGTTCGCGTCGGCAAAGGGAATTACCACCAAACGCACCAAGAAGTGTCGGAAAAGCCTCTACCGGACTGCGCTGAAGCAGACTGGTCCAGACGGTTGCTGGCATCTGGACGTGCCTGCTGGTGCGCTTGGTGGTTGATCTTTCTTGCTTCGGCGCCGGAGTATTCTCGTAGGCTGCTTCTTTCCGCTCGAAGAAGGCCCATGAGAATAACCCGAAGAACGGCCCTGGCCGGCGCCGCAGCCACGCTCGCCGCACCCGCTGGCCGATCGCTGAAGCAGCGCGCGTCCGCAAAGGGCCTGCTGTATGGCAGCGCCGTGTCCGCCGACCTGCTGCGCCACGATCCGGCCTACGCGGCCCTGGTGGCGCAGGACTGCGCCATCATCGTGCCCGATATCGAGGCGAAATGGGCGGCCACCGAGCCGGAACAGGACCGCTTCACGTTCGCCAAGCTGGACTGGGTGATGGACTACGCACGACGCCACGGCATGGCGGTGCGCCTGCACAACCTGGCCTGGGGCGTCTATAACCCGCCCTGGCTGGCCGGTGCACTGGCCGCCGGGCAGGCCGATCACGTGCTGCGCCACCACATCGCGGCGGTGGCCGGACGCTACGCCGGCCAGGTGCTGGCGTGGGACGTGTGCAACGAGCCGTCCGACCCGCGCTGGAACCAGGCGGACGACCTCGTCAACATTGGCTGGAAAAAAGCGCTCGGTGCGCGTTATGTGGACACTGCGTTCGCGGCCGCGCACACGGCGGACCCGCACGCGCTGCTATTCCTCAACGACGACCTGCTGGAATACGACGACGCGGCCAGCCAGGCCAAGCGCGACGGCTACCTGCGCCTGTTGCCGCGGCTGCTGGCGCGGGGCGTGCCCGTGCAGGGCTTCGGGCTGGAAGCGCATCTGCGGCCCGAGCGCAAGCTGGCTGAAGCACCGTACCGGGATTTCCTGCGCGAGCTGGCCGGCATGGGCCTGGTGATACACGTCACCGAGCTGGACATCTCCGACCGCACGCTGCCGGCGGATGTCGCGTCGCGTGACCGTGCACTCGCCGGGTTGGCCAAGCAGTTCCTCGACACCGTGCTGGACGAGCGGGCAGTGCGCGCCGTGCTCACCTGGGGGCTGACGGCGCGGCATTCCTGGCTGGCATTCGCGCCGGAGGTGGCGCGCACGGATGGGCTGCCGCCGCGCGGCTTGCCGTATGACGGCGCCTTGCAGCCCACGGCGATGTGGCGGGCGATTGCGGCTGCGCTGGATCACGCGCCGGCAAGGTAGGCGAGGCAAGCGCATGTCGCTGGCCAACGAGAACGCCGAACGCTGCAACAACCGGCCTCGCAAAGTCCTTGACTACGAAACGCCAACGAACGCTGCAGAAGCCTGCTGGCAGGCCTGACCAGCCAAATCTAACCCCTGCCGAGGGTGTCCCCTCCCAAACTTGCACCCGCCCTTCGTTCCAAAGAAGAAAGCCTTGCTTGCTTCTGGCAGGGTTGCGTCAGACCACTCGACAGCCACGGACGGCTGATTGTAACGGAGTGTCAGCAGGTCGCGGGACAGTGTCCGGCCGCCTTGCAGGATTTGTGAGCCACGCCCACCTAACTCTTCCGGATGTGTTATGTCGCACGCCTCAAGGACCGTCCTGAGCTGATGAGTGACTTTGCCGATACCGACGTCAAGACGTTCGAGCCGTCGGGTGGCAGCGCCCCCAGGCAGGGCCGCAGGCTTTCGGACAAGATCCTGGTCGCCTTCCATCACGCCTGTGATGCCCAGGACCTCGTGGTAGCCGAGCAGCTCCTCAAGACCCTGGAGACGATGCTGACCAGGCGCGGCGTGCCGTCGGAACAGAACCGGCGCAAATCGCTGGAGAGCCTGGTCGCCGCCCACGAGCGCCTTTGGCACCTACGCCACCGTGACCAGAACACCTAGGGCATCGGGCGCTTGCCGGTAGCGGCAATGCCGTAGCCGCCGTCCCAGACCAGGTCGGCGCCGTCACGCAATACCGCCTCGGCCTGCCTGGTCAGGCGTCCGTCCGGCCCATGCAGGACCAGGCCGGGCAGGATACGGTCAACCCCGCGGCCACCACGTATGCCGCGCAGGATCATCAGTTTGGCAACCTGCCCGGCTCTCGGCCAAAGGGGAAACAGGCTGACCTGCGGGCATCCGGCCACAGCCAGCGCCGCGCATCCCTCTGCCAGGGAACTCGCCGGCAAGATGAGGCTGAGCGTGCCACCACGACGCAGCCCCGCCCCGAGAGAGGCGGCCCAACGCGCCAGCAAACCTTCGGACGCCTGCTTGGCCATGCGCCGCCCGGCCACGGGAGACGGCGTCCCGCCCGGGTCATGCCAGGGCGGGTTGGCGAAGGCATGATCGACCTGACCGTTGGCGCGCCATCCTTCCACGTCGGCCACACGGACCGACAGCCCGGCATAGCCGTTGGCCGCAATGTTGCCGCTTGCCACCTCCACCAGCGCGGGGTCGATCTCCAGGCCCACACCAGCCAGCCCGGGCACCCTTGCCGCCAGGCATAGCAACCCCGCGCCGGCGCCTGTCCCGCCCTCCACCACGCGCTCGCCGGGCCTGGCGGGGATTGCCGCCGCAAGCAGCACCGGCTCTATCCCGGTCCGGTACCCCGCCTCAAACTGCCGGTAGACGACACGGCCAGACAGCAGGGTTCCAGAGGCGCCAGGACCGCCCGCGTCGCTCACGCCTCGCCGGCTTCCCGCAGGATACGCATCGCCTGCACGCGATCCTCGCTGGCCACCACCAGGCGGCGTGGAATGGCGCCTATGCTGCCCTCCAGCGTGCTGACCTGGTTGTCGAGCACCAGGGCCTCCACGCCGGCGTCGCGCAGCAGGCAGGTCAGGAAGCTGAGCCGGACGAGGTCGTTGGTGACCAGGACCACGTGCATCCGGGAGATGTCCTCTGGCTTGTTGGCGACCGCGTTTAGGCTGCCTAGAAGAAAGCAAGCAGTCCTTTTTTGAAAAAAAGGACCAAAAAACTTTTACTACCCCGCATCTGCAGCAGCCGGGTACCTCCTGGGAATACCGAAGCCTCGGCAGCGTCGGGGGGAACGAAAGTTTTTTGCTTCTTTTTTGCAAAAAAGAAGGCCTTTCTTGCTTCGCACATACCAATCCCAACGCAAGCGTGCACAAAACCCGCCAGCCGCCTGCGAAGCGCTCGCCTTGACCCCGATTTGCGGCCCCCGATATGGTGGGCAGGCACCAGGCGCGGCAACCGGCCACGCGACGGACGACAGCAGCGATTGCGTTGGTGCAGTCCGGCACGCACCCGGCGGGTCCAACTGGAGCCAATCGTCGGGAGAAGTGTTTGGGCCTCGCTGTCAGCCTGCCGGACCCTGCGGACCGAAGTTCCAGGGCAAGTCCCACGCCCATCCCAGGATCGGTCGAAGATGCGCTGACCGCGCTGGCGGACCTGGTTCGCGAGGACCTCGCGGCCTGCAACCGCGTCATCGTCGCCAACATGCAGAGCCAGGTCGAGCTGATCCCGCAGCTTGCGGCCCATCTCGTGGCAGCTGGCGGCAAACGGCTGCGTCCGTTGCTCACTTTGGCTTGCGCCCGGCTGTGCGGCTACCCCGGCGACGGCGACACGCGCGGCCAACGGCACGTCGCACTCGCCGCCTGCGTGGAGTTCATCCACACCGCCACACTGCTGCACGACGACGTAGTGGACGAAAGCCGCCTGCGCCGCGGCCTGGCCACCGCCAACGCCATCTTCGGCAACAAGGCAAGCGTGCTGGTGGGCGACTTCCTGTTCTCCCGCTCCTTCCAGCTGATGACGGCCGACGGCAGCCTGCACGTGCTGCGCATCCTCTCCAACGCAGCCGCCACCATCGCCGAGGGCGAGGTGCTGCAGCTCGTCACGCAGAACGACCTCTCCACCAAGGACGAGCGCTACCTCGACGTGATCCAGGGCAAGACGGCCGCGCTCTTCGCCGCCGCCTGCCAGATCGGTGCCGTGGTCGCCGGCCGCGGCGAGGCGGAGGAACAGGCGCTGGCCGATTACGGCCTCTATCTCGGCACCGCGTTCCAGCTGGTGGACGACGCGCTGGACTACGCCGCCGATCAGGCCAAGCTCGGCAAGACCGTGGGGGACGACTTCCGCGAAGGCAAGATCACCGGCCCCGTGCTGGCCGCCTACAAGGCCGGCAGCGAGGCGGACCGCATCTTCTGGCGCCGCACGATCGAGGCCAGCGAGCAGACAGACGCCGATCTGGACCACGCGCTGGCGCTGATGGAGCAGACCGGTGCGATCGAGGCGACGCTGGCGCGGGCTGCGGGATTTACCGAGCGGGCGAAGGCGGCGTTGGGGATTTTCCCGGACAGCGCGGTGCGGCGGCGGCTTGTCGATGTGGCGGATTACACGGTGCGCAGGGGAAGGTAAGCAAGGCCTTCTTTTTTGAAAAAAGAAGCAAAAAACTTTTGCTCCCCGCCTGCACCTGAGCCCACGCAGCTTCTGCCAGGTGCGCATTGGCAGAACCAGGCCGCGCCCCTATGCCAGCGCCAGGGACAAAAGTTTTTTGCTTCTTTTTTTCAAAAAAGAAGGCCTTTCTTGCTTATCCCCGAAACCCCTGCGCCACCACGTAGAGCTCACTGCTCTCCTTCCTGCTGGAAGGTGGCTTCGCGTGCTTCACCGTCGCGAACTGCTTCTTCATCGGCACCAGCATGTCCTTTTCGGACCCGCCCTGGAACACCTTCGCCACGAACGCCCCGCCCGGCGCCAGCACGGAAGCCGCGAAGTGCGACGCCAGCTGTGCCAGCCCGATGATCCGTATGTGATCGGTCGCCGCGTGCCCTGTTGTGTTCAGC
>CAXTCL010000256.1:0-4829 GCA_964242035.1 uncultured Acetobacteraceae bacterium | reverse complement strand
GGGCCATACAGGCGGTCTACTACCCGATCGCCGGCTTCGCTTGGGTCGTCCCTGTGCGCTGGCTCATGCTGTGGGGCGCGCATAGGCGCTAGGCCACCCGCAGCGCGCCCCTGCGTTGAAACCAGCGTGGCGGACAGGACACGTATCAGCGCACTGACCGGCCTGCGGGGCGTGGCGGCATTGTGGGTTGCCTCCTACCACCTGCTGCTGCCCGCGTCGTTCGTCGCCGGGATGCCGGCGCAGCTGCTCGGACGCGGCTACCTTGCCGTAGACCTGTTCTTCGTGCTGAGCGGCTTCGTGCTGGCACGGAATTATGGCAGGCGTTCCGGGGGGGCGCGGATGTTGGCTGGCATGGCCGGTTTCCTGCGGCGCCGGCTGGCGCGCATCTATCCGCTATACGGGCTGATTTTACTAAGCCGGCTCGGCTACACGGCGCTGCGCTACCGCAGCTTCCGCCTGCCGCTTCCGTGGATCGCAGCACCCGTCGCCCATCCCTGGCTCGCAATCCCGGCCAACCTGGTGCTGATGCAGTCCTGGGGCGTGGCGCCCAGCATCACCGGACCTGGCTGGTCGATCAGCACGGAGTGGGCGGCCTACCTGGCGTTCCCCGTTCTGGCGACGCTGATGCTGCAGGCCCGCCGGGCGGTGGCACTGGCCGCTGCCGCCGGCGCCGCGGCCCTGGTGGTGGCCGCCGCACATCACGGCCACCTCGATACCTGGGACGGGCGCGGGACCGGGCCGCTGCTGCGCTGCCTGGGCGGGTTCACCCTCGGCCTGGGTGTGTGGCGCATGACCGCCTGGCCGCCCGCCGCCCGGCTCGCGGCCAGGGTCGGGCCTGCCTGGTGCGTGTGCGTGGCGCTCGCCGCGGCGCTGGCGCTGGGCGCGCCGGACCTGGCGGTGTATCCCCTGCTGGCGGCCTTGATCCTGGTGCTGGCCTGCGGAACCACGGGCCCTGCCCGGCTGCTGTCCGCACCGGCCACGATGTGGCTCGGCGAGGTGTCCTACGCGGTCTATCTGCTGCACATCTTCCTGCTGCATCCGCTGGACCAGGCGCGCGCGGCGTGCCGGCTGGCGCTGCCGCCACACCTGGCCGACGCGCTCGCCTGCTGCCTCATCGCGGTATTTCTGCTGGCGGCGGCCGAGGTGGCGCACCGCCTGGTCGAGCGGCCGGCGCGGGCCTGGCTTGAAGCCGGCGCGGAGCATGCGCAGGGCCGCCGATCCTCCTTGACTCACCCGGGGGCGGCACTTAGAAACCTGCCTCTTCCGGCGCCGCGGACCGCTTGTCCGAGCGCAGGACCTGAGACATTGCGAACCGCGAGATAGACCAGACCACATGGCGAACACCGACTCCGCGCGAAAGCGCATCCGGCAGAACATCGTGCGCACGGCCCGTAATACGGCGCGCAAGTCCCGCATGCGCACCTTTGTCAAGAAGGTGGAAGCGGCGATCGCCGGCGGCGACCACGATGCGGCACGCGCCGCCCTGCGCGAGGCGCAGCCTGAGATGCAACGCGCCGCAGGCAAGGGTGTGATCCACAAGAACACGGTTGCGCGCAAGATCTCGCGTATGAGCGCTCGCATAAAGCGGATAACGGCCCCCGCCTGACGGGCTGCCGATAGACGGCGCCCCCGCTGGGGCGTGACCAGTCTGCCTGCATCCGGCGGGCGGACGCAGCCTGAGGCCGGAACGCGGCCTCGGCTCCAGGCAATGGCAATGCGGGGCACTACAGCTCCGCCGCTTGCATATGCAAGTATTGGCAAGGCTCAATACTGTAAAGATTAATGCTTCTGTTAGATTTCGATTGCCATAAGTGTCGTTCTGACTTAGTTTTTGCTGGCCGGCTGACCCCGGTAGCCTGGAAATTCTAAGTCTTGAAAAGAACGCTGCGGCTGCTCGCTGGTGGGGTGGGCAGTTTGCCAGCACGCGTGCGGATTGCCGTCTGAACGCAGACATGTGGGGAAGCGTTAATTTGAGCTCGGGCATCGCGCGAACCGCCTTCCAGACTGCAGCGCCTGCCGGCAGTGGCGGACTGACCGCCCAGAAACTCGCGCGGCCGGGCGGCGAGCCCGCCAGCGCCACAGCGCAGGTGGCGGCTCAATGGGCGCGCATACGTTGCCGCCTGCAGGCCGATGTGGGCGAGGTCGAATACCGGAGCTGGTTCAGGCAGATGACGCTCGGCGGGCTGGAAGGCGAGGAGCTGACCATGTACCTGCCCTCGCGGTTCCTGCGCGACTGGGTGCGCAGCAATTACGGCGAGAAGATCACCGCCTTGTGGCAGCTGGAGAACCCCGCCATACGCCAGGTGGACATACGTATGGACGAGGCGGCGGAGCCTGCCTTGGCCGAAAGCCTGACGCCCCCGCCCGAGCCGGCAGCTCCGCGCCCGACGGCGGCCGCGGCACCTGCGCGCGGCCCTGCCACCGTCAGCCGGCTGGTGGAAGACCTGTCCGCGCCGCTCGAGCCGAACTTCACCTTCGACACCTTCGTCGTCGGCAAGCCGAACGAGTTCGCCTATGCCTGCGCCCGCCGCGTGGCGGAAAAGCCCGGCACGCGCGAGTTCAACCCGCTGTTCCTCTACGGCGGCGTCGGCCTGGGCAAGACCCACCTGATGCACGCCATCGGCGTGGAGATGACGCGCGAAGGGGCCGCGCACCCCACCGTCGCCTACATGTCGGCGGAAAAATTCATGTACCGCTTCATCGCGGCGATCCGCTCGCAGCAGACGATCGAGTTCAAGGACCATCTGCGCTCCGTCGACGTGCTGATGATCGACGACCTGCAGTTCCTCATCGGCAAGGACAACACACAGGAAGAGTTCTTTCACACCTTCAACGCGCTGGTGGACGCCGGCAAGCAGATCGTGGTCAGCGCCGACAAGTCGCCCTCGGACCTCTCAGGCCTGGAAGACCGACTGCGCACCCGCCTGGGCTGCGGCATGGTGGCCGACCTGCACGCCACCACCTTCGAACTGCGCATCAGCATACTCGAAGCCAAGGCCGCACGCGCCGGCGCCAACGTACCCGCCGGCGTGCTCGAATTCCTCGCCCGCAAGATCACCTCCAACGTGCGCGAACTCGAAGGCTCGCTGAACCGCCTGATCGCCCATGCCGGCCTGTTCAACCGCGAAATCACCCTGGACACCGCGCAGGAATTGCTGCGCGACATCCTCAACAATCCGAAAAACAACAAGGTGACGATCGGCGAAATCCAGCGCCGCGTCGCCGAACGCTACAACATGCGGCCTGGCGACATGGTGAGCGCACGCCGTGCCCGCGCGGTGGCACGGCCGCGGCAGGTGGCGATGTTCCTGGCCAAGCAGTTGACGGGGAGCTCGCTGCCGGAAATCGGCAAGAAGTTCGGCAACCGGGACCACACGACGGTGATGCACGCTTGCGCGCGTATCACCGAGCTGATGCAGTCGGATAGCGTTCTGGCCGAGGATGTGGATTTGCTGCGGAAGCTTTTAGAAAGTTAAGGCAAGGCCTTCTTTTTTGAGAAAAAGAAGCAAAAAACTTTTGGTCCGGCTGTCGCGGACTTTTCCACAGCCGCGCGACAGCACAGACAAAGGTTTTGGTTCTTTTTTGCAAAAAAGGACTGCTTGCTTGCCTAGCCTTCTACCCCTCTCGGAACACCCCCACCGGATACCCTTGCGCAAACAGCAGCGCCCGAAGATCCGCGAAATCCACCCGGTTCGCCACCTCGGCGGCCACCACAGGCTTGGCCCGGAACGCCACCCCCAGACCCGCCGCGCGCAGCATCGCCAAGTCGTTCGCCCCATCCCCCACCGCCAGGCTCGCCTCCAACGCCAGCCCGCCGTCTCCGCACAGCGCGCGCAACGTGGCCAGCTTCGTGTCGCGGTCCAGGATCGGCTCGGCCACTTCGCCGGTTAACCTCGCGCCGTCGTCGAGCAGCACGTTGGCGCGGTGGTGGTCGAAGCCGCACAGGGCCGCCACACGCTGGGAGAAGAACGTGAAGCCGCCTGAGACCAGTGCCGTGGTGGCGCCGAACGCGCGCATGGTGGCGACCAGGGTCAGCGCCCCCGGGGTCAGCCGCACGTTCTGCCAGGTGGCTTCGAGTGCTTCGAGCTTCAGGCCGGCCAGCATGGCCACGCGGGCGCGCAGGGCCTCGCGGAAGTCGATCTCTCCGTTCATGCTGGCCCGGGTGATCGCCGCCACGGCCTCGCCCAGCCCGGCGTAGGCGGCCAGCTCGTCCAGTGTTTCGGAGGTGACGATCGTGCTGTCCATGTCGGCCACCAGCAGGCGGCGGGCGCGTCCGGATTCGCGGCTGACCAGGACGTCGATCGCGGCCCCTTCCAGCGCGGCGCGTGCGGCGGCCAGGTCGTCGCTGACAGCGCCCGGGATGTCGGCCGCCTCGCCTGGCGAGAGGATGACCGGGGTGCCGCCGCCGGCAGCCTCGCGCACGCGGTCGATCGTAGTCTGGGTCAGGTGCGTGCGCTCTCTGTCGGCGACCAGGGTCAGCACGTAGCTCATGGATGTCTGTCCCAAAGGTTGGGCTGCCGGGTCCGCTGGCGTGTTCGGAGCGCCGGAGTGCCGCGGCCGGTGGGCCATGCGCGTGGGGCGCCAACTGGGACAGACACGGGAGGGGCCTTCTGGAGCGCGGCCCGGGTGTAGGCGATGAGCGGCGATGCCGGCAAGAAGGCCGCGTTCGTGGTGGCCGGCCCCACCTGCAGCGGCAAGAGCGCGCTGGCGCTGGATCTGGCGGAGCGCGCAGGCGGCGTCGTCATCAACGCCGATTCGATGCAGGTGTACCGGGAGTTGCGCGTGCTGACGGCGCGCCCCGGCCCCGCCGACGAAGCGCGCGCGCCGCA
>CAXTCL010000255.1:0-4869 GCA_964242035.1 uncultured Acetobacteraceae bacterium | reverse complement strand
ATGGCCACCTGGTGGGACGCGGTCCGCGCCGGCCCCAGGCCGGAGAGTTTCTATTGGCAAGCCGCCGCCACGCTGGAAGGGATGCAACGCGCCACGCACGTGATCGCCCCGAGCCAGGCCTTTGCCGATGATCTGCGCCGGACCTACGCGCCCGGCCGGCCCATCGAGGTCGTCCATAACGGCTTGCCCGCGACCCCGGCCAGCAGCGCAAGGCGCGCGGATTTCGTCCTCACCGCCGGCCGCCTGTGGGACGCTGGCAAGAACATGGAGGTGCTGGACCAGGCGGCTGCGACCTCGGGCCTGGTGATCCGGGCCGCCGGCCCGCTGGCGGGCCCCGATGGCGGCAGCTTCGCCCCTTCCCACCTGGAGCCGGTCGGCAACCTGCCTGCCGCCGACCTGTGCGCGATGATGGCGCGCGCCGCCATCTTCGCGGCACCTTCGCTCTACGAACCGTTCGGCCTCTGCGTTCTCGAAGCCGCGCAGACCGGCGCCCCTCTGGTGCTCGCCGATATTCCCACTTTCCGCGAGCTGTGGACCGGCGCCGCCCTGTTCGTGCCGCCACGCGACCACGTCGCCTGGGCTCGCACGCTCGCCGCCCTCATGGCGGACCAGGCCGCGCGCGCCGAACTCGGCCAGGCCGCCCTGACGCGCGCTGCCAGCTACACGCAGCACGCCATGGTGCAAGCCACCGCCGCCCTGCACGCGGCGCCGGCCCTTTCCCGTCAGGCGGCCTGACCGGGATGCGCGTCGTCTACTTCACCCACTCGCTCGTATCCTGCTGGAACCACGGCAACGCGCATTTCCTGCGCGGCGTGCTGCGCGCGCTGGCCGAGCGTGGCCACGAGGTGATCGCCTACGAACCGGCGCAAAGCTGGAGCCGCGAGAACCTGCAGGCCGATTGCGGCGAGGACCCGTTCCAGACCTTCGCCGCCCGCTTTCCCGGCCTCGTATCCCGCATCCTCCCCGGCGAGCACGCCCTGGACGAGGCCCTGGACGGCGCCGACCTGGTCGTCGTCCATGAATGGAACGAGCCTTCCCTGGTCGCCGCGATCGGCCGGCACCGCCGCCACGCCCGCTTCACCCTGCTGTTCCACGACACCCACCACCGCGCGGTCAGCGACCCGGACGCGATCCGGCGCTGCGACCTTTCCGCCTATGACGGCATCCTGGCCTTCGGCGCGACACTGGCCCGTATCTATGAGGCGTGGGGCTGGGCGGGCAGGGTACATGTCTGGCACGAGGCGGCCGACACCGTCCTGTTCCATCCGCCAGCCACCCCGCAGCCGCGCGACGGCGCGATCTGGGTGGGCAACTGGGGCGACGGCGAACGCACGGCCGAGCTGGAGAATTTCCTATTGGCGCCGGCCCAGCGCGCTTGCGTGCCAGTGGACATACATGGCGTACGCTACCCCGAAGAGGCGCTTGCCCTACTTGCGCGCTACGGTGCCCGGTTCCACGGCTGGATTGCCAACGCCGCCGTGCCGGATGCTTTTGCGCGTCACCTGTTCACCGTCCACGTACCGCGGCGGTTCTACACCCAGGCGCTGCCCGGCATCCCCACGATCCGGGTGTTCGAGGCGCTCGCCTGCGGCATTCCGCTCATCAGCGCCCCCTGGCAGGACAGCGAGCACCTGTTCCGCCCCGGCGAGGACTACCTGACCGCCAGGGATGGCACTGAGATGGAAGCCCACATGCGCGCCCTGACCCACGACCACGCGTTGGCGGCACAGCTCGCCGCCAATGGCCTAGCCCGGGTGCGCGCCCACCATAGCTGTAAGATACGCGCGGACGAGCTGCTGCGCGTCGCCGCCAGATTGCCACCCGCCAGGGCGGCCGCCTGATGCGCATCGCCTTCTACGGATCCAGCCTGCTTAGCAGCTACTGGAACGGGGCGGCCACCTACTATCGCGGCCTGCTGCAGGCTCTCGCGGCGCACGGCCACCAGATCACCTTCTACGAACCCGACGCGTTCGACCGGCAGTCCCATCGCGACATCGATCCACCCGATTGGGCGCGCGTCGTCGTCTATCCCGCCACGCAGGCCGGGCTGGAAGCGGTGCTGGCCCAAGCCGGCCAGGCCGAGGTCGTGGTGAAAGCCAGTGGCGTAGGCGTGTTCGACGACGAACTGGTGGCCGGCATCCTGCAGCATGCCAGCCCGCACGCGCTGCGCATCTTCTGGGACGTGGACGCGCCTGCCACGCTGGCCACGCTGCGCGCCGACCCCGGCCACGTGCTCCGCCGCCGCCTCCCCGAGTTCGACCTCATCCTCACCTATGGCGGCGGCCCCCCCGTGGTGGCAGCCTACGAGGCGCTCGGCGCTCGGCGGTGCGTGCCGATCTACAACGGCCTGGACCCCGCCACGCATCACCCAGTCCCGCCCGACCCGGCCTACGCTACGGATCTCGGGTTCCTCGCGAACCGACTACCGGACCGCGAAGCCCGCGTCGAAGCCTTCTTCCTGGCACCCGCTGCCGGCTTGCCTGACAGAGCCTTCCTGCTCGGCGGCTCCGGCTGGGCGGACAAGCCGATGCCGGCCAACGTCACCCGTATCGGCCACGTGCCCACCGCCGCACACAACGCGCTGAACTGCTCGGCGCTGGCCGTGCTGAACGTGGCGCGTGACAGCATGGCCGCGGTTGGCTTCTCGCCCGCTACGCGGGTGTTCGAGGCCGCCGGAGCCGGGGCGTGCCTGATCACCGATGCCTGGGAGGGCATCGAACACTTCCTGCAGCCGGACAGCGAGATACTGGTTGCGCGCGACGGCCAGGATGTGGCCGAGCATTTGGCGGCGTTGACGCCGGCGCGCGCCCGCGCGATCGGCCAGGCGGCGATGGCGCGCTGCCTGGCGGAGCATACCTACACGCAGCGGGCGGCGACTGTGCATGCGCTGCTTACCGAGGCTTTTGTGGCGGCATGAAAGGAAGGGAGGCCTTCTTTTTTGAAAAAAAGAAGCAAAAAACTTTTACTTCTCCGCCTCCACTACGGCCCAACTTGGTTGTGCTCACACGCGCGCCTGCAACGTCGTGGGAGCAAAAGTTTTTTGCTTCTTTTTTTCAAAAAAGAAGGCCTTCCTTCCTGTGCGCATAGTCGTCATTGGCCTCTCCCTCTCCTCCTCCTGGGGAAACGGCCACGCGACAACCTACCGTGCCCTGCTGCGCGCGCTGGCCGCGCGCGGCCACGACATCCTGTTCCTGGAATGCGATCGTCCCTGGTATGCCGAGCACCGGGATTTGGCCAACCCCGATTTCTGCCGCCTGTCCTTCTACGACCACCCGGCCGACCTCGGACGCTGGCGCAGCGAGATCGCCGCCGCCGACCTGGTGATCATGGGCAGCTATGTGGTCGATGGCGTGGCTGTAGCCGAGCTCGTGCGGCCGTGGGCTAGGCTGTTCGCCTTCTACGACATCGACACGCCGGTGACCCTCGCCGCCCTGGCCCGCGGCGAGCACGCCTACATCTCGCCCGAGACCATCCCGCTCTACGATTTATATTTCTCCTTCACCGGCGGGCCGACGCTCCGCCTGCTGGAGACCCGTTATGGCGCGCGCGCGGCCCATGCGCTGTTCTGCGCGGTCGATCCCGCGCTGTATGCGCCGGCGGCCCAGCCCGGCGAGCGGCGCTGGCACCTGGGGTATCTCGGCACCTACAGCGCAGACCGGCAGCCGACGCTGGAACGCCTGCTTATCGAGCCGGCGCGACGCGCGCCGGCGTGGCGCTTCGTGGTGGCCGGCCCGCAATACCCTGATGGCATCGACTGGCCGGACAACGTGGACCGGCTGGAGCACCTGCCACCCAGCGAGCATGCTGGCTTCTACAACAGCCTTGCCTGGACGCTGAACGTCACACGCGCCGACATGATCGCCGCAGGCTACAGTCCAAGCGTCCGCCTGTTCGAGGCGGCCGCCTGCGCCACGCCGATCATCAGCGACTACTGGCCGGGGCTTGGGGATTTCCTGGCGATCGGGCGGGAGATCATTGTGGCGGAAACGCCCGCCCAGGTGCTGGAGACTCTGGCCTGGGGCGAGACCCGCCGCCAGGACCTCGGTGTTGCCGCCCGCAGGCGCATATTGGAGTCACATACGGCGGATCACCGGGCGGCTGCGCTGGAGGCGGCGGTGGCAGGTGGTTTTTCGGCGGGTAGAACCGGGATGCTTTTGTCTCCCGCATCTGCGCCGGCGGAGTAATTCTCACAAACAGAAAGCAAGGAAGGCCTTCTTTTTTGGAAAAAAGAAGCAAAAAACTTTTGGTCCCTGTCGGCGGGTGATGAAACAGCCGCCGACAGGGAGCAAAAGTTTTTTGGTCCTTTTTTGCAAAAAAGGACTGCTTGCTTACTTTGCTCTAGGTTCAGCGTCGGTCGCTTTTACTGCTTGGTCATCTGCCCGCGCGCTGCCCCTTTCGGGTGCGTGGTTGTGTGCACATTGGCATACCATAGCCCGCCCAGAAGCTGGGTCTGCTGCTCGGCCGTCAGCGTCACCGTCCCGTGCAGCGGGCTTGCCGGGCTGGTGCCGAGCGGAACCGTCACGCCGGCGTTCACACCTTCCGCAGCCGGCCCGTGAAAATGCGCCATCGTCACAGGCGCGGTGAACCCGCCGAACGTCAGGTCATAGGTCAGTGCGTGGGAGGAGGTGTCCAGGGTCGCGTCCGCGGCGCCAGAGCCGCTGTCCTGCACGGGCGGCACTTCCTTGCCGGGAGCGAGGTCGGCATGAAACTTCACCGTGTCGGCGTAGGCGGGCGATACAGCTCCTGCGGCTAATGCAAGTAAGGCAGCGTAGGCCAGACGGCTAACCATCATGTGCTCCTGCTCTTGGTATGGGGAACTGGTGAGCCCGGTGGGAATCGAACCCACGACCCCAAGATTAAAAGTCTCGT
>CAXTCL010000254.1:0-4907 GCA_964242035.1 uncultured Acetobacteraceae bacterium | reverse complement strand
GGGGGAGCAAAAGTTTTTTGGTTCTTTTTTTCAAAAAAGAACTGCTTCCTTCCTTGCTGAAGGCCCTATGACCACCCCCCGCACCAAGCGCCCCTTCATCGAGCGCCTGCTCACCCCAGGCAGCGTCACCGTGCTCGGCGAGACCACCTGTGATGGCGCCCGCGTGCTGGCAAACCTGAACGCAGGCGGCTTCACCGGCCAGATCGGCGCCGCAGTGCCGGACCTGGCGATCATCACCAGCACAGGCGCGCAGGCGGCACGGGACCTGGCCGCCTACGGCGCACGAGGCGGCACCGCGGCCGTGCTCACCGGCCAGCTCAGCGATCCCGGCCGCCTGGCGCGGCAGGCGGGCGTGCGCGTGCTGGGCCCAAGCTCCTTCGGCGTGGCGGCGCCGCGCCTGGGCCTGAACGCCTCGCTGTCCCACATGCCTGTCCCGGCCGGGCACATCGCGCTGGTGACGCAGTCTGCCTCGCTGGCGCGCGCCGTGGTGGACTGGGCAGGGCCGAACGGCGTGGGCTTCAGCCATGTGGTGGGCATCGGCGGCAACGCCGATGTGGGCTTCGGCGCAGTGCTGGATTTCCTGGCCCGCGATCCGGACACGAGGCTGATCCTGCTCGACATACGGCGCGTGCGCGACAGGCGCGCCTTCATCTCGGCCGCACGTGCCGCCTCGCGCCTGCGGCCGGTTGTGGCACTGCGCCCTGGCGGGCTGCTGCTGGACCCCACCGGCCAGGCGGACGCCGTGTTCGCCGCTGCGCTGAACCGCGCCGGCGTGTTCGTGGTGGAGCAGCTCGAGGCGTTCCTGGCGGCGGCCGAGACACTCAGCCGCGCCCGCCCGCTGCGCGGCGA
This sequence comes from uncultured Acetobacteraceae bacterium, assembly GCA_964242035.1. GTDB lineage: Bacteria > Pseudomonadota > Alphaproteobacteria > Acetobacterales > Acetobacteraceae > BOG-908. Next base: position 4,058 of record CAXTCL010000254.1, on the reverse strand, counting down.
GACGATGGCGGTGATCACCAACGCCATAGGACCAGGCCGCCTGGCCGCAGACGCCGCATTGCGCGCGGGGATACGCCTGGCCGTGCTGCCGCCTGCCGCCCAGCAGACGCTGACGGCTAGCCTGCCGGCCGACCTCACGCAGGGCCTCGTCTATGCCGGCAGTGCCGCGCCCACCGACGTGGCCAGTATCGCCGCCATGGTGGGCGCCGTGCCTGGCGTGGGCGGCGTGCTGGTGCTGCTGGCACCTACCGGCCCGGCAGATGCCGCTGCAATCGAGGCCGTTGTGGCCGCCGCGCACACCGCGCGGCTGCCTGTCCTGACCTGCGTCATGGGCGAGACAACGGGGGCCGCGCACCGCCGCCGCATGGCCGAAGCTGGCCTGCCGGCCTTTGCCACGCCGGAGCAGGCCGTCCAGGCGTTCGGCCACCTGCTGCGCGACCGCGCCGCCCGCCAGGCCGCCCGCGAGTTGCCGACCGGCCAGGTGCTGGCGGTCGATCCTGACCAGGCGGCCGCTTCGCAGATCCTGGCGGCAGCCTACGCGGACGGCCGCGCGACGCTCAGCCGGGCCGAGTCGCTGCGGCTTCTCGCCTGCTATGGCCTGCCCTCCTCCACCGGCCCCGGCCCGGCGGCCACGATACGCGTGCACGACGACCCCACGTTCGGACCCGCCATTGCGTTCGCCCTGCTGCCGGACGGCGTCGCCGCCTACGACCTGCCGCCGCTCAATCTGCCGCTGGCCCACGCCCTGGCCGCCCGCGCCGGCCTGCAGGACCCTGCCTTGCTTGCCGCCGCCGCTGATGCCCTGGTGCGCGTCAGCCAATTGCTGGTGGACGAACCCGCCATCGCGTCCCTCGGCGTGGGCCGCCTCATGCTCGACCAGGACGGCAGTGCCGCAGCCGAGGAGGCGGCGATCCGGCTGCGCCCGCCCGGCGAGCACGCTGGCCTGGCCATCTCCCCCTACCCCGAGGAGCTGGCGCATGACTGGTCCAGCCGCGGCCAGGATTTCCGCATACGCCCCATCCGCCCCGAAGACGCCGAAGCCCACGCTGCCATGGTGCGCCGCATCCCGCCGGAGGACCTGCGTTACCGCTTCTTCAGCGCGGTCCGCCAGGTGGCCCCCGAGCAGATGGCCCGCCTCACCCAGATCGATTACGACCGGGAGATGGCGTTCCTGGCGGTACGCGTGGCGGACCAGGCCAGCGTGGGGGTCGCGCGCCTGGTCTGCGAAACAGTCGGTGGCGCCGGCGAATTCGCCATTGTGGTGGAGCCGGGATGCAAGGGCCTGGGCCTGGCGCGTCACCTGATGGAGTGCCTGATCGCCTGGGCGCGCACGCGCGGTGTCCCGGAGATTACCGGCCAGGTGCTCGCGGACAACCAGCCTATGCTTGGCTTTGTGCGTCACCTTGGGTTCAGCTTGCGCCATCTGCCGGACGAGAGTGACGTTTTGGAGGCGGTGCTGATACTTGGGTAAGCAAGCAAGGCCTTCTTTTTTGAAAAAAAGAAGCAAAAAAGTTTTGACTCCGCTGTCGCGCTGTTACGGAAAGAGCCGCGACAGCCGGAAAAAGTTTTTTGCTTCTCTTTTCCAAAAAAGAAGGCCTTACTTACTTACTCTGCTTCTCCGGCAACTTCATCACCGACACAGCCACGGCAGCCACGGTGCCAAGCAGTATCTCCAGCACCCGATCCAGCGGACGTATCAGCGACAGGCCGCCAGGCTGCACCAGGACGGCAATGATCAACGTGATGCAGCTCAGCCGCATCGTCTGCCACACCGCGGTCACCACGGCGAGCGGCACCAGCGCCACCCAGAACATCGGCAGCAGCGGCGCCCCTGCCCGCGCTGCCAAGATCACGCCCAGTGCCGCGAGCGCGCCGAGCAGCGTGCCGAGTATCCGGTCCCGTCCTGCCGACAGCGTCGAATCCAGCGCCGGTTGCGTCACCACGACCACGGTGACCATCGCCCAGAACCTGTCAGGCAGCCCGACCCAGGCCGCCGCCGCATAGGCCAGCGCCACGCCGCCGAGTATGCGCGCCGCGTGTCCGGCCTGCCGCCAGCTCAGCCGCAGCGCATCACCACATATGCCCGAGCGAGGCCACCACGATCACCGCCACGCCGAGCGCCAGGTTCACCGTGATCAGCAGGCGTATGCGCTCCAGCACTTCCGGCCCCGGCCGGATCGCGCGGCGGAGCCGGCGGAACGGTGCGAAATAGGCGTAGAGGAACACCGCCGCCATCAGCAGGCCCAGCAGCTGCATGACGTTCACATACCAGGGCAGCCGCGCCATGCTCCACCCGGCCAACCCGATCATTGCCCAGCCGGTCAGCAACATGATCGGCATGGCGTGCCACACCACCAGGAAGAACCGCTTCAACGTCAGCATGTGCAGCTGCAGCCGCGGCGCAGGATCAAGCACGCTCAGCGCCGGCCGCAGCACCACCAGCGCATACAGCATGCCGCCCACCCAGGCGGTCGCCGCCAGGATGTGCAGCGCAAGCAGCAGGTTCAGCCAGGGCGCGTGCGGTATCATCTCGCAATCTCCAACAGGGCATCCGCCAGCGCGGACAGCTCGGCGGCCGCCACGTTGCGGGACGGCGCCTCGGTCACGCCCATACCTTGCGCGAAAGCCTGCGCATAGGCGCGGCGGTCGCCCAGGGTGTGCGGCAGCACCGGCAAACCAGACGCCGCGAACGCCGCCTCGACCGTGCTGCGCAGGGCGGACTTGCCCGGCGTCCGGTTCAGCACCACAGCCACGCGGCGCCGCTCGGCCGTCACCAGCTTCAGCGTCCCGGCGGACGCCCACAGGTCCGGCATCGCCGGCTGCACCGGTATCACTACCAGCGACGCCGCCCTGATCGCGCGCGCCGCGTCGCTGTCAATCTGCGGCGGTGTATCGACCACCAGTATGTCCGCGCCGGCCGCCTGCCGTTCCAGCTCGCCCTTGACGCGCCAGCTGGACACCGCGGCAAAGCCGATGGCGGCCAGCGTCGGGCGCTGCTCGCGCAATCTGTGCCACTGGCCCAGGCTGTTCTGCGGGTCGATGTCCAGCAGCGTAACGCGATGCGTGCGGGCCCAGGCGGCGGCCAGGTTGGCGGCCAGCATCGTCTTGCCGGCGCCGCCTTTTTGCTGGGCTACCGTGATGATCAGGGCCATGCGGGCACCTCGTTCAAGTAAGCGAAGCAAGCAGTCCTTTTTTGAAAAAAGGACCAAAAAACTCTTACTCCCCCCGCATTTGCACCAGTCGTGCGAGTCCGGATACGCCGAAGCTGCGGAACGTCGGAGGGGCAAAAGTTTTTTGCTTCGCTTTTTAGTGTCTGTTCGAGAAGGTGTCATGGCGAGTCAGCTAGCGTGTTTTTCCGAGCACCGGAGCGGAGTGGCCTCTTGTGGCCATGAGCACCGGAGCGCAGGAAAAGCGCGTCAGATGACCGTCAGGACGCCTTCTCGAACTGACACGCAAAAAGAAGGCCTTGCTTCTCTTCATGAGCATCACCGCCGAACGCCCAGACACCGACCTCCACACGCTCCGCCAGATAGAGCGCAAGCTGCTCTGGCTCTCCGCCTGGACGATACACAACGCCAACCACATACGCCCCAACCGCGACGGGCTGAAGGTCGGCGGCCACCAGGCGAGCTGCGCGTCCGTCATCTCCATCATGACCGCGCTCTATTTTGCCAAACTGCGGCCGCAGGACCGCGTGGCCGTCAAGCCGCACGCCTCCCCGGTGTTCCACGCCGCCAACTACCTGTTCGGCCGGCAGAGCATCGACAAGATGGAAAATTTGCGCCGTTTCGGTGGCGCGCAGGCCTATCCGAGCCGGGTCAAAGACGGCGCCGAGGTGGATTTCTCTACCGGCTCGGTGGGCCTGGGCGTGGCCGCCACCAGCTTCGCAGCCCTGATCCAGGACTACGTGCGCCTGCATGGCGTGCTGCCGGACGGCGTGCAGCCGGGCCGCCACATCGCCATCGCCGGCGACGCGGAGCTGGACGAGGGCAACATCTACGAGGCCCTGCTGGAAGGCTGGAAGCACGACGTCCGCAACGTCTGGTGGATCATCGACT
>CAXTCL010000253.1:0-4914 GCA_964242035.1 uncultured Acetobacteraceae bacterium | reverse complement strand
TCGATGTCCCAGCGGGTGAGCTGGCTGGCCAGGCGCACGTTCTGGCCGCGGCGGCCGATGGCGAGCGACAACTGCTCGTCGGGGACGACCACTTCGACCCGGCCGGCATCCTCGTCCATCACCACTTTGGTGACTTCGGCCGGCGCCAGCGCGTTCACCACGAAGGTGGCCGATTGCGGCGACCAGGGGATGATGTCGATCTTCTCCCCCTGCAGCTCCTGCACTACGGCCTGGACGCGGCTGCCGCGCATGCCGACGCAGGCGCCGACCGGGTCGATCGAGCTGTCGCGGCTGATCACCGCCATCTTGGCGCGGCTGCCTGGGTCGCGCGCCACCGCCTTGATCTCGATGATGCCGTCGTAGATCTCGGGCACTTCCTGGGCGAACAGCTTGGCCAGGAAGGCCGGATGCGTGCGGCTGAGGAAGATCTGCGGGCCGCGGATTTCCTCGCGCACGTCGTAGATGTAGGCGCGCACGCGGTCGCCGTTGCGGAAACTCTCGCGCGGGATCAGCTCGTCCCGGCGCAGCAGCGCCTCGGACTTGCCCAGGTCGACCATCAGGTTGCCGTACTCGGTCCGCTTAACCACGCCGTTGATGATCTCGCCCACGCGGTCCTTGAACTCGTCGAACTGGCGACGGCGCTCATATTCGCGCACCCGCTGCACGATCACCTGCTTGGCGGTCTGCGCCGCGATGCGGCCGAAATCGATCGGCGGCAAAGGGTCAACGATGAACTGGCCGAGATCGAGGTCTGGGCGGAACTTCTTGGCGATGTGGACGGGGATCTGAGTCTCCTCGTTCTCCACCGTCTCCACCAGCTCGGTCCAGCGGGACAGGCGGACGTCGCCGGTGCGGCGGTCGATCGTGGCGCGTATGTCCTTCTCGTGGCCGTATTTGGCGCGACCGGCCTTCTGGATCGCCTGTTCCATGGCTTCCAGCACTTCCTCGCGGTCGATCGACTTCTCGCGGGCGACCGCATCGGCGACGAGGAGGAGTTCTGGGCGGGCGACAGCGGTGTCCATGATGGTTTCCAGTCGTCAATTTTCGGTTTTGGCGGGCGCGGAGGCGGCGATCAGTTCGTCGGTGAGGACCAGGCGGGCTTTGCGTACGTCGCCCAGCGGCAAGGCAATCTCGGTGCCGTCTTCCAGGCGCAGGCGGCCGTGGGTGTCGTCCGCGCCGAGGACCACGCCCATGAAGCGCTTGCGGCCGGCGACCGGCATGTGCGTCTCCGCCTTGGCCAAATGGCCGGAGAAGCGGTTCCAATCCTTTGCCCGGGTGAGCGGGCGGTCAATCCCGGCGGAGCTCACCTCCAGCGTCCACTCGCCCGGGATCGGGTCGTCCACGTCCAGCACGGCGCCCGCGGCGTGACTGATCGCCTCGCAATCCTCAACCCGTATCAGCGCACCGTCCGCGCGGTCCGCCATGATCTGCACCGTGGGCTTCTCGCGGCCGAGGACGGCCACGCGCACCAGCTCGAACCCCATGCTTTCGAGCATGGGCCCGATGCTGGCGGCGATGCGGCCTTCGAGGCCGGTGTGGTTGAGCAGTGCGTCCTGTGCGTCCAAAACAAAAAAGGCGGCCCGTGAGGGCCACCCCCCGAGAGTGGAAGATGTAGCGTGTTGGCTCTGAATACCTGGAAGTAGGAAGAAAGCAAGCAAGGCCTTCTTTTTTGAAAAAAAGAAGCAAAAAACTTTTGCTTCTGGCGCCTGCATCGGGTGCGCGCTGGCTCTGCCGGTGCGCGTGTTGGCAGAACCTGGGCGGGCCTTCATGCAGGCGGGGTAGTAAAAGTTTTTTGGTTCTTTTTTTCAAAAAAAAACTGCTTCCTTGCCTTGCCTGCCTTTAAGCCTGCGCCCCATGCAGGCTGTCTTAGGTTTGGCGATACTGGCAGGCGCGGCCTGGGCAATGAGCGAGCAGCGGCGGGCGATCCCGTGGCGTGCGGTGCTGGGCGGGTTCGGCTTGCAGGCCGGCCTGGCGCTGATTCTGCTGCATCTGGCGGTGGCGCGGCAGGCGGTGCTGCTGCTGAGCCGGTTGGTGGGTGCGTTGCAGGACGCCACCGACCAGGGGGCCAGTTTCATGTTCGGCTATCTGGGCGGTGGGCCGTTGCCGTTTGCCGAGCTGCATCCCGGGGCGAGTTTCGTGCTGGCGTTCAAGATTTTGCCGCTGGTTCTGGTGATCAGCGCGTTGAGTTCCCTGCTGCTGTATTTGGGTGTGTTGCAGGTTGTGACAGGGGCTTTTGCCTGGCTGCTGCGGCGTACGCTGGGCGTGGGCGGCGCGCTGGCGCTGGGGGCGGCCACGCATATCTTCCTGGGGATGATCGAGGCGCCATTGCTGATACGGCCGTATCTGGCGGGGATGTCACGCGGCGAGCTGTTTGCGCTGATGAGCTGCGGTATGGCGGGCGTGGCGGGGACGGTGATGGTGATCTACGCGGCGATCCTGACGCCGGTTTTGCCGGATGCGCTGGGGGCGATCCTGGTGGCGTCCGTGGTGAGCACGCCGGCGGCTTTGGCGGTGGCGGGGTTGATGATTCCATTCGCGCCATCTGCGGGCGGGGCTGCTGTTCCGGCGCAGGCGCGGCCGGCTGGTGTGCTGGACGCTATTACGCGCGGCACGGCGGAGGGCGTGGGGCCGCTGGTCGGGATTGCGACCACGCTGCTGGTGACGATCGCGCTGGTGGCACTGGTGAATGCCGGGTTGGCGCTGCTGCCGCATGGGGCGGGGGCGGTTTGGAGCCTGCAGGGGCTGGCCGGCGTGCTGTTCATGCCGGTGGCCTGGCTGATCGGGGTGCCGTGGCACGAGGCGGGGGTGGCGGGCACGTTGCTGGGGACCAAGACCGTGCTGAACGAGCTGGTGGCCTACGTGGGTCTGGCTGGGCAGCCGGCTTCGGCCTTGTCGGCGGGCACACGGCGCATCCTGGTGTTTGCGCTGTGCGGATTTGCGAACTTTGGCAGCGCGGGGATCATGGCGGGCGGGATCGGGGCGATGCTGCCGGAGCGGCGGGCGGAGGTGGCGGCGCTGAGCCTGCGGTCGATCGTTTCGGGAACGATCGCCACGTGCATGAGCGGGGCTTGGGCTGGGCTGCTGGGGTAGAGCTTGCGCCCCCTAGGCGTGCCAGAACTCGTTGTCGATCGCCAGCAGGTCATCGATGGCTTTTTGCTGACGGTCGAGCATCGGGCGCACGGTGTTTATCGGATCGGCATTTGGCGGCGGCGTTGTCTTTGCTGCGTTCAGGATGGCTTGCCTGGCGGTCTCGAGGGTGCGCCACATGTCTTGCGACTTGGTCAGGTACTCGTCGAAGGTCATGCTGCATCTCCCTGCTCAGGCCTAGCATAGGCACGGGTCTGCCCAAGGTTGCCAAGGTGGCGATCCGGTGCCTTGCTTTTGCTAGGACGAACATGGCCGATGGCTCGATGAAGGGCGCCGCCGCTTTCCGCGCCCTCCCCTCCGTGCAGCGCCTGCTGGAGCATCCGGACGCCGGCGCCGGCCTGGCGGATGCGTTGCGCGCGCAATTGGCGCATCTGCGGGCGGAGATCGCCGCGGGGCGGCAAGACAGCGTGCCCGAGGACGACGCGATCGTGGCCGCGGCGCGGGCAGCCGAGGCGCCGGTGCTGCGGCGGGTGATCAACGCCACCGGGATCGTGGTGCACACCAATCTGGGGCGGGCGCCGCTCGCCAAGGCGGCAGTGGCGGCGGCGCTGGAGGCCGCGCGCGGCGCCTGCAACCTGGAATACGACCTGGCGACCGGCCGGCGCGGGCATCGCGGCGAAGGGGTGGAGGCGCTGCTGTGCCGGCTGACCGGGGCCGAGGCGGCGCTGGCGGTGAACAACAATGCGGCGGCCATGCTGCTGGCGCTGACGGCGCTGGCCGGGGCGGAGGCGGGAGGCCCTGCTGAAGTGATCGTCTCGCGCGGCGAGCTGGTGGAGATCGGCGGGGGTTTCCGCATTCCCGACATCATCGCCGGCGGCGGAGCGCGGCTGGTGGAGGTGGGCACCACCAACAAGACCCGGCTGGCGGATTATGAAGCGGCGGTGACGCCGCGCACTAGGCTGCTGCTGAAGGTGCACCAGAGCAATTTCCGCATGGTCGGCTTCACCGCGGAGGCGTCGCTGGCCGATCTGGCGGGGCTCGCACGCGCGCGCGGCCTGCTGCTGCTGGACGATCTGGGCAGCGGCACGCTGGCCAGGTTGCCGGGCGGGCTGGCGATGCTGGAGCCCACGGTGCGCGAGAGCCTGGCGGCAGGGACAGACCTGGTGGCGTTCAGCGGGGACAAGCTGCTGGGCGGGCCGCAGGCCGGGCTCCTGGCGGGGCGGGCGGCGGTGGTGGACCGGCTAAGGCGCCATCCGCTTATGCGGGCGCTGCGGCTGGACAAGATGACGCTGGCGGCACTTGAGGCCACGCTGCGGCTGCACACGGATCCGGCGCGGGCGGCGGCCGAAGTGCCGGTGCTGCGCATGCTGGCGCAGACGGTGGCGGAATTGCGGGCGCGCGCGGAGGTGTTGTGCGGGTTGCTGGCGGGGGTGTGCGGGGCGGAGATCGTGGCGTCGGTGGGCCATGCTGGCGGTGGGGCGTTGCCTGGGCAGGATATTGCGAGCGTTGCCGTCGGGCTGTCTTTGCCGCAGCGTTCGCCTGATGCGTTGGCGGCGTGCCTGCGTGCGCAGCGTCCGGCGGTGGCGGGGCGTATCCATGAGGGGCGGTTCCTGTTGGATATGCTGACTGTTGCGGACGGCGAAGTCGGGGAGTTGGCAGGCGTGGTCAAGCAAGGCCTTCTTTTTTGAAAAAAAGAAGCAAAAAACTTTTGCTCCCCAGCGTCCGCACACGCGCGCGCTGGCAGAACCAGAACGCGCCTGGACGCAGGCGGGGGAACAAAAGTTTTTTGGTTCTTTTTTTCAAAAAAGAACTGCTTGCTTCCTTCCT
>CAXTCL010000252.1:0-4945 GCA_964242035.1 uncultured Acetobacteraceae bacterium | reverse complement strand
AGAAGCAAAAAACTTTTGACTCCGCTGTCGCGGACCTTTCCGGGCAGTCGCCGACGGGGACCAAAAGTTTTTTGCTTCTTTTTTTCAAAAAAGAAGGCCTTGCTTTCTTCCTACGCCTTCAATCCATGCAGCAACACAGCCGCCGCCTGCGCCACGTTCAGGCTCTGCACCACGCCTGATCCGGCGATGCGCACCTCCCGTCGGCACGCCGCCAGCACGGGCGCGGAGACCCCGTGCTCCTCGCTGCCCAGTACCAGCGCCAACGGCCGGTCCCTCGGCATGTCGGCCATCGCCATCGCGCCCGGCCGCAGTGTGGCGGCAACCGTGCGATACACTGGCCCAAGTGCGGTGAGCAGTGCCGGCAGGTCGCGCGAGCGGTATAGGTCCAGATACTCCAGCGCACCCTCGGCCGTGCGGTAGGCGGCGTCCGATGGCAGGGCGGCGCCTGGCACGTGGTGGATCAGCAGCGTGGTCACGCCGAAGAACGCGGCGCTGCGAGCGATGGCGCCGAAATTGTGCGGGTTGCCTATGCCGTCCAGCACCAGGAGCATCGGCACGCGCGGCGGGCTGGCGGGCTCCATGACCGGCACCACGCGGGCCCGCGCCACGGCGGATATCCCACCGTGATGCGCGGTGCCGGACGCCTTGGCCATCTCGGCCGGCGGCAGCAGGCGGTAGGGGACGCGCCTGCGGGCGAGCTCGGCGCAGAGCGGGCCGGCTATGCCGCGCATCGCTTCGGTGTAGAACAGGCGCAGCACGGCATCCGGCCTGCGGTGGAACAGGGCGGCCACCGCGCGGGCGCCGCAGATCGTGTCGGTCTGCATCGGCGGCACGTCCGCTCTGGGGGAGCAAGTGTCAACCGCCGAGCGCCCTGAGATACTGTTCGCCGACGAGCGCTTCGTGGTGATCAACAAGCCGGCCGGGCTGCCGGTGCATCCCGGGCCACGCAGCCCGCGTTCGGTGGAGGACTGGTTTCCGCTGCTGAGCCGCCGCCGCGACGGCCCCTGGCTGGCGCACCGGCTGGACGCGGACACGTCCGGCTGCCTGGTGATCGCGCTACGGCGCGCGGCGCTGATCGCCGCACAGGCCGAGTTCGCGGCAGGGCGCGTGCGCAAGACGTATTGGGCGGTGGTGCAGGGCCGGCCGGCTTTTGACAGCGGGCGGATAGACCTGCCGCTCGCCAAGCGGCATTCACCGCAGGGATGGCGCATGGTGGTCGAGCCGGCAGGCGATACCGCCGTCACCGAGTGGCGCGTGCTTGGCGCCCAGGACGGCAGGACCTGGCTCGAGCTGCATCCGCGCACCGGCCGGACGCACCAGATACGGGTGCATTGCGCCTCACTCGGCTGCCCGATTGAAGGGGATCCGATCTACGGCGGCGGTGGCGGGCCGTTGCAACTTCTTGCCCGGGCGATCTGGCTGGGGGTCTCGCCGCCGGTGTCGGCGGTGGCCCCAGTGCCGGAACACATGACACCGCCGGTTGATAGCACGCCGCCGTTTCTTGAGGCGCGGGAGAACTCAGGTTAGACGCGGATGGAGGCTGGCTTCCAGGCAACCGAGGCCTACCCGAGCATGAACCACAGCCGAAACAGCTGCGTCTCCGCCCAGTTCTGCCGTTTCAGCCCAGGATGGCGTAGCGCACGGAGACGGAGGTTCCAGCCATCGTGCAGCCCCTCGGAGATGAGGGCGAGGGACTCGCGCGCGGCGGGGGAGAGCAGCTCCGGCTGCGACGCCAGCGCGTCCATGTGCGCGCGGAACGTGCGCATGAATACGTGCGGACCGCGCCGTATCGCCGCCCAGGCGCGCCGCGCCGGCGACAGCGGAACACCGACCGCGTTGCGGGCGTGCTGGCGGTAGAGCACGGTCGGCGTGTCGTCGGCGACCACGGCGCCGCCACAGGCGGAGACCAGGACGTAGGCCCACCAATCGTGCAGGGTCTCCGCAGCGGGCGCCTGCGCCTCGGCCAGCAGGCCGGCAGCATCTGCGTTCAGCATCACGGTGCAGCCGGTGGCCACGTTCTGGGTCATCGAGCGCGGGAAGCCCATCTGCCCGCGCACCGGCGCGCTGAGCCGGATCGGCGTGAGGTCCGCGCCGACCAAATGCTGCCTGGCACAGTAGATCCCGGGCCGTCCTGGCTGCACGTCGTCCAGACCGCGCACGCCGCGCGCCAGCTTCTCCGGTAGCCACACGTCATCCTGGTCGGCAAACGCCACGATCCGGCCGCGCGGCGCGCGGCGCAGCAGGCTGAGGAAGCTCGCCGTCACGCCCACATGCCCGGCATTGTCGTTGAGGTCCACGACACGCCCGGCGCCCGCGGCCCCGGCGAAATCGCGCATCATCTCCGGCGTGGCGTCGTCTGAGCCGTCGTCGCGCCAGAAGACCTGCCAGTCGGTGTGCGACTGGGCGAGAAGGCTGTCGAGCTGCGCGTCCAGGAAGGCGGCGCCGTTCCAGGTGGAGAGCAGGATCGCGATGTCTGGCTGGCGGTCCATCCGATCAGGCGGAAGCCAGGGTAGAAGATGACGCAGGAGCTGTCGCGGCGCAGGCGCGCTCGACGGCCGGGCCCAGGCTCCCCTGCCAGGCCGGCAGGCGCACGCCGAAGACAGCGTGAAGCCGGGTGCAGTCGAGGCGCGAGTCTGGCGGCCGGCGCGCCGGCGTTGGCCAGTCGGCGGTCTGGATGGCGTCCACCGAAGGGACCGGCCAGCCATGGCGGGCCGCTTCTTCGAAGATCGTCACGGCAAAGCCGTGCCAAGTCGTCTCACCCTGGCCCGTGGCATGGTAGATACCGCCCAATCCTTGCTCCCGGCCGCTGCCTGCGGCATCAGCAAGCAACCTGTCAGCCACCGCCAAAGTTGCCGCCGCCAGGTCGTCCGCGTTGGTGGGGCAGCCTTTCTGGTCGGCCACGACGCGCAGACGGGGCATGCGCCTGGCGGCGCCCAACATGGTCAGCAGGAAGTTCTTGCCCGCCGCCGCGTACACCCAGGAGGTGCGCAGGACCACCGCTCCAGGGTGTGCCGCCAGCACCGCCTGCTCGCCCGCGAGCTTGGTGGCGCCATAGACCCCGGTTGGATTGGTCGAATCGGCCTCGCCATAGGGCGCGCTCTTCAGCCCGTCGAAGACGTAGTCGGTGGAGACGTGCACCAGGGGGATGCCCAACTCCCGGCAAGTGGCAGCCACCAGGCCTGGGCCGGACGCGTTGGCGCGCGCGGCCTCCTCCGGCGCGCTCTCGGCGGCATCCACCGCCGTGTAGGCCGCGGCATTCACCACGAGTGCCGGCCGGCGGTCTCGTATCGCCTGGCCGAGCGTGTCCGGCCGCTCGAAGTCGAACACCGGGCGTCCGATCACTTTGACGCGCCCGGCGCCGGCGCGGGCCATCGCCTGGGCAAGCTGCCCGCTGCCGCCGGTCACCAGGATGGGGCCCGCCATCACGCGAACCAGCCGGCTGCGTCCGCCCAGCCGGGCAGCACGCGGTCCTTGTCCGACAGCATCGCCTCGCCTGGGGGCGCCGGCCAGGGCAGCGCCAGTGTGGGGTCCGTCCACAGCACGCCGCGTTCCGAGGCGCGGTCGTACAGACCGGTCACCTTGTAGGCGACCTCGGTGTCCGGCTCGATGGTGCAGAAACCGTGCAGGAAGCCCGGCGGGACCCAAAGCTGGCTGCCGTTTTCCGCCGACAGCACGGCGGCCGCATGCTGGCCGAAGGTGGGCGAGCCGGCGCGCGCATCCACCGCCACGTCCCAGATCGCACCGCGCAGCACACGCACCAGCTTGCCCTGCACGTGGGGAGCCACCTGGCAGTGCAGGCCGCGCACAGTGAAGCAGGCGCGCGAGAAGCTCTGGTTGTCCTGCACGAACGGCTCCGGCACGCCGGCTGCCGCCATGCGGGCATGCGAGTAGGTCTCCGAGAAATAGCCGCGGTCATCGCCGAAGCGCGGCGGGGTGACGAGCAGGACTTCCGGGATCGCGAGCTTCTCGATCCTCATGGCGTGGTTCTCCGGCTAGGCAGAAAGCAAGCAGTCCTTTTTTGCAAAAAAGACCAAAAAACCTTTGCTCCCCCGCATTTGCACCAGCCGGGTATGTCCGGATAGAGCGAGGCGCCAGAGCAGCAGGTGATAAAAGTTTTTTGCTTCTTTTTTTCAAAAAAGAAGGCCTTGCTTGCCTAAGCATGTACTCCATTGGCGACGTCTTTAAGCAGGCGCCCAAGATCCGTCTTGCCCAGCCGCCGCGCGTGCCCGTGCAGGGCGTCCGCGTCGATCCAGCCCATGCGGTAAGCCACCTCCTCCGGGCAGCCTACCAGCATGCCCTGGCGCGACTGTATGGTCTGCACGAAGCTTGCCGCCTGCAGCAGGCTGTCCGGCGTGCCGGCGTCCAGCCAGGCGCAGCCGCGGCCGAGCTGCTCCACGTGCAGGCTGCCCTCTTCCAGATACATCCGGTTCAGGTCGGTGATCTCCAGCTCGCCGCGCGGAGACGGCTTCACCGCGCGGGCGAACTCGGTGACCCGCGCGTCATAGAAATACAGCCCCGTCACCGCCCAGGGCGAAGGCGGAACGGGCGGCTTCTCGACGATGTCGACCGCCTGGCCGGCCTCGTTGAAGGCCACCACGCCGTAGCGCTCCGGATCGCGCACCTGGTAGGCGAAGACGGTCGCACCTTCGGGGCGCAAGGCGGCGGCGCGGAACGACGTCGAAAGGTGTTCGCCGAAGATCAGGTTGTCGCCGAGCACCAGGGCGCAGGGCTGGCCGGCGAGCCAGTCGTCGGCGATCAGGAAGGCCTGCGCGATGCCTTCCGGGCGCGGCTGCTCGGCATAGCTGAAGCGGACGCCAAGGCCGGCGCCGTCGCCCAGCAGGCGGCGGAACTGCGGCAGGTCGGCAGGCGTGGAGATGATCAGGATGTCGCGTATGCCGGCCAGCATCAGCACGGTCAGCGGATAGTAGATCATCGGCTTGTCGTA
>CAXTCL010000251.1:0-5017 GCA_964242035.1 uncultured Acetobacteraceae bacterium | reverse complement strand
GTCACCCGCGCGGGCGCGCCGCCCGGCCCCCATGACCGCGAGTCACAGGCCGCCGCACACCCCGGCCACCAGCCCGCCCAAGCCGACCGCGCACACGCCCAGCCAGCCCGTCCCGACACCGCTCACGCCGAGCGCGATGCCCAGCGCGACCCCCGCCGCGACGCGCCGCCCGGCCACGAAGCCACCGCCCGCAGCCCCTCCGATGACGCCCGCGGGCCTACCGAAGCCGGCCCCCGCCGCCCAACGCTGGACGCCCGCCTCGGCAACCCCGCCACGCTGCACACGGTGGGCGTCACCGGCGCCGACGTGCGCCGCGCCGCGCCCAGCGCCTTTCTGCGCCACGAGGCGTATCGCGACCCCGCGCGCGACCACGCTTTCGTCCGCAGCCACGAAGCCGACTTCCACACCCGCCACGTCGCTGCCCTCGATGCCCGCGAGCTCGGCCGCTGGCGCACCGGCGCCTGGCGTAACGAGTGGCATTACGGCCGCCGCGGCTGGTGGTGGGACGTGGGCGGTGTCTGGTACGGCTATCCGGAACCGATCTTCCCCTACCCCGAAGACATTGCGCCCCTCGTGGCCTACGATACCGAGACGGTCGACGGCCCCGACATGGCGCAGGCCGAGCTCGGCCCCGCCCAGGACGAGGCACCTGGCCAGGCGCCCCCGGACCTGCCGCAGGAGATGGCGCAAGGCCAGCCGCCCGCCGGCGCCATCGCCCCGCTGCCCGCAGCGCCCGTCGGCTGGTATCGCTGCGACCAGCCCGGCGGCTACTACCCGGGCCTGGATAGCTGCACCTCCAACTGGGCGCTGGTGCAGAACGCACCGATGCCCGGCGAATGATCGCCGCCCGTTTCCGCTGGACGGAGTTGCCATGAAGCTCACGACACTCGCCGCCATCGCCGCCGCCGGCCTGCTCGCCGGCTGCGCCAACAAATACGACACGCTGACGCCCGAGCTCCAGGCGAGCATGATGTCGGACCTGCGCGCCGGCAAGCCGACCCTCGATTGCGGCCTGAAGTGCAAGCTCACCTGGGAGAACCAGGCGCCCGTCATCCACCAGCTCGACATCGCCGAGCGCTGGCCCGAACTGGCCGTGCGCGTCATGCAGATCGGCTACGGCAGCGACCTCGCCTATTACTATCTCGGCCAGTCGGCGCAGGGCCTGCAATACCACGACGCCGCCATCGCCTATTACAACGATGCCTATGCGGTGGCGAGCGGCGGCAACGCCCTGCTGCGCTGCGAGGACAACCACGTGGGCGGCGGCGATTCCTGCCAGGGCGTCAACATTGCGACATCCATCCCCGTGCTGGTGCAGGCCTCGCGTGACGCGCTGGCCGTCGAGCAGGCCCGCGAGCTGGCCGCCCAGGCGCCCCCGCCGCAGTCGACGCGCCATCATCACCGCAAGCCGGCAGCGCCCCCGGCCGCCCAACAGAGCGACGGCTGGCAGACCCCGCCGCCAGTCAGCGCCGCCGCCCAACCCGCGTCCGCCCAGTCTGCGTCCGCCCAGCCCGCGTCCGAGCAACCCGCGTCCGCGCAACCCGCCGCCGCGCAAGGGACGGCCGGCGCCAGCCAGGGCGACGGCTGGGCCACCCCGCCCGCGCCGCGCTGAACGTCGCCGTGAAGCCCCTCGCCATCGTCCTGGGCGCCGCCGGCCTGCTCGCCGCCGGCGCCGCCGCCGCCTTTTTCCTCACCGCCAGCCCGCACCGGACCGCCGCACCCTCCCGCACGCTGGAGATTGCCGCCCCGCCGCAGGCCGCCACCTCCGCCCCGCCTCAGACTGCGCCCACAACCGCACCCGACGCGGCACCTCAGGCCGACTGGGCGCTGCCGCCGGCGATCGCCTTTGTCCCGCTTAAGCAGAATTTCTCGCTCATCCGCGACAGCGCCGCCTACGTCGCGGCCAGCCAGAACGCGCCGCAATTCTACCCGCTGAAAGCCGGAACCCCGCTCATTTCCGCCGCCCGCTCGCCCGATGGCGCCTGGACCGTGGCGATGACGGCGGATGGCCGCGCCGCCTTCCTCCCCTCGGCCGATCTCGGCCCCTACGACCCTTCGCGCGCCCCGAATGCCGCGGCGTCGGACATCGTCTCTGGTGCGGCGCGCGTCATCGACACCGCCACCCTGCTCGTGGACGGCCAGACGGTCCCGTTGGACGGCCTGGCGGGCAGCGGCGCGCCCTACGCCGCCCAACTGCAATCCGTCATCGACCGGCGCGGGTCGAGATTGTCCTGCACCGTGCAGAAGAGTGGCCGCTACCTCTGCACCCTGCCCGACGGCCAGGACATCGGCCGCTCCGCCCTGTTCAACGGCGTAGCCGGCATCTCCGAAGACGCCAGCGAAGACTACCGCACGCAGGCCGACTCCGCCCGCACCGCCCATCGCGGCATGTGGAAGTAGCCTCCGCGCGAGCGCCCTAACTCCAAGGTCGGTCCTGTCGCCCTGACCGACACGGCCCACTCGACCGTGTTCGGTGGCCACATCCGGATCGCGTCCATCCTGATCGCCCCCTACGACCCGCCGACGCTTCCTGGCGGACGGATCGCCACCTATCTCGAATTGGGCATCCTCCCGGGCGAGTTCCCCATCGCCAACGACACGCCAAGCGGCTTCCTCAGCAAGACGATCCCCGCCGGCGACTATGTTGTGAAGGGGCTGTGTCGCCTAAAGCGCCGATCCTGCTACAACCAGGGCTCGGTGGCCTTCCACGCCGAACCCGGACAGGTCATCTATCTCGGGCAGCTCGAAGCGGACGCCTATCTGAAACGCATCGCCCAACAGGCCGACGACGACCTGACGACGCGCGCGCACACCCATGCCACCTCACTCGGCCTGCTGACGCTCTCCTCCGGCAACGACGCCCAGGACCGGACCAACCACGGCTGGAGCGATCCCACGCCAGCGGGCACGGCTGAGGCGGAAGCGTTCATGCGGACGACCTACGGGTCCGGCACACCAGTGCAGGCAGCCCGCTTCATCAGCACGGTGACCTGGCAGACCCAACCGCAGCGCGACCATATTGACAGTTGCGGCTCGACCTCGGCCTTCGTGAAGAAGTCGACCTTCAGGCTGTGTCGGCCCCGACGGCTAGGCTCGTCCTGGCGAACGACGACACCGACCCGGCAGCCTGCCGACCTACCTGGCGTGACGTTATCCGCCCAGCCCGACGGAACCCGCCTTTCGAGGATCGATGAACAGACGACGCTGACTAACGGCGTGTGCCGACTCGTGCCGGCCGGCGCGTTCCTGCAGGATGCAAGGAGATCAGGCGAGACTCACGTCGTATTCACCACCTCCCAGACCGAGGACGATACGCCCAGGCATCTCCGCAGGTCCATGTCTACGCCGCACACACCTCGGAGAAGGCCGATTACTTATATACGGGAAGCTCGGAGAATGCGCCGGGCGGCAGCGTGATCTGCATCCCGCAGGTGCATGGGCATCGCTTAGGATAGGCCACCTCCAATTGCTGACTGTTGATGCTGTGTGACTCCCGACAGCGCTCAAGGAAAATCCCTTTTCACTATACGTTCCTGTGCTTGGTTTTGTCGCCATCAGCGGAGGGCCACTACGGATGACTGCGGACGACAAACTGGGCCTGGGTCCCGCCAGCGCCCAGGAGATCCAGAAGAGCCTGTCCTTCGCCCTGCGCTTCGCCGGGCGTAAGCGCGTCCACTACGCCGGTGATGCTATGGCGCGAATTACGGCCGAACGCCTAGTCCAGCACCTCAAGCAGTCCGGCTTCGTCCTGATGAAGAAGCCCGACCGGGCGGCGCCGAGCATTAGCGGGCACGGCCACCCAACGCGGGCTGATGGCGGGCTACACCGAGCTGCAGGTTAGTTCCAACTACTCCTTCCTGCGCGGCGCCAGCCGGATTGAGGAGCTGATGCTGCAGGCCAAAGCGCTCGGCTACGAGGCCCTGGCCGTCACCGACCAAAACACGCAGGCCAGGATCGCGCGCGCGCACGCCAGGGCCAAGGAAGTCGGCATCCGGCTTGTGGTCGGCTGCCGGCTGGAGCTGACCGACGGCCTTACGGTGCTCACCTACCCGACGAACCGCCCGGCCTACGCGCGTCTCTGCCGCCTGCTCACCCTGGCGAAGAGCCGCGGCGGCAAGGGCACGTTCGAGATGTTCCGGGTTGACCTCGCTGCCGCTGGCGAAAGCATGTTGCCGGTCCTCTTGCCCGACATGCCAGACGCCGATCTGGAGGGCCAGCTAGGCCGGATGCGCGCAGCGTCTCCTGGCCGATGTCATTTGGCCTTGGGCCTACCCAGGCGGCCTGGCCATACGTTGCGCCTGCGAGCTGCCCGACATGGCACAGCGCGCCCACGTTCCGGCCGTGGTCACCGGTGACGTGCTTCACCACACCCCACAGCGCCTCATCCTGCAGGACTTCGTCACATGCATCCGCGAGGGCTGCTCCATCGATGACGCCGGCTACCGACGCGAGCGATTTGCCAACCGTCACCTGAAAGCGCCCGAGGCGATGGCCCGCCTCTACGCCGCCTACCCGGAGCCGGTTGCCCGCTCGTCCAAGATTGCCGCACGCTGCATCAGCCTGGCCAAGCTCAGCTACCGGTATCCCGACGAGCTGCAGCGCGACGACGAGACGCCGCAGCAAGGCCTGGAGCGTCTCATTCAGGAAAGCCTGCCGTTTCGCTACGCCGACAGTGTGCCTTTGCCGGGGCAAGCGCAGCTGGCACACGAGCTGCGGCTGATCGGCTCGCTCGGCTACGCGCCCTATTTCCTCACGGTGAACAACATCCTTCGCTACGCGCGCAGCAAGGGCATTCTGTGCCAAGGCCGCGGCGCGGCCGCGAACTCCGCCGTCTGCTTCGTGCTGGGTGTTACCGCCATTAACTCCGTGCGCTCCGGCCGGTGAGAGCACGAACACGAACACCCCAGCCATCGGCGCCCGGAGGGCGGCGAAAGCTGGGAGGTAGAAAGGTCTACTATCGGGGGTTGCGGGAGTCGGATTTGAACCAACGACCTTCAGGTTATGAGCCTGACGAGCT
>CAXTCL010000250.1:0-5021 GCA_964242035.1 uncultured Acetobacteraceae bacterium | reverse complement strand
GCGTGTATTCCAAGATACAGGAACTGCCGCGCGTCTATGCGGGGTTGGGCGTATCCATATTGTCCACGCCGCGTGGCGTGTTGAGCGATGCCGAGGCCCGCGCTGCCAATGTTGGCGGCGAAGTCCTCTGCCGCGTGTTCTGAAGGGACATAGAGAATGTCTCGCGTAGGCAAATATCCGGTCGAAGTTCCGACGGGCGTCACCATCGCAATCGTGGACGGCGTGCTATCGGCGAAGGGCAAGCTCGGCGAGCTTCGCCTGCCGCTCACCGACCATGTCGAGACCACGGTCGAAGGCAGCAAGGTGAGCGTGAAGCCGCGCAGCAACGCTGCGCAGGCGCGCATGATGTGGGGCACCACGCGTGCCAACATCGCCAACCTCATACGCGGCGTGTCCACGGGCTACGCCAAGACCATGGAGATCACCGGCACCGGCTACCGCGCCTCCGTGCAGGGCGCCAATCTGGTGATCAACCTGGGCTTCAGCCACGACGTGGTCTATCCTGTGCCGCCCGGCATCACCATCACCACGCCGCGCCCGACCGCAATCACGGTGACGGGTGTGGACAAGCGTCTTGTGGGCCAAGTTGCCGCAGAGATACGCGGCTACCGTCCGCCGGAGCCCTATAAGGGCAAGGGCGTGCGCTACGACAACGAGACGATACGCCGCAAGGAAGGTAAAAAGAAGTGAGCGCCCGAGTGGATCTCCGGCAGCGCCGGCGCGAGCGCCTGCGCTACCAGCTACGGCAGAAATCGGTCGGGCGCCCGCGCCTCTCCGTGTTCCGGTCCGGCAAGCACATCTACGCCCAGGTCATCGACGACGCCGCCGGCCGCACGCTGGCCGCCGCCTCCACGCTGGATGCGAGTTTGCGCGAGGCGCTGCGCACCGGGGCCGACCGCGAGGCGGCAGGTGCGGTGGGCAAGCTGGTCGCCGAGCGTGCAATCGCCGCTGGCGTCACCGCTGTCGTGTTCGACCGTGGCTCCTACATTTATCATGGCCGCGTGAAAGCGCTCGCCGAAGCCGCCCGTG
The DNA here is from genome assembly GCA_964242035.1 of uncultured Acetobacteraceae bacterium. GTDB lineage: Bacteria > Pseudomonadota > Alphaproteobacteria > Acetobacterales > Acetobacteraceae > BOG-908. The sequence continues at coordinate 3,992 of CAXTCL010000250.1, read as the reverse complement.
AGGGCGGATTGTCCTTCTAAGGGGATACGAACATGGCACGTGAACCCAGGGAAGGCGGCGACCGCGGCCGCCGCGGCGAGCGGCGCGACGCCCCGCGCGAGCGCGACGGCGACGACCTTATCGACAAGCTGGTCACCATCAACCGCGTGGCCAAGGTGGTGAAGGGCGGACGCCGCTTCGCCTTCGCAGCCCTCGTAGTGGTTGGCGACCAGAAAGGCCGCGTCGGCTACGGCGCCGGCAAGGCACGCGAAGTGCCGGAAGCCATACGCAAGGCCACAGAGCGCGCCAAGCGCACGATGATACGCGTGCCGATGAAGGAAGGCCGCACGCTGCACCATGACAGCTACGGCCATTTCGGCGCCGGCAAGGTGATTCTGCGCACGGCCGCCGCCGGCACCGGCATCATCGCCGGCGGTCCGATGCGCGCCGTATTCGAATCCCTCGGCATCGGTGACGTCGTCGCTAAATCGCTCGGCAGCCGCAACCCGCACAACATGGTCAAGGCCACCTTCGCCGCCCTCGAAGCCGCAGCCAGCCCGCGCTCGGTGGCCAATCGTCGCGGCAAGAAGGTGAACGACATCGTGGGCAAGCGCGAGACGCCAGGTGCCGCCACGGAGGCAACGGCCGATGTCTGACACCGCCAAGAAGACCGTGCGCGTGACCCAAACAGGGTCGCCGATCGGCCGCAAGCCCGGCCAGCGCGAGACGCTGATCGGCCTTGGCCTGACCAAGATACGCGGCACGCGGGTGCTGGAAGACACACCCTCGATCCGCGGCATGATCCGCAAGGTCGCGCACCTCGTGCGCGTGGATGAGAGCGTCTGAGATGACCACCCCCCAACTCAAGCTCAACGCGCTGCGCGACAACCCCGGCGCGCGCCCCACCTCAAAGCGCCTCGGCCGCGGCATCGGCTCCGGCAAGGGCAAGACGTCCGGCAAGGGCGTCAAGGGCCAGAAAGCCCGTGAAGGTGTGGCGCTGAACGGCTTCGAGGGCGGCCAGCTGCCGATCTACCGCCGCCTGCCCAAGCGCGGCTTCAAGAACATCTTCCGCACCGAGTTCGCGGCGGTAAACCTCGGCACCATCAGCAAGGCCTTGGAGTCCGGGAAGCTCACGGCCGACGCGCCGGTCACTGAGCAGACCCTACGCGATGCAGGCCTGGTGCGCGGCGGCAAGGCGGCGCTCGGCGTGCGCCTGCTCGCCAAGGGCGAGATCAGCCGCGCGCTGAACATCACCGTAAGCGGCGCCTCGGCGTCTGCCGTGGCGGCCGTCGAGGCGGCTGGCGGCACGGTTACGACCGCGGCGCCGAAGGCGGAAGCGGAGGCGAAGGAAGCGTAAGCAAGCAGTCCTTTTTTGAAAGAAAGGACCAAAAGACTTCTGCTCCCGTCGCATTTGCACCAGCCGGCTACCTCAGGATAAATCGAGGCGGCAGACGCAGCGTCAGGACCAAAAGTTTTTTGCTTCTTTTTTTCAAAAAAGAAGGCCTTCCTTATTTCCACCCTAGGACGACCATCCATGGCCTCAGCAGCCGAGCAGCTAGCCTCCTCCTTCAGCCTCGGATCGCTCTCCAAGGCCACGGAACTCCGCAAGCGCATCTGGTTCACCGTGGCGGCCCTGGTCGTCTATCGCGTCGGCACCTACATCCCGGTGCCCGGCGTGGACGCCTCCGTCATGGCGGAGATGATGCACCGAAACGGCGGCGGCTTCCTCGGCATGTTCGACATGTTCAGCGGCGGTGCGCTCGGGCGAATGACCGTCTTCGCGCTCGCCATCATGCCTTACATCAGCGCCAGCATCATCATCCAGTTGATGACTACCGCCCTGCCCTCGCTGGAGACCCTTAAGAAAGAGGGCGAGTCCGGCCGCAAGAAGCTCAACCAGTACACCCGCTACCTGACTGTGCTGATCGCGCTTTTTCAGGCCTACGGCATCGCCGTAGGGCTGGAGACGTTCCACGGCAATTCCGGGCCGGCGGTGATCGACCCCGGCCTGTATTTCCGCGCCTCCTGCGTCATCACGCTGGTCGGCGGCACCATGTTCCTGATGTGGTTGGGCGAGCAGATCACCGCCCGCGGCATCGGCAACGGCATCAGCCTGATCATCTTCGCCGGCATCGTGGCCCAGTTGCCGCAAAGCTTTGGCCAGCTGTTAGAGCTGGGCCGCACTGGCGCCATCTCGCCGTTTTTCATCGTCGCCGTATTGATCGGCTTCGTGGCCGTCATCGCGTTCATCGTGTTCATGGAGCGGGCGCAGCGTCGCGTAATGATCCAGTATCCGAAGCGCCAGGTGGGCAGCCGCATGTTCGGCGGCGACAGCACCCACATGCCGCTGAAGGTAAACACATCGGGCGTGATCCCGCCGATATTCGCCAGTTCCATCCTGCTGGTGCCCGTTACCATCGCCGGCTTCGCCACCAATGTGACCGCACCCGCCTGGGTACCCGTGTGGCTCTCCGGGGCGCTCGGCAGCATTGCCGGCCAGTTATCGCGTGGCGCACCGCTCTACCTCGCACTCTACGCCGCGCTGATCGTGTTCTTCTCGTATTTCTACACCGCCATCGTCTTCAACCCCGAGGAGACAGCGGACAATCTCAAGAAATACGGCGGCTTCATCCCCGGCATCCGCCCAGGCACAAACACGGCCAGCTATTTCGACCACATCCTGGTCCGCCTTACCACGATCGGCGCGATCTACTTGGTAGCCGTGTGCCTGCTGCCGCAGATCCTGATCACCAAATACGGGCTGCCCTTCGCACTTGGCGGCACCAGCCTGATGATCATCGTGTCCGTCACCATGGACACCATCACGCAGATGCAGTCGCACTTGATTGCCCATCAATATGAAGGCCTTATCCGCAAGAACCGCGTGAAGGGCCGAGGCCGTTGAATCTGATCCTGTTGGGGCCGCCCGGCGCGGGCAAGGGAACACAGGCGAAGCGGCTGGAGGTGGCCTACGGCATCGCCCAGGTCTCCACAGGCGACATGCTTCGCGCCGAAGTGGCGGCCGCCTCTGAGATCGGTGCGCGGGCAAAGGCGATCATGGAATCCGGCGCGTTGGTGCCGGACGCGCTGATCATCTCCATGCTCGCCGCCCGCGTGCGCCAGCCGGATTGCGCACGCGGCTTCATCCTGGATGGCTTCCCGCGCACCGTGCCGCAGGCCCAGGCGCTGGACGACATGCTTGGCTCCATGGGCATCGCTCTGGATGCCGTGATCGAGTTGCAGGTGGATGATGCCGCCTTGGTCGAGCGCATCGCCGGCCGTTTCACCTGTGCCAAATGTGGCACCGGCTACCACGACGAGTTCCACCCCACGCGTGCCACCGGCGTATGCGACGTTTGCGGCAGCCATGACTTCGTTCGCCGCGCCGATGACCGGCGGGAGACCGTCTCCGCCCGCCTGCAAGCCTACCACACGCAGACGGCGCCCATCCTGCCACATTACGCTGGCCACGGACGCCTGCACACGGTGGACGGCATGGCCGACATGGGCGCCGTTGCCGACGCGATAGGCGCGATCCTGAAACGCTTGCCGGAAAAGGCTGGCGTCGCGACAAGTTGATCTAATCGCGTTGACTCACAGGCGGTCGGGCTTTAAGTCCAGCCCCTCGGCACGATCCACACAGGACGCGCGCCATCAATGCATTTCGGTGTATTAACCAGCCTGTAGCGGGCTACTATCGCGTGGTGTCACCTGGCATCGCGCAAGGAGACTAGGTTTGGCGCGTATTGCCGGGGTTAACATTCCCACCAACAAGCGGGTGGTGATCAGCCTGCGCTACATCTTCGGCATTGGCCCGAAGAAGGCGCAGGACATCTGCACCAAGCTCGGCATCCCCGATGACCGTCGCGTCAACCAGCTCAGTGACGAAGAGATCGTCAAGCTGCGCGAGACAATCGACCGCGACTACCGCGTCGAGGGCGACCTCCGCCGCGAACTGGCGATGAACATCAAGCGCCTGATGGACCTCGGCTGCTACCGCGGCCTGCGCCATC
>CAXTCL010000249.1:0-5084 GCA_964242035.1 uncultured Acetobacteraceae bacterium | reverse complement strand
CGACAGCGGACCAAAAGTTTTTTGCTTCTTTTTTTCAAAAAAGAAGGCCTTGCCTGCCTTCAGCTCTCCAGCTCGGAATCCCAATACAAATAGTCCCGCCAGCTCGCATGCAGATAGTTAGGCGGAAACGCCCGCCCGTTATCCTGCAGCTCCCATGTGCTAGGCTGACACGGCTTCAGCCGCGGATGCATCTGGCACTCCCGCGGCAGCTTGCTCCCCTTGCGCAGGTTGCAGCACGCACACGCGGTCACGACGTTCTCCCAGGTAGTGCGGCCGCCCCGGCTGCGCGGGATCACGTGGTCGAAGGTCAGGTCATGCGTCGGAAAACGCTCGCCGCAATACTGGCAACTGAAGGCATCCCGCAGAAACACGTTGAACCGCGTGAAGGCCGGCTTGCGCGCGCTCGGGATGTAGTCCTTCAGCGCGATCACGCTGGGCAGGCGGAACGCCTGGCTCGGCGAATGCACCTCGAAATCATATTCGGACAGCACGGACACCCGGTCCAGGAACACGGCCTTCACCGCGTCCTGCCAGGACCACACCGACAGGGGAAAATAGGAGAGCGGACGGAAATCCGCGTTCAGGACCAGGGATGGGTAGTGCAGACCGCCGTCCGGCAAAATGCGCTCCTTGCTAGGAGGTGCATCTGGGTACAAGCGGCCGATAGTCGAGCAGCAAGGACACGTATGCGCCGCCGAGAACCCCTGGGTTATGACAAAGCGCAAGGTGTGCCGCAAGGCAGGGTGCCGCGAAGGGCCGGTCTTTCATGGGTTTGTCACTGAGCTGCTCGCGAAACACGCGTCACGCGAGAGCGTGCGGTCGCACGACGCGGCCGTCTGGCGCGCGTTTGTCATGCGCTAGCGTGCTACGCGCACGACGCGCCGGTGCTCATGGCCACAGGAGGCCACTGCGCTCCGGTGCTCGCAAACGCACGCCAGCCGACTCGCGTCGTGCGAAGGCACACTGTCGCTTGGGCCAAGTTTTGCAAGCTGCTCATGCTTCGGAGCCCGAAATGCATGCTTTTGGGAAACCTGTTGGTGCCTAAAGCCGCGGTCGTCACACGATTCGCCCCAAGCCCCACCGGTTTCCTCCACCAGGGCCACGCCATCGCCGCCCGCACCGCCTGGCAGCGCGCGCGCGCCGCCGACGGCCGCTTCCTCCTCCGACTCGAAGACATAGACCGCGTCCGCTGCCGAGAGGCCTTCGCCCAAGCCATACTAGCAGACCTGCGCTGGCTAGGCCTGGACTGGGACGGAGACGTGCTCCGCCAGTCCAACCGTTTCGCCCTCTACCGCGCCGCCCTGGACGCGCTGGCCGCCAGGCGGCTGCTCTATCCCTGCTTCTGCAGCCGCGCGGAAATCGCGCGCGAAGTGGCCCGCTCCACCACCGCGCCACACGGCCCGGACGGCGGCGCACTATACCCAGGCACCTGCCGCACCCTGCCAGAGACCGCCCGCGCCGCCCGCCTCGCCGCCGGCGACCCGCACGTCCTGCGGCTGGACATGGCGGCGGCCCTGGCCGGCGCCCCGCCGCTGTCCTTCGTCGACGAGACGCAAGGCGAAGTGGCCGCCCACCCGGACATGTTCGGCGACGTGGTGCTGGGGCGCCGCGACGCACCGGCCAGCTACCATCTCTGCGCCTGCTTCGACGACGCGGCCCAGGGCGTCACCCTGGTGACCCGCGGCGAGGACCTGCTGGAGGCCACGCACCTGCACCGCCTCCTGCAGCATTTGATGGGCTGGCCCACGCCGGCCTACGCGCATCATCCCTTGCTTCTCGGCGCGGACGGAAGGCGCCTGTCCAAGCGGGATGGCGCCCAGCCACTCAGGGAAAGGAAGGAAGGCCTTCTTTTTTGAAAAAAAGAAGGCCTTGCTTGCTGCCTTCCCGATATACCAACCCCAATGCCAGACCAGCACCACAACTTCCTCGCCCCCACCCACGACAGCGCAGAGCGCCGCACCTGGGCCGTCATCGCGCTCTGCCTCGCCATGATGGTCGCCGAGATCGCCGGCGGCGGGCTGTTCGGCTCGCTCGCCCTCATCGCCGACGGCCTGCACATGTCCACCCATGCCGGCGCCCTCCTCCTGGCCGCCCTCGCCTACCGCTACGCCCGCCGCCACGCCGCCGACCCGCGCTTCAGCTTCGGCACCGGCAAGTTCGGCGACCTCGCCGGCTTCACCAGCGCCATCGTGCTCGCCATGGTCGCCCTGCTCATCGGCTACGAGGCGATCCAGCGCCTGTTCGCCCCGGTGCCGATACGCTTCTCCGAAGCCATCCCGATCGCCTGCCTCGGCCTGGCGGTGAACGTCGCCAGCGTCTGGCTGCTAAGCGGCGGCGCCCACGATCATCACGGCCACGCACACAGCCACGGCCACGCACACGACCACGCGCACGACCACCACGACCACCACAATCACGGCGACAAGACCGGCCGCGACAACAACATGCGCGCCGCCGTGGTCCACGTGTTCGCCGACGCCGCAGTCTCCGTCCTGGTCATCGTCGGCCTGTTCCTCGCCCGCGCCTTCGGCTGGCAATGGCTGGACCCTGTGGTGGGCATTGTAGGCGCCGCCGTCATCGCAAGCTGGGCCTGGGGCCTGGTGCGCGACACCGGCGCCATCCTGCTGGACATGAACCCGGACCCCGCACTCGCCGACGGCCTGCGCGCAACCATAGAGGCCGGCGGCGACCGCCTGTCGGACTTCCACCTCTGGCGCCTAGGCCCCGGCCATCTCGGCGCCATCTTCGCCGTACACACGGCCGAGGCACGTGACTGCACGTATTACCGCCACCGCCTGGCCGGGTTCTCCAAGCTGTCCCACCTCACGGTTGAAGTACACCGCCAGGACGCCGCGACCGACACGAAACCGCCATAAATCCTTAACCGGAGCTTCGCTGGTCTCCGCCACGCCTTCTGTCAGTTTGCCGTCAGATTACTCTCACGGAGCAGACACATGGATCGGCGTGGATTTCTCGGCGGCCTGGCCGCCGGCGCGGTTGGCTGGGTAGCCGGCGTCCCCGGCAAATCAGCCGGCCTGGCGACGCAGGCCTACGCGAACCCGGTCCAATTCAACCCCGCGGCCGAAGCCGCCACCAGCCGCGCCCTGTTCACGGTGAACGCCGCGCGCACCGCCCTCGAAGCCGCCACCACCTACCCGCAAAGCGTCGCCTCCGGCGACCCGAACCCGAACGGCGCCGTCATCTGGACGCGCGTGGCCCCGCAAGCCCTGCAGAGAGCCGGCGCCAACACCGTCGCCTGGCAGGTCGCCACCACCCCCGATTTCGACGGCCGTAGCGTGATCCTGGAAGGCACCGCCACCGTGCTCGCCACCCTGGACCACACGGTCTCCCTGCCGCTGCAGAACGCGGTCATGGCGCCGTTCACCCATTACTACTACCGCTTCGTCCTCAACGGCGTCGCCAGCAACCCCGGCCGCTTCCGCACCCTGCCGCGCCCCGGCGACGACCTGGCCGAGCTCAAGATCGGCTACGTCGTCTGCCAGGACTACAGCAACGGCTTCTACAACGCCTACGGCTTCCTCGCCCAGGAAGACGTGGACGTCGTCGTCTTCCTCGGCGACTACATCTACGAGTACCTCAACGACGGCGTCGGCGGCCCGAACAACGGCCCCGTCCGCGTCGTCCCCCCCTACCCGCTCGGCGGGCAATACCCCCAAGGCCTGCCGGACTACCGCCACCTCTGGCAGACCTACCGCTCGGATCCGCAGATACAGGCGGCCCACGAACAGTTCGCCTTCATCATGCTGTGGGACGACCACGAGTTCTTCAACGACTGCCACCAGGACTACCACGAAGACACCAACCCGCCCGGTAAGAGCGCGCTCACCCCGCAGCCCGCCTTGCGCTCGGCGGCAACCCAGGCCTGGACCGAGTACAGCCTGGCCGCGGTGCCCTACAACCCGAGCGTCGGCTTCGAGCAGCAGATCGTCGTCTACCGCAACTTCAACTTCGGCCGCCTGATGCAGCTCGTCGTCACCGACGAGCGCCTGTACCGCGACGGCCCGCCCTGCGGCAACGTGGACATCGGCGAACGCTACGAGACACCAGGCTGCCCCGCGCAGTTCGACGTCTCGCGCACCATGCTCGGCGCCAACCAGAAAGCCTGGTTCCTGGACCAGGTCACCAACTCCACACGCACCTGGAAGCTCTGGGCCAACGAGGTGATGCTCGCGCAATACAAGTTCGGCCCGCCGCTCTCCCCCGAGCCGATCTACTTCGATCTCGACCAGTGGGACGGCTACCCCGACGAACGCGCCGAGATCCTAGCCACTATCCAGGCCGCCCAGGTCCAGAACTTCGTAGCCCTGGCCGGCGACGCACACCTGTTCATGGCAGCCTACCTGAAAACCGATTACGACGACCTCCATTCCGAGCCAGTCGGCGTGGAACTGATGGTCGGCGCCATCAGCTCCGGCAACTACCTCGATGCCGGCATCGACCATCCCGCCCCCTCGTCCACCCCGATGGCCGCCCGCAAGCTGGCCGCCCTCGGCCTGCCGCAGGACTCACTTGAGCCCTACATCCTGGCCGCCAACCCGCACATGGTGTTCTGGAACGGCAGCACCTGGGGCTACGGCATCCTCACCATCACGCCGGAGCGCCTGGTCAGCGTGTTCAAGACGCCAAGCACGGTGAAGTCACTAACGTCCACACTCAGCACGCTGGCGACGTTTACCGTGCCTTCCGGGAAGGTGAAGCTGATCCCGAGCTAGGCAAGCAAGGCCTGCTTTTTTGAAAAAAAGAAGCAAAAAACTTTTGACTGCGCTGTCGCGGACTCTTCGATGAGTTCGCGACAGCGAAACAAAACGCTGTGCCTCTTTCGGGCCGTCGAAGTCTCCAGTCGCAGGCCTCGCCCAATCTAGGGCATCGCGTCGCTGCAACCGGTCACCCAACACGAACAGCGCCGACACCAGCCGGCCCGAAGTATCGACCGTTCCGAAGCAAGCGAAGCCTTCTTTTCCGAAGAAAGAAGCAAAACTCCTGGTAACGCTGTCGTGGTCTTACCCAGAGCCGCGCGACAGCGGAGTCAAAGTTTTTTGCTTCTTTTTTTCAAAAAAGAAGGC
>CAXTCL010000248.1:0-5084 GCA_964242035.1 uncultured Acetobacteraceae bacterium | reverse complement strand
TGGTGAGCCCGGTGGGAATCGAACCCACGACCCCAAGATTAAAAGTCTCGTGCTCTACCGACTGAGCTACAGGCTCGCTCCTGCACCTAAAAGGGCTTTGCCGGCGGGAGGTCAAGTCTGGGATGGTGTGGGAGGAAGGAAGAAAGGCCTTCTTTTTAAAAAAAAGAAGCAAAAAACTTTTGCCTCCGCGCATTGTTGCGCCCTGGCTGGTTCCTGTGGCACCCAGTCGTTGCAAATGCGGGGAAGTAAAAGTTTTTTGGTCCTCTTTCTCAAGAAAGGACTGTTTGCTTACTTGCTTTCCTCAGCCGGCGCATCGGAAGCCAAATGCGCCTTCACGATCTTGTCCGGATTGCTGACCGTGCCGCCGCCGCCGCTGCCGCGCTTGATCTGGTCCACGTGCTCCATACCCTCGATCACCTGACCCCAAATGGTATACTGCCCATCCAGATGCGGCGCCGGCGCGAACATGATGTAGAACTGGCTGTTGGCGCTGTTCGGATCGCCGGTGCGAGCCGCGCCCACGGTGCCGCGCAGGAATTTCGCGGACCTGCTGAATTCCGCAGGAAGATTGCCGTGTTTGCTGCCGCTCGTGCCGGTGCCGGTGGGATCGCCACCCTGTGCCATGAAGCCCTCGATGACGCGGTGGAACGGCGTGCCGTCGTAGAAGCCCTCGCGCGCCAGCATCTTCACGCGTTCCACGTGCTTTGGCGCCAGGTCGGGTTTCAGTTCGATCACCACGCGACCTGATTTCAGGTGCAGGTGTAGGGTGTTTTCTGGGTCTGCCACTTGTTTAACTCCAAAATTTGGTCAGAAAGAACGGCCTTCTTTTTTGAAAAAAGGAAGCAAAAACTTCTGTTCCTGGCGCCTGCACGGCGGTCTGGTTCAGTTCTGCCAATCATTCACTGGCAGAACCAGACAAGGCGCCCATGAGGGCGCAGAGATAAAGTCTTTTGCTTCTTTTTCTTCAGAAAAGAAGTGCTTCCTTCCTTACTTCCCGTCCGCCGCCAACCGCATCTTCACGATGCGATCCGGCACATCAACCTTGCCGTTATCATCCGCGCTGCCGCGCTTTATCTTGTCCACGAATTCCATGCCGGACACCACGTTCCCCCAGATCGTGTACTGCCCGTCCAGGCTGGCGCCAGGCGCGAACATGATGAAGAACTGGCTGTTTGCACTGTCCGGATCGCCGGACCGTGCGGCGCCCACTGTACCGCGCAGGAAGTGTGCGGTGTTGCTGAACTCGGCGGGCACGTTGGGATATTTGCTGCCGCCCTCACCGGTGCCGGTCGGGTCGCCACCCTGCGCCATGAAACCCTCGATCACGCGATGGAACGGCGTGTTGTCGTAGAAATGCTCGCGGCACAGAAGCTTCACGCGTTCCACGTGCTTCGGCGCCAGGTCTGGCCGCAGCCTGATCACCACGCGGCCGGTGTTCAGGTCCAGATATACCGTGTTCTGCGGGTCCAGCTTCTCAGGCGCGGCGGCCGGCACGTCCGGTTCGGTCTGCGCGTAGGCCGCGCCAGCAATCAGCCCGGCGGCAAGCAGGCCCAGTACACCACGTCTAAACATCTTCTGTGTCTCCCTTCTCATCGCTATTCTGCGTCTTCTCATGCGCGCCAACGCGTATCAGCGTGCGCTGCAACGTCAACTTCGGCACGAAACTCGAGACATCGCCGCCCAGCCTTGCGATTTCTTTGACGAAGCGCGACGAGATGAACTGGTGGTGCTCGCTGGCCATCAGGAACACGGTTTCGATCTGCGGGTCCAGCCGGTAGTTCATCCCGGCCATCTGGAACTCGTAATCGAAATCGCTGACGGCGCGCAGACCCCGTATCAGCATCGTGGCACGGTATTCGCGGGCAAAGCGTATGAGCAGCGTGCCGAAGCTCACCACGGTTATCGGCGTGCCGCTTTTCGCCGAAATGGCGGCACACTCCTCGCGCACGAGCTCGACGCGCTCCTCCAGTCCGAACAGCGGACCCTTGCCGATGTTTTCGGCCACGCCCACCACCAGGCGATCGACCAGCCGCGCGGCGCGGCTGATGATGTCCAGATGGCCGTTGGTGACCGGGTCGAACGTGCCGGGATAGATGCCGACCCGGTCAGGCATCGCCCGCTCCGATATCGCCCGCTCCGACATCGGACGACTCCGCCCCGGGTGCCTCAAGTCCAGGCGCCTCCGACCCAAGCACCTCGGACTCGGGCTCGTCGCCGGCGGCGGCCGGCACCTCCAGCACGGGGAAGATGCTGGTGATGTGCTCGCTTTCGCTGAGGCGGAACAGTGTCACACCCATCGTCTGGCGCGCGGTGATGCGCACCTGGTCGGCCGGCACACGTATCAGGCGGCCGGCGTCGGTGACCAGCATCACGTCATCGCCGCGGCGCACCGGCAGGGTGGCCACCACGGCGGTGCCGTTGCGCGGTGCGAGCATAATGTTGGTGATCCCCTGCCCGCCGCGGCCGGTCACCCGGTAGTCGTAGGCCGAGCTGCGCTTGCCGAAGCCGCCGTTGGTGACTGTCAGCAGGATCTCCTCGGCGGCCTCCATGTCGGCGATCTTATCGGCCGACAGCGGCAGATCGGCGGTCTGGTCCTCGTCGGCTTCCTGCGCGCTCTCGCTCGCCGGCTCCGCCAGCACCTCGGCCGCCTCCTCCTCGAATCCGGCGTTGCGCCGGCGGGCGGCGATCGCCTTGAGGAAGCTTGCGCGTTCGCTGTTGGAGGCGTCCACGTGGCGCAGCACGGCCAGGCTGTTCACCTCGTCGCCGCGCACCAGGCGTATGCCGCGCACGCCGGCCGATTCGCGGCCGGAGAACACACGCAGCGTGTCGTCGCTGATCTGGAAGCGTATGCAGCGGCCCAGGCGGGTGGCGAGGAACACGTCATCGCCGTCCCGGCAGGTGGCCACGCCCACGAGGTGGTCGCCTTCGTCCAGCTTCATGGCGATCAGCCCGCTGGTACGTATCCGGCCGAAATCGGACAGCCGGTTGCGCCGCACGTTGCCGCTGGACGTGGCGAAGACCAAATGCAGCGCCTCCCACAGCCCCTCATCCTGCGGCAGCGGCAGCACGGTGGTGATCTGGTCGGAGCCCAGCTCAGGCAGCAGATTGACCAGCGCGCGGCCTTTGGCGGTCGGGCTGGCCTCCGGCAAGCGCCACACCTTTTCGCGGAACGCCTTACCGCCGCTGGAGAAGAACAGCACCCATTGGTGCGTGTGGGCGTTGAAGCTGCGCGCCACGATGTCGTCGCCGCGCGTGCCGGCCGCGGTGCGGCCGCGGCCGCCGCGGTTCTGCGCGCGGTACGTCTCCAGCGGCGTGCGCTTGATGAAGCCGTCGCGCGTGATGGTGACCACCATCTGGCCGGGCTCGATCAGGCTCTCGTCGTCCTGGTCTGCCGCGTAATCCACGATCGCCGACAGGCGCGGCGTCGCGATCTCGCCGCGCACGCGCAGCAGCTCCTCGCGCATTACCTCCATGCGGCGCGGCCGGCTGGCGATGATCTCCAGCAGCTCGCCGATGCGCTCGGCGACTTCGCGCAATTCGGCTGTGATCTTGTCTGACTCCAGGCCGGTCAGACGCTGCAGGCGCAGTTCCAGAATGCCGCGCGCTTGCGTCTCGGTCAGCCGTACGCGGTCCTCGACGATGATGTTGCCGCTGTCGTCGATCAGCGCCAGCAGGGCGGCCACGTCGCCGGACGGCCAGTCGCGCGCCATCAGCGCCGCGCGTGCGGCAGCCGCATCGGGGCTGGCTCGGATGAGCCGGATCACCTCGTCGATGTTGGCGACCGCGATCGACAGGCCGACCAGCAGATGCGCCCGCTCGCGCGCCTTGGACAATTCGTAGCGGCTGCGGCGAAGGATCACCTCTTCGCGGAAATCCACGAAGCACATCAACAGGTCTTTCAGACCCATCGTGCGCGGGCGGCCGCGGTCCAGTGCCAGCATGTTGCAGGCGAAGCTGATCTGCATGTTGGTGAAGCGGAACAGCTGGTTGAGCACCACCTCGCCGGTGGCGTCGCGCTTCAGCTCGATCACCACGCGCATGCCCTGGCGGTCGCTCTCGTCGCGTATGTCCGCAATGCCCTCGATCTGCTTTGCCCGCACCAGCTCGGCGATGCGCTCCTGCAGCGTCGCCTTGTTCACCTGGTAGGGCAGCTCGGTGATGATGATCGCCTGGCGATCCTTGCGTACTTCCTCGAACTCGCAGCGCGCGCGCAGGATCAGGCTACCGCGGCCGGTCTCGAACGCGCTGCGTATGCCGGCGCGGCCGATGATCAGGCCGCCGGTGGGGAAATCCGGTGCGGGGACGATCTGCATCAGGTCGTCCAGCGATGTGGCCGGGTCGGCGATAAGCGCCAGTGCCGCGTCGATGATCTCGCCCGGATTGTGCGGCGGGATGCGGGTGGCCATGCCGACCGCGATGCCCTCGGCGCCGTTGATCAGCAGCGTGGGATAGGCCGCCGGCAGGACCACCGGCTCCTGCGTGCTCTCGTCGTAGTTCGGCTGGAAATCGACGGTGTCCTTGTCGATGTCCGTCAGCATGAACATGCCGGCCGGCGACAGGCGCATCTCCGTGTAGCGCATCGCCGCCGGCGGATCGCCATCCACCGAGCCGAAATTGCCCTGCCCGTCGATCAGCGGCAGGCGGATCGAGAACGGCTGCGCCATGCGCACGGCGGCATCGTAGATCGAGCTGTCGCCGTGGGGGTGGTAGCTGCCCATCACGTCGCCCACGATCTTGGCGGACTTGCGGTATGGCTTGTCCGGCGTGTAGCCGGCCTCGTTCATGCCGTAGAGGATGCGCCGGTGCACCGGCTTCAGCCCGTCGCGCGCGTCCGGCAGGGCGCGGCTCACGATCACGGACATGGCATAGGCTAGATAGGAGCGCTCCATCTCCTCCTCTAGCGTCACCGGCTGGGTGTCGCCCGGGCCGCCGGGCGGGTGATCGGTCGTGTCGCTCAAAATATGTCGGTGTCCAGTGTTCGCGTTGGCGGCTTTCTACATGGGGGCGGGCGCTGTGCCAAATTAGACGAAAGGAAGAAAGCAGTCCTTTTTTGAAAAAAAGGACCAAAAAACTTTTGCTCCCTG
>CAXTCL010000247.1:0-5113 GCA_964242035.1 uncultured Acetobacteraceae bacterium | reverse complement strand
GCCCAAGGCGGTTGGTGCCAGACGGCCGCCGGGGCAGGTTGCGTCCGCGCTGGCATGCAGGTGCAGCCCGTTCTGCCAAAGCGCGAGCTGGCAGAACCTGCCTTTGCATTGATGCGGGCAGGGGAGCAAAAGTTTTTTGGTTCTTCTTTCAAAAAAGAACTGCTTGCTTCCTTCCTGTCACCCGCCCGCCCACCCACGGTGCCGGCACGCCCGTGGTACCCGGATAGCTGAGCGGCAGACCGTGGTGCACGCGGACAGCGAGGTAGGCGAAACATTGCGCCTCCAGGGCGTCGCCGTTCCAGCCGGCAGCTTCCACGGGGGCGACGGGGGCGGGCGTGGTGGCGGCAAGGGCGGCCATGATGGCCGGGTTGTGGCGGCCGCCGCCGGCTACCAGCACGCGCAGGGGTGGCGCGGGTAGCGGGAGGGCGGCGATGGCGCGGGCGGTAAGTGCTGCCAGGGTGGCGGCGCCGTCTTCGGTGGAGAGATGGGCGAGCTGGGCGAGGGTGGCGGCGAAATGCTGGCGGTCCAGCGATTTGGGGGCGGGCTGGGCGAAGTAGGGGTGGGCCAGAAGGATGGCCAGTATGGGCTCGCTGGGGGTGCCGGCGGCGGCGGCGCGGCCGTCTTGGTCTATGGGGGTGCCGGTGCGGTGGGCCATCCAGTCGTCCAGCAAGGCGCATCCCGGGCCGGTGTCGCAGGCGAGCAGGGTGCCGTCTGCCGCGAGGAAGGTGACGTTGGCGACGCCGCCTATGTTGACGATGAGGAGCGGGCGCGGGAGGGCGGCGGCGAGGGCTGCGTGGAAGATGGGGACGAGCGGGGCGCCCTGGCCGCCTGCGGCTACGTCCGCCTGGCGGAAATCGTGGGCTACCTGGGTGTGGGTGAGGACGGCGAGGCGTTCGGCGTTGCCGATCTGCCAGGTGAGGCGGCGCTGAGGAGCGTGCAGGATGGTCTGGCCGTGGAAGCCGATGATGTCGGCTGGGGTGTCCAGGGCAAGGACCGCTTCGGCGTGGATCAGGGTGAGTTCGTCCTCGGCTTCGGTGATGAGATGGGGCGGGGCGGACTGGCCCAAATCTATCAGGTGGCGGACTTTGGCGCGCAGGTTGGGCGTGTAGGGAATGGTCAGGGTGGGGCCGAAGACCTGGATGTGGACGCCGTCGGTTTCCAGGTAGGCGGCGTCGACGCCGTCTAGCGAGGTGCCGCTCATCAGGCCTATAGCGCGCATGGATTTCCGTTCCGGGTGTTAGTAAGGAAGGAAGGCCTTCTTTTTTGAAAAAAAGAAGCAAAAAACTTTTGCTTCTGGCGCCTGCCCCGGGGCGCGCGCCGGTCCTGCAAATACGCGCGCTGGCAGAAATGCCGCGGACCGTGGTGCAGGCGCGGGGACAAAAGTTTTTTGCTTCTTTTTCAAAAAAGAAGGCCTTGCTTCCTTTCTCAGGTGTCGGATGAACGATTTTTTAGCAGAAGCCCACGCGCGCGGCTTCATTCACCAGTGCACCGACGAGGCCGCGATGGCGGAGGCCGGGCCGGTGCCGTTCTATGTCGGGTTCGATTGCACGGCGGACAGCCTGCATGTGGGCAGCCTGGTGCAGATCATGATGATGCGGCTGGCGCAGAAGCACGGGTATCGGCCGGTGGTGCTGATGGGTGGCGGAACGACGCGTATCGGCGATCCGTCCGGCAAGGATGAGAGCCGGCAGTTGCTGGATGATGCGGCGATCACCGCGAACATGGCGGGGATTGCGCGCAATTTTGCGAGCTACCTGCGGTTTGGCGATGGGCCTGGCGACGCGGTCATGGCGAATAATGCGGATTGGCTGGACGGGCTTGGCTATATTGCGTTGTTGCGGGAGGTGGGGCCGCATTTCAGCGTGAACCGCATGCTGACGATGGATAGCGTACGGTTGCGGCTGGAGCGGGAGCAGCCGCTGACGTTTCTCGAGTTCAACTACATGATCCTGCAGAGCTACGATTTTCGCGAGTTGCACCGGCGGTATGGGGTGCGGCTTCAGATGGGCGGGTCTGACCAGTGGGGTAACATTGTCAGCGGTGTGGATTTGGTGCGGCGGATGGCGGGTGCGCAGGTGTTCGGGGTGACGACGCCGCTGCTGACGACGGCGTCCGGGGCCAAGATGGGCAAGACGGCGAAGGGGGCGGTGTGGCTGAGCGCGGCGCGGCTGGGGGCGTATGATTTCTGGCAGTATTGGCGGAACGTGGAGGATGCCGATGTGGGGCGGTTCCTGCGGCTGTTTACCGATCTGCCTTTAGGGGAGGTAGCGCGGCTGGAGGCGCTGGGCGGGGCGGAGATAAATGCTGCGAAGAAGGTGCTGGCCGGCGAGGTGACGGCGTTGCTGCATGGGCGGGCGACGGCGGACGCCGCGGCGGAGACGGCGCGTACCACGTTTGAGGAGGGTGGGGCGTCGGATGATCTGCCGACACATCTTGTGGCCGCGGCGGATCTGGTGGCTGGCGTGCCGGTGTATCGGTTGCTGGCAGAGAGCGGGTTGGCGGCGAGCAATGGGGAGGCGCGTCGGCTGGTGCGCGGGGGCGGGGCGCGGGTGAATGATGAGGTGGTGGACGATGAAGCGCGGCTGGTCGGCGAGGCGGATCTGCGTGCGGGCGCGGTGAAGTTGTCGGCCGGGCGCAAGCAGCACCGGATGATTCGGGTGGGATAGGGGGAGCGCGCTACAGTGCGGCCGGCGAAGATAGGATCGCCTGGTATTCAGCCTGGGCGTCATCGTCGATGACGATCGACACGCCAGGTTCGGCGGTGTGGGTCTTCGAGCCGCGTCGCTTGACGCCTGAGACCCAAAACTCCTCGAAGGTCACCATATCCCTGAAGTTTCCGTGAATACCCTGTCCTCTGGTCTTCGCCGGTTCCCTGCCGCGATAATAGACGGTCTGGGCGGATTTGGTGAACGTGCCGCCCTTGTTTTGGACGTAAATCAAACGCCGTTTCAGACCACGGTCAGCAGGGTGTCCCTGCAGCGCTCTTGACAGACAGGGAATCGCGTTGCCCTTGCGTTAAGCAAGGATCTCCTCCTCTGTCACGCAAGAAGCGTCGATGTCAGGTGCCTACAGACACCCTCAGATCCGTCAGCCCATCGACATGCGCATGCAGCCGCGCGCCGCGCTGCACAGGCCCGACCTTGTCCGGCGTGCCGGTGTAGATCAGGTCACCTGGCTGCAGCGACACGTAGGTGGATAGCTCGGCGATGATCTCCGGAACAGCCCAGATCATCTGGGACAGATCGCTGCTCTGGCGCACCTGATCGTCCACGCGCACCCAGATCGCGCCCTGCTTCATCTCGCCCAGTTCGGCCGCGCGCGTGATGGTGCCGCACGGTGCCGAGTGATCAAAGCCTTTTGCCATGTCCCAAGGCCGGCCTGCTTTCTTCGCTTCCGCCTGCAGGTCCCGGCGTGTCATGTCCAGGCCTACGGCGTAGCCGAACACGGATGCGTCGGCACCGATCGCCACCACAAGTTCCACCTCGTGTTCGAAGGCGGCTGTCCGCGGCGGATAAGGCATTACGCCGCCATCCGGCACGATCGCGTCGGCGGGTTTCTGGAAGAAGAACGGGCTCTGCTTGTCCGGATTGCCGCCCATCTCCAGCGTGTGCGCGCGGTAGTTCTGGCCTACGCAGTAGATGCGGCGCACGGTGAAGGGGGTGGCGTTCTGGACGTGTAGCTGCATGTTAATAAGCCTTTATTGTCGGCGGCTGCCGAAACGCGGCGCGACAGCGGAGTCAAAAGTTTTTTGCTTCTTTTTCTCAAAAAAGAAGGCCTTACTTTCTTGCCACCAGCTTCGCGCCCGTTCGAGCCTGCAGGAAATCGAACGTGACCCCATCAGCAAGCTCCCGCACCACCAGCTCCAAGCCGACGTCGATCACCGCCAGCTCGGTATAGATACGCCGCACCACGCCGGGCGCGGTCAGCGGATATGTGCAGCGCTCGACGATGCGTGGCTCGCCGGTCTTCGTCGTGTGCTCCATCAGCACCCAAACCTGTTTGGCGCCGGCGGCCAGGTCCATCGCACCGCCCACGGCCGGCGCCTTGGTGGCTTCGCCGAGGCTCCAGTTCGCCAGGTCACCAGCGGCGGAGACCTGGAAGCCGCCGAGCAGCGCGTAGTCCAGATGGCCGCCGCGCATCATCACGAAGGCGTCGTTGTGGTGGAACACGGCCGCACCCGGCAGCAGGGTGACGGGCTGCTTGCCGGCGTTGATCAGGTCTATGTCTTCCGCACCTGGCGGCGGCGGCGGGCCTACGCCCAGCAGGCCGTTCTCGCTGTGGAAGATGATCTCGCGGCCGGGCGGCGTATGGCCGGCCACCAGCGTGGGCAGGCCGATGCCGAGGTTCACGTAGGCGCCGTCCGGCAGGTCATGCGCGGCGCGGCGGGCGATGTGGTGGCGCAGGTCGGTGGTCATTCGTCGCAGGCCCATACACGGTTTACGAAAAGGCCGGGGGTGATGACGTGCTCGGGGTCTATGCTGCCGAGGTCCACGATGTGACGCACCTGGGCGATGGTCAGCGTGGCGGCCGGCGCCATGACGGGGCCGAAATTGCGCGCCGACAGGCGGTAGGTGAGGTTACCCCAGCGGTCGCCCAGCTCGCCCTTTATCAGGGCCACGTCACCGTGCAGCGGGTGCTCCAACACGTAGGTCTGTCCGTCTATCACCCTGGTTTCGCGGCCGCGGGTCAACTCGGTGCCGACGCCGGTGCGGGTGAAGAAGCCGCCTATGCCGGCGCCGCCGGCGCGTATGCGCTCGGTGAGCGTGCCCTGCGGG
The DNA here is from genome assembly GCA_964242035.1 of uncultured Acetobacteraceae bacterium. Classification (GTDB taxonomy): domain Bacteria; phylum Pseudomonadota; class Alphaproteobacteria; order Acetobacterales; family Acetobacteraceae; genus BOG-908. Next base: position 338 of record CAXTCL010000247.1, on the reverse strand, counting down.
ACGAGCTCGAGCTCCAGGTTGCCACGGGCATACACCTGGTCGAACACCACGGAGCCGGCGGAGCGCGGGTAGGAGCAGATGATCTTGCGCACGCGGCCGAGCTGCAGGAGCTGGGAGACGCCCTTGTCGGCCACGCCTGAGTTGTTGCTGACGAGCACGAGGTCCCGCACGCCGGACTGGGCAACGCCTTCCAGCAGGGCGAAGGGGACGCCGGTCTCGCCGAAGCCGCCTACGAGGATTGTGGCGCCGTCGCCTATGCCGGACAGGGCGGCGGCCAGGTCGGGGACTATCTTGTCTATCACGGTGAGGAAGAAAGGCCTTCTTTTTTGAAAAAAGAA
>CAXTCL010000246.1:0-5207 GCA_964242035.1 uncultured Acetobacteraceae bacterium | reverse complement strand
ACGTAAAAACTCTTGCTCTCCGCCTACACCACGGCACGCGCTGGTTCTGCCAATGTGAACGTTAGTAGAACTTGCGCGCGCCTTGGTGCAGGCGAGGGAGCAAAAGTTTTTGCTCCTTTTTTCAAGAAAGAAGGCCTTGCTTCCTTATCACCCCGAGCACCCGCCGAACCAGCGCTTCCCCAGACCACGCGCGGTGCAGCGTCGCCCAATGCAGCATCTGACCACCTTGCGCCAGGGTCAGCTTGTAGCGCTCGGCACCTCCCAGCAGGTCATAAACGCGCGCACCAAGGGCTGCGTAATGCTGGATGGCCAGCGTGTGGCACACCAGGCCTGGCTTCAGCCGTGCGTCCTCGGTTGGCGCAAAGCCGCTTTGGTAGCTTGCGATCACCCCGTCCCGTGCCAGGACATAAAGCGTGCCGACATGCCGCCCGCCTGCCGTCACGCGCAGCAGATCGGCCTCCCCGCGTGGCCAGGCGCGGTCGATCAGCGCCGTGTGGAACAGGCGCATCGTCTCGTCCGCAAACGCGCCATGCTGCCGCCGGCGCCGCCAGGATGCCTGGTGCACCTCCACCATTTCGGCAAAGAAGCTCTGCGCCTGCTCTAGCGTGCCGGCGCGCGCCAAGGCGAGGTCCGGCCCGTAGAGCCGCATGGAGCGCTTGATCTGGGACCGCGCATTGGCGCTCAACGTCTCCAGATACGGAGATTGCAGGGTGTCCAGCCGGACGGCGGGCGCCCAGCGGCTCTGTTCCACTTGCAGCGTGCCGGCCTTTTCTGCGGCGGCCAGCGTGTCGTCATCCACGCCGGACAGGACCAGACGGCCGCGGCCGCGCGCCGCCCGCAGCGCCGCCGCCAGGTCCACCCCGGCGCCGCGCGCCACGAGGAGGCCGTTATGCTCGATGAACACCGCGTCCTGGCCTGCGTCGCCCGTTTGGTTCAGCCACGTCCGGTGCCGCCCTGCGCCGAGCAGCGCCAGGGCCACATCTGCGCCGTCCTGCGTCACGGCCAGCAGCCTGGCCTGTGCGAACCGCTCCTGCGCCAGGCAGCCGAGATGGGTCCAGCTTCGGAAGAAGCCGGGCGTCGCGCGCGCCTCCAGCGCCTGCCAGCGTTGCGCAAGCGTTGTGAGATCGCCGATGGGCGTGAGGGTGATTCGTTGCAAGCCGGGTGATCGTATCGCTGACGGGTCAAGCAAAAGTAAGGCAGGCGGTTCTTTTTTGAAAAGAGAACCAAAGAACTTTTGCTCCTCCGCTGGCAAGTGAGGCCGCGTTTCATCCTGCAAGCGCGTGCATTCGCGGAATCGGCGCGCGCCTTGGTGCAGGCGAGGAGACGAAAGTCTTTTCAAAAAAGAAGGCCTTGTCTTCCTTCCTCGATGGTGCACAGCCACCCCATGTCGCTCGCCGATCTGCCGTCCCTGCTGCTCATCCCGCCGCTGAACTGCCTAGTCGCCGCCTGCGCCGGCGCCGTGCTGCACCGCCGCCGTGCCGGCCGCGTCCTGCTCGCCGGCGGCCTGGCCGGATTGCTGCTGTTCTCGATACCGCTCGTCTCGGGCCTGCTCATCGTCTCCTTGGAGGACGGCCTGCCGACCCAACCCGATCCCACGGATCCCCCGCAGGCCATCATCATCCTCAGCGCGGACCTGACGCCGGTTGCAGTGCCAGGCGGCGTGGGGTTCACCGTCGGCCGACTCACGCTGGAACGCGAGCGGGCAGGGGCTGCCCTGGCGCGGCGAGTGGGCCTGCCGATACTGGTCTCAGGCGGGCGGATACGCCTGGGCGCTCCCACCTTGGCGGCGCTCATGGCGCTGAGCCTGCACGTCGATTTCGGCCTCGCGCCGCTCTGGCTGGAAGACCAGTCGCGCGACACCTGGGAGAACGCCGCGCGCTCTGCCGCCATCCTGCGCGCGGCTGGCATCGACAGCGCCTACGTCGTGACCAACGCCTGGCACATGCGACGGGCGCTGATCGCGTTCCGGGCCGCGGGCTTCCGCGTGGTGGCCGCGCCGGCCATGCCGGACGTGCCGCCCAGGCTGGCGCTGGCGAGCCTGCTGCCGCGCATTTCCGCCTGGCAGGAGAGCTATTGGGCGCTGCACGAGTGGATCGGCTGCGCCTGGTACGCGCTGCATGCGTGAGGCCGGGATACGCATACGCGACGTGGCGGGCCTGGACGCGCTGCCGGCAGATGCGCTGGCGCTGTTCGGGCAGGACGCGTTCTCCACGATCGGCTGGTATCGCGCCACGCTGGCGGCCGGGTTGCCGCAGACGGCGCAGGCCGTCTTCCAGCTTGCGGAAGCGGGCGGCCAGGTTCTGGCGGTAGTTCCCATGCAGCATCTGGCCGGCAGGCTCGAAGCACTTGCCACGCCCTATACCTGCCTCTGGCAGCCGCTCCTGGCGCCCGGTTTGGCCGAAGCGAGGCTGCACGCCATTGGCCGCGCGCTCGCTTTGGCCTGGCGCCGCTATGGCCTGGTTCGGCTGGAGGCGATGCCGGCGGACAGCCCTGGCCTGGACGCGCTGCTCGCCGGGCTGCGCCAGGCCGGGCGGCGCCTGCTCGCCTTCGAGCATTTCGGCAATTGGCACGAAGGCGTGGCGGGGCAGGGATGGGAGGCCTACCTTGCTGGCCGGCCGCGCCGGCTGCGCACCGCGATCACGCGTCAGACGAAGCGCCTGCGTCAGCAGCCCGGTTTCGCCTTTAGCCTCGTGCAGAACGAGGCCGGCCTGGAAGAGGCGATCGCGGCGTATGAGGCCGTCTATGCCGCGAGCTGGAAGGAGCCTGAGCCGCACCCTGGCTTCAACCCCGCCTTGATGCGCGCCTGCGCGGGGGAGGGTACGTTACGCCTCGGCGTCCTCGCTCTTTCTGGCTTGCCGGTCGCGGCACAACTATGGATCGTGCACGGGAGCTGGGCCGGTGTGCTCAAGCTTGCCTATCATGAGGCGCACAAGGCGCTGGCGCCGGGAAACGTGCTGACCGGCCTGATGATACGCCATTTGCTGGAACACGATGGAATCGCCGAGATCGACTTTGGCCGTGGCGACGACGAGTATAAGCAGCAATGGGCGCGCGAGCGGCGGCAGCGCGTGGGGATTTTGGTGGCTTATCCCTGGCGCGCTGGCGGGGCGTTGGCGATTTTGCGGCATGCGGTGGGCAGGGTCAGGAAGAAAGGCCTTCTTTTTTGAGAAAAAGAAGCAAAAAACTTTTGCTCCCGCGCATTTGCGGCAGTCGTGATTTTCTGGATGCCATCGCTCTTGTACCGGCGGAGGGACAAGAGTTTTTTGCTTCTTTCTTGCAAAAAAGAAGGCCTTGCTTGCCTTCCCTTAAAACCTCTTCACCATGAAAAACCTGCTGTGCGGCGCAGGATAATCCTTGATCTCGCCCAGCACCGCATATCCGCGCTGCTCGTAGAACGGCCTTGCCTGAAACGAGAACGTGTCTAGCCAGGCGCCGATGCAGCCGCGCCGTGCCGCCTCCGCCTCCGCCTGGCCCAGAAGGTCTGACCCCACGCCGCGCCGGCGCAGCGGCTCCGGCACGATCAGCATGGAGACGAACATCCAGTCCCAGTAGGTGTCCGCCCACAAGCCGCCGGTGATCTGGCAGGTATGGTCGCGCACCAGCACGGCCAGGGAGCGTATCGGCTCTTCGCGGCCGATCTTGCGGTCGTTCCAAAGGTCGAGCACGGCGGCCAAGGCTTCGCGGTCGGAACGGAGCGGGGCTCGGCGTAGGTCTATGCTGTGTGGGGGCATGGGTGTTGTGGCCTAAAGGAAGAAAGGCCTTCTTTTTTGAGAAAAAGAAGCAAAAAACTTTTGTCCTGACGCTGTTGCAGCGCCTCATATTGTCTGGAGGCACCCGCGTGCCGCAAATGCGGGGGAAGCAAAAGTTTTTTGGTCCTTTTTTTCAAAAAAGGACTGCTTGCTTGCTTTGAGTCAACGCGACAGCTTGTGTGTAGTATCCAGGTAGCTATCCAGCTCGCCCAGCACGGCCGACCAGGCGTAGCCGCGTTCCATCGTTTCACGTGCTGCGGCGCCTAGGCCAGGATGGGCGCCCTCCAGCACCTCGCATACGCAGCGGGCGAACGCCTCCGCGCCGTCCGCCACGAGCAATGCGGTGCCGGCCTGCGCCCGCACGCCCTCGAACGCGCCGGGCGAGGCGATCACCGGCCGGCCCATCGCCATGCCTTCCAGGACCTTGTTCTGTATGCCGCGCGCGATGCGCAGTGGACACACGATTACGGAGGCATGCGCCACGTAGGGCCGCACATCCTCCACCCGGCCCGTCACGTGTATGCCGGCAAGTGCCGCCAAGGCGCTGACCTCCGCCGTAGGGTTGGCGCCGACGGCCCAGAACGTCAGGCCAGGTACGCGCGCGCGCAGGAGAGGCATCACCTCGCGCGCGAACCAGATCGCCGCGTCGGCATTCGGCCAGTAATCCATGTTGCCGGTGAAGACCACACGCGGCGCCGGATCGCTGAACGGCGACGTGTAGGAGTCCGCCGGAGAGAAGCGTTGCAGGTCCACGCCGTTCTCCAGCGCGGCTACGCGGCCGGCCACCTCCGGCGCCAGCGCGCAAAACCGGTCTGCTTCGGGCTGGGACACGAAGAACGTCCGATCGTACGCCGCCGCGCAGGCTCGCTCATAGGCCAGAAGGTTGCGCGCTTCCCGCGCCCAGACCAGGCGCATCGGATATTCCGCATCGGTGGCGTATTCCGCCCATTTCTCGGAGTCGATATCGATCGCGTCGAGGATTTTTAGCGGATGATCGAGGCCGATCGCGTATGGGGCCATAGCCACCGAGTAGATGTACACCACCGCCATGCGGGTGCGCGCGACCGTGGCATTCACCCAAAGCTGCAGCGCCGGCGAAAAGTAGAAATCGGGCATCAGCGGCCGCCCGGGCCGCGCACGCAGCAGGGCGCGCGCCTTCTGCACGCGCCTGTTTATCGGGAAAGCGCCCACGCTGGCGCACACGCTTTGCATCTTCGCCACATGCGCCATGTCCGCCGGATCATCCACCACGCAGCCGAAATGGATGCGGTAGTGTTGCGCGAGGTGCTCGATGATGTGCCAGGCGCGTATTTTCTCGCCCTTGTTCAGCGGCCAGGCGATGCGGTGGGCTAGGAAGATCAGGTCTGGCTTTTGCACGCGTGTTGGTGTTCCTGGGAGGAAGGAAGAAAGGCCTTCTTTTTTGAAAAAAAGAAGCAAAAAACTTTTGACTCCGCTGTC
>CAXTCL010000245.1:0-5352 GCA_964242035.1 uncultured Acetobacteraceae bacterium | reverse complement strand
AGCAGTCCTTTTTTGAAAAAAAGGACCAAAAAACTTTTGTTCCCCCGCATTTGCACCAGTCGCGCGCATCCGGAGAAGCCGAAGCTGCGGAGCGTCCGGGGAATCAAGAGTTTTTTGGTTTTTCCAAAAAAGAACTGCTTCCTTAGCTGCTGTAAATCCGCCAGCCGACCAATCTTTTCGACGCAAGGCTCACGTTTAGTTTATGCTGGCTGCGGAACAGGCTACTGTGACGCGGATGCTGACAGATTTCCTCAGACGCATGAGTAGGGCGGCCCTCATAGCCTATGGCAGTTGGGGCCTGCTGACGCTTCTGCTCACCGCCGGTACCCTGACCTCGCTCAGCCAGGCGGAGCGCACGGGGCGCAAGGCGGTGCTGGCGCGGGCCGAAGCGGGGGCTTCCGCTGTCGAACAGACGATGCTGCGCGTCTTCGAGGCCGCGCAGACCTTGCAGACGCTGGCGCAGACACGCGGGCGGCTGGTCGATACGGGCAACCTCGCGGGCGCCCAGGCTATCGACGAGCAATTGCATGACGACGTCTCGGCGAACCACTCCGGCATAGAGGCGGTCAACATCTACCGCCGCGGCCGGCTGGAATGGACCAGCGACGCCGCCGGCTGGCCGGGAACGATCGCCGGGCCGGCGGTCAGCCCAGGCGACCCGCCGCCTACGCCGTCCGGCCTGCAGATCGGCGCGCCCGTGCTGAACACGGCCAGCGGGCGCTGGTCCGTGCAGACGATTTGGCTGCTGCGCGACAGGGCAGGCGCCGAGGACGGCCAGGCGGTGATCTGGCTGGACCCGATGGCGCTCTCCGAGATGATCGTCAGGCAGAGCTCCGGACCAGGCGTGGTCAGCATGGTCCAGCGGCGCAGCGATGCGGCCATCATCGCCCGCAGCCAGCATCTCGGGCGGGCATTGCTGGAGCGCCCATCGGCCGCGGACCCGGCTTTCGTCGTGGCAGAGCAGGCCGCAAGCGGTCAGTTGGAGGACCGGACCGGCGGGGTGGACCGGCTGGTGGGCGTGCAGGCGCCTGAGTCCATACCGATCGTCGTCACGCAGAGCTTCAACACCAGTGTGGCGCTCGGCGATTTCTTCCACCTCCGGCAAATCGTTCTGGCGGTGATGCTGGCCCTTGCGGCCGGCGCTTTTGTCGCGACACGGCTGATCCTGTCGAACTACCTGCTGCGCGAACGCCTCGGCGAGCAGGCACTGCGCGATCCGCTGACCGGGCTGAGCAACCGGCGCTACTTCACCGACGCGATGGCGCGCCGTTTCGTCAGCGCGCGCCGCGACGGGCTTTCCGCCGCCGTGCTGCTGATCGACCTGGACGGCTTCAAGCAGGTGAACGACACGCGCGGCCACCCGGTGGGCGACTCGCTGCTGCGCCAGGTGGCCGACCGGCTGCGCCAGTGCGTCGGCGAGGACGACCGCGTGATGCGGCTGGGCGGCGACGAGTTCGCCATCGTCCGGCTGTGCCAGCAGCAGCGTCGCGACAGCACGTCTCTGGCCCGCTTCGTGGTCAGCGAGTTGTCGAAGATGTACGAGGTTGATGGCTACCACCTGCGGATCAGTGCCAGCGTCGGCGTGGCGCTGTATCCCTCCGGCGGCGAGCAGCTGACGGATCTGCTGCGCAGCGCGGACATCGCGCTGTATTTCGTCAAGGCCGAGGGCGGCGACGCCTACCGCATCTTCGACCCCGCGATGGAGGAGACCGTACGCACCAGGCGCGCGCTGGAGATCGACTTGCGCGAGGCGCTGGCCGGCAACCAGTTCGAAGTCTACTACCAGCCGCTGGTCCAGCTTGAACCGCGCCGCGTCAGCGGGTTCGAGGCGTTGTTGCGCTGGCACCACCCCGTGCTCGGCATGGTGATGCCCGGCCGCTTCATCCCGATCGCCGAGGAGACAGGGCTGATTGCCTCGATCGGCGAGTGGGTGCTCCGCCAGGCCTGCCAGGAGGCTACGCGTTGGCCTGCCAACACGCGCGTCGCGGTGAACCTCTCGCCGGTGCAGTTTGAGCGCTCCGACATCATCTCCATCGTCGCCAGCGCCTTGCGTGACACGCGGCTGCCGCCCGGCCGGCTGGAGCTGGAGATCACCGAGGGCGTGGTGATGCGCGACATGGGCGACGTACTGGCCACCATGCGCCGCCTGCAAGGCCTCGGCGTTCGCCTGGCGCTCGACGATTTCGGCACCGGCTACTCGTCATTGAGCTACCTGCGCAGCTTTCCTTTCGACAAGGTGAAGATCGACGCGAGCTTCCTGGCGGACCTGCATGGCGACGGCGGCACCATCATACGCGCCGTGCTTGGCCTGTGCGGCCACCTGGAACTCGACACGCTGGTGGAGGGTGTGGAGACCGAGGAGCAGCTTCACTGGCTGCGCGTGGAGGGGTGCACAGAGGTGCAGGGCCACCTGTTCAGCCCGCCGCGGCCGGCGCAGGGTGTGGCGGAAATCATCTCCAACGTGGCGGCGCGTATTCCGGCGATGGTCGGGGCGCGGGGGTATGCCACGCAATAGGCAAGCAAGGCCTTCTTTTTTGAAAAAAGAAGCAAAAAACTTTTACTACCGCGCATCTTCGACGGCTCGGATTTACCTAGAAGCACCCGGGCGGTGCAAATGCGGGGAGCGAAAGTTTTTTGGTCCTTTTTTTTAAAAAAGGACTGCTTGCTTCCTTCTCTCAACCCGGGCCGGCATCACCAGATCGACTTGCGGCCGCCCTTGCTGGTCTTTGCGGCCAGGTCCGCGCTCCAGGAATGCGGAAGGTTGTCGCGCCGCATGCGCGCGATGTAAGGCCGAAGGTACCAGTAATTGGCGAACACCCAGAAGACAAAGCCGAGGCCCGCCAGCAGCCACCCTTGGTGTTCGAAGACCCAAAATTTTGCGTAGGTCATCCAGGTCTCTCAGTGCTGTCTGTGTAGGCCGTCGCAGGCGAGCCGGGCAGGGCGCATGGTAAAATGACTCAGCCCGGGTCAGCTAGCAAGATTTTGCAGGATCGTTGCCGAAGCCCCGGAGGTTTGCTAGCGTTTCGCTCCAGCGGCAAGCCGGACTTCGGGGCAGCAAAACCGCCCCGACTCTCCAATGATCCCGGCACCGCGCAGGGGAGACGAGAGACATGACCAGCGGGACAGTCAAATGGTTCAACCCCACCAAGGGCTACGGCTTCATCGAGCCGGAAACCGGTGGCAAGGACATCTTCGTCCACATCAGCGCCGTGCAGAAGGCCGGCCTGCGAAACCTCAATGAGGGACAGCGCGTGGGCTTCGAAGTGGAGCAGCAGCAGAACGGGCGCGCGGCCGCGGTGAACATCTCACAACCGGCCTGAGCGCCGGCCCGCTTCGTGCGGCGGATAGTGACGCACGCACGCCGATAGGCTACGCGCTGCGCGTGACCAAGCTCAATGCCGATGCGGTGCGAACCGCCTACCGCCGACAGGCGGCCTTCTACGACACCGCCTTTGGAAGCATCTCCAGGCCGGCGCGAATGCGCGCGCTCGCCTTCATCAACAGCCAGCCAGGCCGGCGGGTGCTGGAAGTGGGCGTGGGCACTGGCTTGGCGCTGCCTCTCTACGACCGCAGCAAGCGCGTCACCGGCATAGACCTGTCCGCCGAGATGCTGGAGCGCGCCCGCGCCCGCGTGCAGGCCGAGTCGCTCACCCATGTCGAAGCCCTGCTCGAGCAAGACGCCGAGGCCACCAGCTTCCCCGACGCCAGCTTCGACATCGCGGCCAGCATGTTCGTGGCCTCCGTGGTGCCGCACCCGCGTTTGCTGCTGGCCGAACTGCGCCGCATCGTCCGCCCTGGCGGCCACATCCTGTTCGTCAATCACTTTGTCGCCGCGCGCGGCCCGCGCCGTATGGTGGAGAAAGCCATGGCCCCGTTATCGCACGCGCTCGGCTGGCACCCGGACTTCGCGCCGCAGGATCTGTTCGGGCCGGAGATACCGGCGGACGCGGTGTTCGAGGCGGTGCCGCCTGCAGGGTTGTTCACGCTGCTGCGGTTGCCGAGAAGGTAAGCAAGCAAGGCCTTCTTCTTTTCAACAAAGAAGGCCTTGCTTGCCTTCTTACCGCCTCGCGCCGCCAAATGCGGCACCGCACCTTGATCTGTACCAGACGCTCCGATATCGGATGAACACCTGGCCATGCCAGGCCTACGACCAGACGGGACCCGACGACACATGAAGTTTTCAGCCAGGCGCTGCGCCGCCTTCCTGGGGTTCGCCGCCCTCGCGTTGCTGGCCCACACGGCCGCGGCGCAGACGCCGGCACCCTGGCAGATGACCATGCAGCACGCCCACAGCCCGGTCGAGGAAGGCATCCAGTCGCTCAACGGCCTGGTCACTTACATCATCGTCGCCATCACCGTTTTCGTGGCCGGCCTGCTCGCCTGGGTGACGTTCCGATACAGTGCCAAGCGCAACCCGGTCGCCGGCAAGCTCAGCCATCATTCCACCCTGGAAGTGGCCTGGACGGCGATCCCCGTGCTGATCCTGGTGGTGATCGCCATCCCCAGCTTCCGCCTAGTCTACTTCGAGGACCGCACGCACGACGCCTACATGACGGTGAAGGTAACCGGCCATCAATGGTACTGGGAGTACACCTACCCGGACGCCAAGGGCATGCACTACGACAGCTACATGGTCCATGACGAGGACCTCACCGCTGAGCAGAAGCAGAACCACATGCGTCACCTCGCGGTTGACAACCAGCTCGTGCTGCCCGCCGGCAAGGACATACGCATCCTGACGACCAGCGGCGACGTGATACACAGCTTCTTCATCCCCAGCCTGGGCGTGCAGCGCTACGCCATCCCCGGCCGGACGATCGAGACGTGGGTTAATGTGGACAAGCCAGGTGACTATTACGGCGAGTGCAACCAGATATGTGGCACCAACCATAGCGTGATGCCGATCAGCATTCACGCGCTCAGCCTGGATGACTTCAAGACCTGGCTCGCCCAGGCGCCTGCCAAGTTTAACAACGCCAGCCTTGAGGGTGACAAGAACACTCGCCTGGCTTCGGCGTCGGAGCATTAAGATGTCCGCCACGACACACGACACGCATCACGGCCACGAGGCCCATCACGAGCCCACCTTCGCGCAGCGCTGGCTGTTCAGCACCAACCACAAGGACATTGGCACCCTCTACCTGATCTTCGCAGTGATTGCCGGGCTGACCGGTGGCGTGTTGTCCATCATCATGCGCGCCCAGCTCTCCCACCCCGGCAACACGATCGTCACCAGCGGGCAGGAGTGGAACACGATCGTGACGGCCCACGGCCTGATTATGATCTTCTTCACGGTCATGCCGGCGCTGATCGGCGGCTTCGGCAACTGGTTCATCCCGCTGATGATCGGCG
>CAXTCL010000244.1:0-5353 GCA_964242035.1 uncultured Acetobacteraceae bacterium | reverse complement strand
GCGACAGCGGAGCAAAAGTTTTTTGCTTCTTTTTTTCAAAAAAGAAGGCCTTGCTCTCTTTCTTTTGGCTACAGCGACCCACGCAAACGCCCAGGAAGCCGACACCCCCACGCCTCCGCCTGCCACCGATGCTGGCTTGCCGAGAACTGGCGTAGATCCCTCGCTCTCCGATCTGCGCGAGCACCTGCTGAACACCTATGGCGACACGCAGCCGAGCGGCAAAGGCGTGAACGCGCCGAACCTGCAGATCACCGGCCAGTTCGGCGCCTCGGAAGAATACACCGACAATGCCGGCGCGGTTGCCGGCTCCGGCGCGCGTGCGGCGGGCGGGGACTTCATCACCGCGTTCCAGCCCGCCATCGTGATCACCGACACTTCGCAGCGTCTGCAGGTGGACATCAACTACCATCCGATCGCGCAGATCTATGCGGAGAACGGCAGCTTTTCGCAATTCGAGGAGCAGGGCAGCGGCGACGTGACCGCCACGCTGCTGCCGGGATGGCTGTTCTTCGACGCGCGCGGCTCGATCAGCCAGCAATCGGTGTTTGGCGGGTTGGGGCCTGCCACAACCGTCACGCTGTCGCCGGACGAGCGCGAGACGGTGAGCAGCTTCTCCGTCTCGCCGTATGTGACGCGCACTTTTGGCGGCACAGGGACGGCCCAGGCGGGCGTGAGCTACAGCTACAGCGCCACCGATGTCCCGGGCTCGCTGAACACGCTTACCGGGCAGAATGGGATCGGTCAGCCGGGCTTCGCGCAGGCGCAGTATCTGGAGAACGAGGGCGCCTACGGCAGCTCGGAGCAGGGCACGGAGCGCGCCTATGCCAACTTCACCACGGGCGAGAATTACGGTCGGCTGCGCGACCGTGTTGGCGTCGATGCCAGCTATTATACGGGCGCCGGCGCGCTGGCGGGCGGGCGGCGTGTGCTGCTGACTGACGACGCGAGCTACGCCTGGACAAGGCGGATCACCTTGCTGGGCGAGGCGGGCTACGAAAGCCTCGATTATCCGAGGAGCGATTACAGCTATATCGGCCCGGTGGGCTCGGGCGGGGTGAAGCTCACCTTTGCGCAGAACAGCTCGGCCACGCTGGAGTATCGCTACACGGACGGGTTCGGCTCCGTCTTCGCCCAGGCCTCGGTGCAGGCCACGCCGCGCATTCGGGTGTTTGGCGGCTACTCCGAGAGCATCACCACTTTCGACCAGGACCAGACCAACGCGCTGCTGGACGGCGCGGACGACGCGACGGGTGTGGCCGCCTCCGCGCTGCAGGCCGCCCCGCTGCTCTCGACCAGCAACTTCTTCGGCGCCAACCAGAATCTGCAGCGCCTGCACAGGCTGGACGCGTCGGCCACCTATCTGGGCAATTTCGACACGGTGACCTTGTCTGTGCACCGGCAGACCAGCGACCCGGTCGGTCGCCAGGTCAGCGTGCTGGCACCGGTGACCACCAGCGGCATCTTCGCCAGCATAAGCGAGCGCCACCAGTTGACCGAGACGATCAGCCTGACCGGCTACCTGCAATACGGCAACAACCAGACCGGCCTTGTCGCCTCGGATAACGGCGACACGGTGAGCATCTCCGCCGGTATAGAGAAGTCGTTTCCTCGGCAGATCAGCGCCTATCTGCGTTTCGGCGGCAACTATACGGTCGGCGGCTCGAGCTTTGCGGCCACCGGCTATGACGGCCAGAGCCCGAACGAGTCCACCGTCACCATCGGCGCGCTGAAGAGGTTCTGATGCAGGTACAGGACTGGCTCGGCGAGGCGTCCGCCACCACGCATCTCAACGCCATGACGGTGGATGTGGAGGACTGGTTCCAGGTGCAGGCTTTTGCCGGCAGCATCTCGCGCGACGATTGGGACAGCCTGCCGCGACGCGTAGAGGCGAACACCGACCGCTTCCTGGCAATGTTCGAGGCGGCTGGGGTGCGTGCCACGTTCTTCACGCTCGGCTGGGTCGCGGACCGTCATCCGGCGCTGGTACGGCGGATCGTGGCCGGCGGGCACGAGCTGGCCAGCCACGGCTACGCGCATCGCCTGGCGCACGCGCAGACGCCGGAGGATTTCCGCGAAGATGTCGGACGTGCACGGCGCCTGCTGGAAGATGTTGGCGGGACGCGGGTGGTGGGCTATCGCGCGCCGACGTTTTCCATAAACACGCGCAATCCCTGGGCGTTCGGCATACTGGCCGACGAGGGGCATAGGTACAGCTCCAGTATCTATCCGATACGGCACGATTTGTATGGCATGCCGGACGCGCCGCGCACGCCGCATCGTGTGGCCGACGGTCGGCTGCTGGAGATTCCGATGACCACGGTGCGCGTGGGCGGGCGTAACCTTCCTTGCGCGGGCGGCGGATATTTCCGGCTGCTGCCGTATGGGCTGTTTCGGACCGGCCTGCGTCGGGTCAACCGCACGCAGCGAGGCATGTTCTACACCCATCCTTGGGAGATCGACCCCGGGCAGCCGCGAAACGAAGCCGCGCCGCGGATGGCGAAGTTCCGCCATTACGTGAACATCTCGCGCACGGCGGGGCGGATTGAGAGCCTGCTGCGGGATTTTGCCTGGGACCGGGTGGATGAGGTTTTCAGGCGGGAGCTGACGTGAAAGAAAGCAAGGCCTTCTTTTTTGAAAAAAAGAAGCAAAAAACTTTTGCTTCCCGCATCTGCCGGAGCTTCGGTTTGTCCTGAGGCACCTGGCTGGTGCAAATGCGGGGGGAGCAAAAGTTTTTTGGTCCTTTTTTTCAAAAAAGGACTGCTTCCTTTCTTAGGCTTTCTCCGATGATCTCTATCAAACCCTTAGGCCAGGACACCGCCGCCTGGGACGACTTCGTCCAGGCCCGGCCGGAAGCCACGTTCTTCCATCAGGCCGCGTGGCACCGGGTGATCGAGGCCGCCTTCGGCCACCGCGCGCATTATTTGACCGCCGAGCAGGACGGGGCTGTCGTCGGTGTCTTGCCGCTGGTCGAGGTGAAGACCCGCCTGTTCGGGCACACGCTGATCAGCAATCCGTTTTGCGTCTATGGCGGGCCGTTGGCGGCCGATGCGGAGGCGGCGCGGGCGCTGGCGGACCACGCGTCCGGGTTGCGGGAGAGGCTGGGCGCCACGTCTTGCGAGTTCCGTTTCCTGCAGAAGCCGCCGGCGGACTGGCTGGACGAGGGCTGGCAGGAACGTGGCGCGCTCTACGTGACGTTTCGCCGTGCTATCGTGGCCGATGACGACACCAACCTCAAGGCGATTCCGCGCAAGCAGCGCGCCGTAGTGCGCAAGGGGATCGAGCGTGGGTTGGTGGCGCGGACGGACCGCAACGTCGATGCTTTGCACGCTATCTATGCGCAAAGCGTGCGCAACCTCGGCACGCCGGTGTTCGCGCGGAAATACTTCCGCATATTGGCCGAGACGTTTGGCCAGGCGCTCGACGTGGTCACCATCAGCGACGGCGGCCGCGATGTCGCCTCGGTGATGAACTTTTATTGGCGCGACGAGGTTATCCCGTACTACGGCGGCGGCACCACAGACGCGCGGGCATGTTTCGGTAACGACTTCATGTATTGGGAGGTGATGCGGCGCGCCGCCGCGCGCGGCGCCAGGCTGTTCGATTTCGGGCGCAGCAAGGAAGGCACCGGCGCGTTTTCATTCAAGAAGAACTGGGGTTTCGTGCCGCAGCCTCTGCCGTATTATTTCAAGCTGGCGCCTGGGCAGTCCATCCCGGAGATCAACCCGCTCAACCCGAAATACCGCCTGATGATCGCGGCTTGGAAGCGGCTGCCATTGCCGGTGGCCAACGTGCTTGGCCCCGTCCTCGTGCGCGGCGTCGGATGATACCGGCTGCTTCGCGGCCTGCTTGGCTCACGGCCGCGGCGGGCCTGGTGGTGCTGTGTGCGGCGTTCCACCAGGAGGTGTCAGCCGCCGTGCGCGTCTGGGACCAGAGCACGGCTTACGGGCATTGCTGGCTGGTTTTGCCGATCGTGGGCTGGCTTCTCTGGGAGCGCCGTCCGCTGCTGGCCGGCGCCGTGCGTCCGGCCGCTTGGCCAGCTTTGGGCGCGATACCGGTAGTATTGGTCTGGGTGGCGAGCGACTGGCTTGGGCTGATGGAGGGTCGCCAACTGGCCCTGGTCGCGTTCGCCGAACTGCTGCTGATCGCCTGCCTCGGCTGGCGGCTCTGGTGGTCACTGTCGGCCGCGTTCCTCTACCTGCTTTTCCTGGTGCCGTTCGGCGCTTTTCTCACGCCGGCGCTGCAGCGCTTCACCACCGGCTTCATCCTGGACGGCCTCGGCCTGCTCGACATCCCGTTCCAGGCCGATGCTTTCCGAATCACCATTCCGGAAGGCGTCTTCTACGTGGCCGAGGCTTGCGCGGGCCTGCGCTTCCTTATCGCCTCGGTGGCTTTCGGCGTGTTGTATGCCGTGACCATCTTCCGCTCGCCCTGGCGGCGCGCGGCGTTCATCGCGGTGGCCTGCATTGTGCCGGTGGTGGCCAACGGCGTGCGCGGGCTCGGCATCGTCCTGCTCGGCCATCTGCTTGGCAGCGCGGAGGCAGGGGCCGCCGACCACCTGATCTACGGCTGGGTGTTCTTCTCCTTCGTCATCGTGCTGCTGGCACTGTCCGGCCTGCCGTTCCGGCAAGACACGCCGCTGCCTGCCTGCCCGCCCTTCCGGCAGCCTGCCTATGCGCCACGCAGGGTGCTGCTCGCCTGTGCGTCCGTCCTGCTGCTGGCAGTTGCTGGCCCGCTCGGCCTGGCCGCCCTCGATGCGACCCCGCACCCTGTATTGGCGGCGCTGTCTCCTAAACTGGCATTGCCGGCCGCCTGCCACGCGGAGGGTGCGGCGACAGACCACGCCACCAGCACGCAGACGATCCGCTGCGGGCTGTCGACGCTGCGTGTTATCGCGACCGCCTTGCCGCCTGCGAGCAATCCGAGCCGGATACTTGCCGCGGCGCGCGGCCCCGCTCTGGCCACGCTGGTCGGCGAGGCCGACAGCGAGGTCTGGCGCACGCCCGCCGGCGCGCCCTGGATGCTGCTGACCGTGAAGGAGACCGGGCAGCAATCGGCCTATGCGGTGTGGGTGGACGGCAAGCCCATGCTTGGCGGTCTTGACGACCGGCTGCATATGGCGCGCGACATGATGGCGCGGCGGGGTTCGCCGTCCGTTGCGGTGGCGGTTACGGTGCAGGCGGGCGAGGGGGATGGCGGAGAGGGGTTGCGGGCGTTTCTGGCGGCGCAAGGGAGCAAGGAAGGCCTTCTTTTTTGAAAAAAAGAGAGGTGCTTGCGAAACCCGCCCTGACGGCAGTCTGACGCGCGTTTGTCATGCGACAGCGTGCTATGCGCACGACGCTCCGGTGCTCATGGC
>CAXTCL010000243.1:0-5395 GCA_964242035.1 uncultured Acetobacteraceae bacterium | reverse complement strand
TCAACGCCCACGGCTCCCGCGCCGCACGGCGCGCCACCACGGCCGTGTACGCCGCCCATTCTATCTGCCCGGCCTGGTCCAGCAGCGCTCCAGGCGCCGCGCCCAGCACATGGGCCGCCAGTAGGCGCGCCTCGCGACGCGGCTGGTCCACGCCGGCATCGCCCAGGCGGCCCGCCGCCCAGTCCAGCGCCGCGCCAAGCGGCATCGCCTTTTGCTGCGTTCCAGCGTTATCCTGCACTGCAAGCACAGGATCATGAGGCGTCGATGCGTCTGCCGAACCCATTCCTTATCCTGTCCGCTGGCCTGCTGGCCTGCCTGCCCGCCACGGCCGGCGCCGTGGGCACCACCGTCAGCTTCCAGATCTCCGACGAGACGGATCCGGCCGAGATCACCGAGGCCACAACCGTCTTCATCAACGGCCAGCTCGTGGCCCATTTCGAGCTGTCCGCCAACCATCCGTTCGGCAGCGTCGCCGTCACCGTGCCGGCGGCCGACCGCTACGAATACGCGCTGTGCGGCCGTATCACCATACGCGCGGCGGACGGGCACAGCGAGACGCACGTGCTGGACGACGGCGCCACCATGACCGATCCGGCGGGGCGCAATCTGGAGGCGCTCGCGTCTGACGGGTTCACCACGTTCTTCCTGGCGGAGCGCAGTCTGGGGCCGGCCGGGGCGCCTACCGATCTGCACAAGACGAATGTTTGCGCTATTCCTACGTCTTGAGGGAAGCAAGCAAGGCCTTCTTTTCTGAAGAAAAGAAGCAAAAGACTTTTGTCCCCGCGCCTGCACCACGGCCCGATCTGCTACTGCAAACGCGCGTAACTGCACATACGGAACGCGTCTCTATGCAGGCAGGAGCAAGAGTTTTTTGCTTCTTTTTTGCAAAAAAGAAGGCCTTGCTTGCTTCTAGAACTTAGCCGAAAGCGCCAACGACCCAAAATTGAACAACGACTTCTCGTGCTTAAACTCCGAGCTCTGCCAGGTCTGCGTATAGGTCAGCCGCACGCCGTAATACAGCACCGCCAACCCGCCCTCGAACTCGCCCACGTCCCAGATGTGATGCACGTCACGCGAGTCGCTGCGGAACGTGCTGCCATCGATTGTCACGTCATAGCCCACCGCCTGGCCGTCCGCGCCGGCGAACGCATACCAGGCGAACGGCCGCACGTTGGTGTAGGCGTCCGAACCGTTCAGCCCCGGTGCGATTCGCGCCGTGCCGAAATCGCTCTGCAGGCCCTGCCCGAAGCGCATGACGCCGCCCACCTGCACGTAGTCGCGTATGTCGCCGATGCTAACGGTGGCCGAGGGCAGCGCGTCCGTCTCGAACGGCCCGAACTGCGCCACCGGGATGCGGTAGGTGCGCTGGCCCAGCAGCTGGAACGCCGGCTGGTCCTGCAGCTGGTAGTGCCAGCCGCGGTTCTGCGTGTCGCCGATGATGCTGTGGAAGCCGTTCTGCACCTGCTCGCCCAGCGCCGCCGGCCCCACCACGCCCAGGCTGAGGCTCAACAGGTCGCGCGTGGCCGCCGTATCGTGCACCAGGCCGGCGGTGGCGATCAGCACGCCGGCATACGGCCGGTCGTCGGTCGGCGGCGGGCTCACCTGCGTCTCGCGCGGCGTGAAGATGCTCTGGCTGATCTCCAGGCTCAGCCGCGTGGTGCCGTCGCCCCAGATGCTGTGGCCGAGGGAGGCGGCCGGGCCGACCACGTCCTGCCCGCTGGTCCAGCCGACGCGCAGGCCGCTGGTGTAATACTGGTCGGAGGTCCCCTTCAGCGTCGAGACCGCGTCGTTCTCCACCTGTATGGTGTAGATGCTGTCCTGGTCCAGCGGGGGGGCGGCGAGTGCGGCGCCGCTTGTGGCCAGCATGGACGTCAGGGTGAGGCACCAGGTGCGAACGTGCATGCTTGCTTCCATCTCCAGATAGCTGGGCGGGTTTAGGCCTGGGACAGGAAGGAAGAAAGGCCTTCTTTTTTGAAAAAAAGAAGCAAAAAACTTTCGTCCCCGCGCCTGCATCAAGGCCCGCGCAGGTTCTGCAAACATGTGCGCTGGCAGAACCGGGCTTTGCCTTGGTGCAGGCGCGGGGACAAAAGTTTTTGCTTCTTTTTTTCAAAAAAGAAGGCCTTTCTCCTGCCTTCCCTCCGGAGTCGGCAGATGCCCGCCCAAACCCCGTTCGGCAAACTCACGAACGTGTTCGTCTACCTCTTCGAGCGCCTCCTGCCGGACCCCTTCGTCTTCGCCATCCTCCTCACGCTGCTGACCGCCGCCCTGGCCTTCCTGCTAGCTCCCCATGCAGCGCCAGGCGAGATACTCACCGCCTGGTACAACGGCCTGTTCCAAATCTTCCAGTTCGCGTTCCAGATGGTGCTCATCCTGGTCACCGGATACGCGCTCAGCACGTCGCGCCCGGTGGGCTGGCTGCTGGCCCGCACGGCCCGCCTGCCCGGCACCGCGCGGCAGGCGGTGGCGCTGACCATGCTCGTCTCGATGGGCGCCAACCTGCTCAACTGGGGGTTCGGCCTGGTCGTCTCGGCGCTGTTCGCCCGCCAGGTCGCGCGGCGCATCAGGGTTGATTTTGCCTGGCTGATGGCCGCGGCCTACGCCGGCTTCCTGATGTTTCCGCCCGGCCTGTCCAGCTCCATCGCACTGGCCGAGGCCACGCCTGGCAGCGCGCTGAACGTCACCCAGAAGCTCACTGGCCAGATCGTCCCGCTGTCCGACACCCTGCTCCCCTGGTTCAACGTCTTGCCCACGCTGCTCATCATCGTGGTCCTGCCGTTCATCTTCACGCAGTCCGGTCCTGCGGAGGCCGACATCATCCCGGCCGACACCGCCCGGCTGGACGCCGAGGACGCGGAGGTGAGCGTGGCCGCACACGCCGGCGGCCTGGCCGGCGTGCTAGACCGCGCCTGGATACTCAACGCGATCATCGTGGCTGCGATAGCCGCCTACATCATCCGCGCGCTGGCCCAGGGTGTCTTCCACCTCGACATCAACATGCTCATCGTGATCTTCCTCGGCGCCGGCCTGGCGCTGCACGCGCGGCCGACCGCCTACGCCGCCGCCCTGCAGAAAGCCGCCCGCATGACCGGCCCGCTGCTGCTGCAATATCCGTTCTACGGCGGCATCATGGGCATCATGACCACCACCGGCCTGGCGGGCGTGATCGCCACGCTGTTCGTGCGGGTATCGACCGTGCACACGCTGCCGTTCTGGGGCTTCATCTCGTCCATCATCATCAACCTGTTCGTGCCGAGCGGCGGCGGACACTGGGCGGTGCAGGGGCCGTTCATCGTGCCGGCGGCAGCCGCCCTGCACGTGCCGCAAGGCCTGGCCGCGATGTCGGTGGCATACGGCGAGTGCGTCGCCAACATGATACAGCCGTTCTGGGCGCTACCTTTGCTGGCGATCGCGGGTATTGGCGTGCGGCGGGTGCTGGGGTTCAGCGTGATCAGCTTCCTGGTGTCGCTCGTGGTGTATGGCGCGGCTATGCTGGCGTTTGCCTGAGACTCTCGGGCGGACGTCTTGACCGGGCCTGGAAGAATGGGGCTCTGCCCCAAACCCGCTGGGGCCTCGAGGCCCCAGACCCCCAATTTATAAGAACTGCTCATGGACAGGTTCTAAGGACGACTGTCCTTAGTGGGGTCCAGGGGCAGAGCCCTTGGCCTTCCTTCGGCCCTCGCAAAGCTTTCATGTGGCGGCAATCGCCACGCCCGGCCGGGCAACTAGAGATCCCCAGCACACGAAGGAACCCCGCCGCACCATGCTCCTGACCCGCCGCACCCTCCTGGCCGCCGCCCCTGCCCTTCTGGCCGCCGGCCCGGAGAACCCCATCGCCGGCATCGAACAAGCCCACGGCGGCCGGCTGGGGGTCTTCGCCCTCGACACCGATAGCGGCGCCAGCCTCGCCCACCGCGCGGACGAACGGTTTCTGATGGCCAGCACGTTCAAGGGCCCGCTCGCCGGGTGCGTGCTTGCGCGCATCGATGCCGGCCAGGACGCACTTTCCACCGAGCTGCACCTCACGGCGAAAGACCTGCTCCCGCACTCGCCGGTCAGCGCGGCGCGCGCCGCCCGCGGCACCATCACGGTGGCCGAAGCCTGCCAGGCCATACTGGAACAGAGCGACAATGCGGCCGCCAACCTGCTCCTCGCGCATGTCGGCGGCCCCGCCGCGCTGACGGCCTACGTACGCACGCTCGGCGACAGCCTGACCAATTTCGACCGCTACGAGCTCGTGGGCGGCTGGTCGGGCACCAAGGACACAACTACGCCGCGCGCTATGGCCGGCCTGGCCCGCACGCTGCTTCTCGGCTCGGCGCTGCAGGCCGCCTCGCGTGACAGGCTAGAGCACTGGATGGCCGGAAACGTGCCGGGCAGGACCAGGCTGCGCGCCGCACTTCCGCCGGACTGGCCGGTGGCGGACCGCACAGGCACTGACGACGGCGTATGCAACGACTTCGCCCTTGTCCGTCCGACCGGCCGCCCGCCCATCGTGGTGGCCGCGTATTACGCGGCGCCGGACATGGTGCTCGAACAGCAGGAGAGCGTGCTGCGCGCGGTTGGGTCGGCCGTGGCGGCCTGGGTGTCGGGGCGTTGAGCCCGCGCGGACGGCGTGGCTTGTACGCGGGCTGCCTGTCGCTGACCTGTGCGGCGGTCCGGCTGGGGATGCCGCACCTGGCGCGCGGATTGGGACGGGGTTTGCGGGGGAGAGATGAGTCCGACCCCAATCTATTTAGGAAACCAAGAAACAGGTTCTAAGGACGACTGTCCTTAGCGGGGTCCAGGGGCAGAGCCCTTGGCCTTGCCTGGAGACTCAACACCACAGGCCAGTAGTACTTCCCTCCGCTCCCCTAGCTTGCCCCGACCTTGTCCTTCGGCAACTTGTCACCCTTGAAGTCCGGCAGGTCGCGCACGTCCCATCCCCCGCCCAGCGCCCGCACCAATTCAACGCCCGCCGCCACGCGCCGGGTCCGCAGGTCGGTCGCGGCCTGCTCGGCCTGCAACTCGGCCGTCTGCGCCACGACCACGTCGAGGAAGTTCGAGGCGCCGTCCTTATACAGGTGGGTCGCCATGTCCACCGTCTGCTCGGATGCGCGGACGGCCGCATCCAGCTGGCGCGTCTCCTCGCCCAGCAGGCGGCGCTGCGACAAGGCGTCTTCCACGTCCTGGATCGCCGTCAGCACGGTCTGCCGGTACCGTGCCTCGGCCAGGCGGAACTGGGCGACCGCGGCCGCCTCCTCGGCGCTGCGGAGGCCGCCCTCGAACAGGGGCAGCGCCACGCCGGGCCCGATCGCCCAGAAGTCGTTGGGCAGGCTGAACAGCTGGAAGCCGGTATCCTGCAAGCCGTAGAGTATGTTCAGCGACAGCGTCGGATAGAACGCCGCGCGGGCAACGC
>CAXTCL010000242.1:0-5396 GCA_964242035.1 uncultured Acetobacteraceae bacterium | reverse complement strand
GCTTTGTATATGCCAGGCAGGCCGTGTCACACGGTTGGTGAGGGTCAGGTTAGCGTATTGATCTTGTTTGTGTAAGAAGGGCCCAGTCACCACATAGGGGCGGACGTGCCGCATGTACGTTGCGGCGTCGTTAGGATGCGCCATCCATCAAGGGCTTGCCCCGGCCGCGGCGAGGTAGTCGGCCGGTTTCAGGATGCGCACGCCGCGCCAGGGATCCAGCACCAGCAAATCGGCGTCGCCGCTGACGATTACGCCGGCGCCAATGGCGATATCTGTTGTCCCTGGCGTCACGGCCGGCGGTCACGCGCTCTGTTGGACGAAACCACACAGCGTCCCCGCGCACGATGTCCAGAATGCGCGTCCGGCGTCCGGCCGTGACGGCCTTGGCGAGCGTGGCCGGCCGAGTATCTCAGCGATCTCCGCGTCCACCTCGGCCGATAACGTGGACAAAGACCAGTGTGGTCAGGCTTCTCAAGAAGGATAGAGGATGGCGAGTTCAGCGCATTGGAATGAAGAGCACGTATGGGAACGAGAAGCCTGACGCCCCGGAAGCAGCAATATGCCGGTAAGGTTTGCCGTCCGGGCAACGGGTGCCTTGGCGTCGCATTCTTGAACCTGACTTGCAGAAGCGAACGGGGAGAACGAGACAGAGGGCGGTTGCCAGCAGCATGTGACAGAAACATCGAACGTACGGACTGAGGTCAACACGCATCGCTCAGGCAGCCTGCCGGCTCTTTTTCTGCACGAGCAAGGCGTCCACGCTGGCTGATCTCGCCACATGCCCGGTGTTCACGAACGCCTCGTGATTACCCTCGATGCTGCCTGGATCGTACAGGTAATTCACCATGATCCCGTGCGACTCGCGCAAGCCGCGCGGGGACACGTTCGCCAGCCAGTCGATACGCTCCAGCCGCGCACCGTTGCCGAGATGGAAGCGTGCGACCGGATCGATCCTGTGTCCTAGGGCATTCTGGGTGAGATACACCGCCGCCGCGCGCAGCATCGCCGGACGCACGATCTTGGCCCGGTCCGCATCCTCCCACCAATTGCCCTCGGTTGCCTGCGCAAAGGCGTCCGCCGGCGTCGTGGCATGCCCCTGGCCGATGTCCTCCGCGGTGAACGGCGGATGATCGTTGCGCAATTGCGCCGACAGCCAGGCGGCAAAACCCGGCACAGGCGACAGCGTGGCGAAGTTCTTCAATTGCGGCAGTTCGGCCTTCAGCTCTTCGACCACCTGCTTGATCAGGAAGTTGCCGAAGCTCACGCCGCGCAGCCCTTCCTGACAGTTCGAGATGGAGTAGAACATCGCCGAATCGGCGTTCTGCGCCGTGCAGCCGGCGGCGTCCTTTGGCTGGGCGAGCAGCGGCTGCACCGCTTCGGCCAGTCCGGCCGTCAGCGCCACCTCGACGAAGATCAGCGGCTCGCCCGGCAGCGCCTGGTGGAAGAAGGCGAAGCAGCGGCGGTCCGGCAGCAGGCGCCGGCGCAGGTCCTGCCAACCCTCTATCTCGTGCACCGCCTCGTAGGTGATCAGCTTCTCCAGCGTGGCCGCCGGCGTCTGCCAGTCGATCCGGCGCAGCTCCAGGAAGCCGCGGTTGAACCAGGAGGCGAACAGATGGCGCAAATCGAGGTCCAGCGCGCCCAGTGACGGATCCGATCTGAGCTGGCCCTGCAATTCGGCGCGCAACGCGACCAGCATGGCCGTGCCGCCTTGCGCCATGTTCATGCGGCGCAGCAACTCCTGGCGCGGCGGCTCGGCCGCCTCGTGCAGGCGCGCCGCGGTCTCCGGCGCCGGCGCCTCCAGGTAGGCGCTCGCCGCGGCGCGCAGCTTCGTCTCGTCCGGCCCGAACCCAGTGCTTATGGAGTGCAGCACGGCCAGGCGGTCCGCAGGCGTGAGCGCGCGCAGGCAGGAGGTCAGCTCGCGCGAGAGGGCAGCACCCGAAGCCTCGCCGCGTTCGGAGAGCAGTGCCGTGGCAAGCGCCTGCGCGCGGGCCGGGCCGGACGCCTCGCCGGCGGGGACCCTGGCAAAGGCGCTGGCCCAGAGCCGGTCCAGCCAGGAACGTTGCTGTGCGGGTTGTGCCATGTGCTGCCTCGGCGCGTTGTCTGTGGGCGGATAACGCATGAGTAAGGCAAGGCAAGTAGTCCTTTTTTGAAAAAAAGGACCAAAAAACTTTTGCTCTCTGTCGGTGGCTGGATGATCGAAGAGCCGGCAGGGCGAAAATAAGGGAGCATATAGTGTCCGACGCAAATCCTCGTCTCTTGGCCGGCCCGTTGTCGGGTGCGGTCATCCTGGACCTCTCGCGCATCCTCGCCGGGCCATACTGCACGCTGCTGCTGCACGAGCTGGGCGCCAGGGTCATCAAGGTGGAACCGCCGCAGGGCGACGACTCGCGCGCCTACGGGCCGTTCAAGGACGGCGAGTCGCTGTATTTCGCGGCGATCAACCGCGGCAAGGAATCCATCGTACTCGACCTGAAGAACGCCGACGACCGCGCGGTGTTCGACGCCCTGGCCGGCCGCGCGGATGTCGTCCTGGAGAACTTCCGGCCAGGCACGATGGAAAAGCTCGGCCTGGGCTGGGACGTGCTGCACGAACGCTTCCCGCGCCTGATCTACGCGGCCGCCTCCGGCTTCGGCCATACCGGTCCGGAGTCCGCCAAGCCGGCCTACGACATGATCGTGCAGGGCCTGGGCGGCATCATGTCCGTCACCGGCCATCCAGGGGCCGCGCCGGCGCGCATCGGCGTGTCCGTAGGCGACCTCGGTGCCGGCATCTACACCGCACTCGGCATCGCCGCCGCGCTGTATCACCGCGAGCGCACAGGCGAGGCCACCAAGGTGGACGTCTCCATGCTGGATTGCCAGCTGTCGCTCATGGAGAACCCCGCGATGCGCTATCTGGCGACAGGCGTGGTGCCAGGACCGATGGGCGGGCGGCATGCGACAATCACGCCGTTCGCCATCTTCCAGGCGCAGGACCGCCCGATCATCATCGCGGCCGGCAATGACGGGCTGTTCCGCAAGCTGTGCGCGGCGCTCGGCCAGCCGGACTGGGCGCTGGATCCGCGCTTCGCCACCAACGAAACACGCCGCGCTTTGGCCGGCGAACTGGCCACCCTCATCGAAGGCGTGCTGGCAGGCCACAGCGCGGAACACTGGCTGCAGGTGATGGAAACCGCCGGCGTCCCGGCCGGCCCGATCAACAACGTGGCCGACGCGCTCGCCCACCCGCAGGTGGAGCCGCGCCACATGGTGGTGCAAGCCGGCGGCCTGCGGATGATCGGCAACCCGGTCAAGGTGTGGCCACACGCGGCAAACGATGACGGGCAACGCACGCCGGCGCCTGCGCTTGACGGCGATCGGGCACGGCTGCTGGCCGAGTTTGGGCTGGCGGAGTGATACTAACGGCTGGTGTTTGGGCTGTCAGCAAGCATGGGGCTCTGCCCCAAACCCCGCTGGGGCCTTGAGGCCCCAGACCCCCATCTGTTTAGGGGAGACACATGACCACCTCAGCGCTCTTTCCTGGCAAAGGTGCGAAAAGCTTTCAAAGCGCGCTCTGGCAAGACCAGAGGAAGCCTCCATGCAGGCGCGGTAGTAAAAGTTTTTCTTCGTTTTTTCAAAAAAGAAGGCCTTGCTTCCTTATCCCAGCGCCCACGCCAGAATCGCCTTCTGCGCCCAAAGCCGGTTGCCCGCCTCGTCGAACACCACCGACTGCGGCCCGTCCAGCACCTCGGCCGAGACCTCCTCGCCGCGATGCGCCGGCAGGCAGTGCATGAACACCGCGTCCTCCGCCGCGCGCGCCATCAGCGCCGCATTCACCTGGAACGCCGCGAGCGGCCGGCAATCGCGCTTGGGGTCGTCGGCCATGCTCACCCAGCAATCGGTCACCACGCAGCGTGCGCCTTCCACCGCTATCCTGGGATCGGACGTCACGCTCACGTCGCCGCCCTCGCGCTTGGCCCAGTCCAGCAGGTAGCCGGGAATCGTGCAGGAAACCGGGCAGGCCAGGCGCAGCGTGAAGCCGAAACGTACCGCCGCCTGCACCCAGGTGCGCGCCACGTTGTTGCCGTCGCCGCACCACGCGATCACCTGTCCGGCGATCGGGCCGCGATGTTCTTCGAACGTCATGATGTCGGCCATTAATTGGCACGGATGGCTAGCCTCGGTCAGCCCGTTTATCACCGGCACGGTCGCGTATTCCGCCAGCTCCTCCAGCTTCCTTACCTTGTCGGTGCGCAGCATGATCGCGTCCACATAGCGCGACAGCACGCGTGCTGTGTCGGCTATCGTCTCGCCACGGCCGAGCTGCATCTCGCGGTCCGACAGCACGACGCAGTGGCCGCCCAGCTGCCGCATGGCCACTTCGAAACTCACGCGTGTGCGCGTGCTCGGGCGTTCGAACAGGAGGGCGAGTGTCTTGCCGGCGATCGCCGACGGGCTTGGCGCGCCGGCCTTGAAGGCTGTGGCCTGGTCGAGGATGGCGCGCAAAGCGGCTGTGTCGAATTCGGCGAGTTCGAGGAAGTGCTTTGTCATTGCAGAAAGCAAGGCCTTCTTTTTTGTAAAAAAGAAGCAAAAAACTTTTGTCTGTTCGCCTGCACGTCGGCGCGTGCCGCCCGTGCAAAAGCGCGCCGTTGCACGACCAGCGCGGACGTTTGTGCCAGCGTGGGAGCAAAAGTTTCCTGGTTCTTTTCAAAAAAGAACTGCTTGCTTCCTTCCCTCACTGCGCCGCAGCCAGATGCGTCCGCAGCCCAGACGCCGCCTGCCCCAACCGCGCCAGCCCTTCCGCCACGTCGTCATCCGTCAGCACCAGCGGTGGTACCAGGCGCAGGACGTTCTCGCCGGCGGCCACGGTCAACAGGCCGGCTTCCACGCAGGCCTTCTGCACCGCGGTGTTCGGCATCGCGCATTCCACACCCAGCATCAGCCCGATGCCGCGCACGCCGGAAAAAACATCGGGAAAACGCTCCGCCAGACGGTCCAGGCCCGACCGCATACGGTCGCCACGTGCCGCGACGTCCTCGAGAAAACCAGGGGCGAGCAATACGTCGAGCACCGCGTTGCCTGCCGCGGCCGCCATCGGGTTGCCGCCAAAGGTGGTGCCGTGACTGCCAGGGGTCAGATGCCTGGCCACGCTTTCGCGCGCCAGGATCGCGCCCATGGGGAAGCCGCCGCCGATGCCCTTGGCGGCAGAGAGCACGTCCGGCTCCACGCCGGCCTGCTGATAGGCGAACAGCCGGCCGGTCCTGCCCATGCCGCATTGCACCTCGTCGAACGCCAGGAGCAGGCCCCACTCGTCGCAGGTCGCGCGCAAATCGGCCAGGAAGCCGTCCGGCGCCACGCGCACGCCGCCCTCGCCCTGTATCGGTTCCACCAGCACGCCGGCGGTCTGCGGCGTGATC
>CAXTCL010000241.1:0-5553 GCA_964242035.1 uncultured Acetobacteraceae bacterium | reverse complement strand
CCCGACAGGGGCCACTTGCGTCACCACCTTGCCTGGCCAAAGGCCGGAGGCCTCCACGTCGGCGATCGTGTCCGCGATGACGGCGCGCTGCCGCTCGTCGGCGTAGAAGATCGCCGAGCGGTAGCTCACCCCGCGGTCGTTACCCTGCCGGTTGGGTGTGGTGGGGTCGTGGATCTGGAAGAAGAACTCAAGCAGGTCGCGAAAGGTGATCTTCGCAGGGTCGAAGACGATCTCGATCGCTTCGGCATGGTTGCCGTGATTGCGGTAGGTCGCGTTCGCCACCTCACCTCCTGAGTAGCCCACGCGCGTGGACAGCACGCCCGGCAGCTTGCGTATCAGGTCCTGCATTCCCCAGAAGCAGCCACCTGCCAAAACGGCACGTTCCTCCATCACCCGACCTCCTTCACTTGCGCCAGACATGCCCCACAGCCTCGCACCTTTCTGTCCTCTTGAGGATAGAGCGGACGGAAACTGTGTTGCCTGTTTATGGGAATTGGTGGTGGCAGGCCGCCATGTAAACTCCATCGCCTAAAAAGCACGCTCTTAGCGTTCTCTGTAACGAACCAGGCCGCCTCAGTCAGCGCAGGGTCTTCGATGCCCGGCGCACGGGCAAGGAAACCAGATGCCGGAGCACAAGCTGGCGAATGAGACGAAACGGGGGCGGCGGTCGCGCGTCCCTCCCCGCATGACACAAGATCCGAGGACAGGCGCACCCACCAGCTTCCCAGAAGAGCCGCACCAGCCGCGGCCGGGCCTGGAAGCCGCCATGCGGACCAAGCCGGACCACGGCGAGGAGACCTACGTCGGCAAGGGGCTGCTGACCGGCCTGGCGGCGCTGATCACCGGCGGCGACAGCGGTATCGGCCGCGCCGTCGCAATCGCCTATGCCCGCGAGGGTGCGGACGTCGCGATCTCCTACCTGCCGGACGAGCAGGTGGACGCCGAGGATACCCAAGGCTGGGTGGAAAAGGCGGGGCGGCGATGCCTGCTGCTGCCTGGCGACATACGTGACCCGGCCTGGTGCCAGACCCTGGTCGACAAGACCGTGGAAGCGTTCGGCCGGTTTGACGTCCTGGTCAACAACGCCGCGGCGCAGACCACGAACGAGGACCTGGCCGACATTGCCGTGGCCGACGTGGAGGGCGCCTTCCGGGCCAACGTTTTCGCACCCATCTGGCTGACGCAAGCCGCTGCACGGCACATGAAACCAGGCGCTTCCATCATCAACACGACGAGCGTGCAGGCCAAGGTCGCTGGCAAGGGCATGATCGTCTACGCGGCCACCAAGGGCGCGGTCGCTAGCCTCACCATCGGGCTGTCGAACCTCCTGGCTCCCCAGGGCATACGGGTGAACTGCGTCGCGCCCGGACCGGTCTGGACGCCGATCCAGCCGATCGCGAAATCGCCGGAGGAGATGGGGGAGCTGGGTCACAACACCCCTCTCGGCCGCGCCGGTCAGCCGGGCGAACTGGCAGGCGCCTACGTGCTCCTCGCAAGCCGGGAAGGCAGCTACATGTCCGGCGCGCTGGTGCCGGTCACCGGTGGCATGCCGATGCTCTGACGGCTCATCCGGGCGTGAGCCGGCCTTCGATCAGCGAGCGGCTGGGCGCGCTGCGCACCCTGCCGCCCTTCACCGCGATGATCTGGCGCACCAGCCCGGCGCTGACGCTGGCGACCGCCTGCCTGCGCCTGGTCCGCGCCGTGCTGCCTATCGCCACGTTGTTCGTGGGCAAGCTGATCATCGACGAGGTGGTGCGCCGGTCCCGCCTGCCAGCGCCGGCGGGCGATCTGTGGCGGCTGGGCCTGCTGCTGGGCGCCGAGCTGCTGCTTGCCCTGCTGGCCGATGCGCTCGGCCGCGCCGTGGCGCTGCTGGACCAGCTGCTGTCTGACCGGTTCAGCGACGAGACAAGCCTTCGGCTCATGCAGCATGCCGCCACGCTGGATTTGCGCGACTTTGAGGACAGCGAGACCCAGGACAAGCTTGACCGTGCCAGGCGACAGGCCAGCGGGCGCTCTGGCCTGGTCAGCCTGCTGCTTGGCCAGGCGCAGGACCTGGTCACCCTGGCAGGCTTCGCCGCCGGCATCGCCGCCTACGCGCCCTGGCTGATCCTGCTGCTGGCGGTGGCCCTGGTGCCGGCCTTTGCCGGCGAAGTGCGGTTCAACCGCCTGGCCTATGCGATCGACGTCAAACGCACCAAGGACCGGCGGGAGCTCGACTACCTGCGGCAGACCGGTGCCAGCACTTACACCGCGAAAGAGGTCAAGCTGTTCGGCCTGCACGGCTTCCTGATCGGCCGCTACCGCGAACTGGCGGTGTCCATGCAGCAGGAGAACGCGGCATTCGCGTGGCGCCGCGCCGCATCGGGTGCATTGCTGGCCGCGTTCGGCACGCTTGGCTACTACACGGCCTACGCCTACTTGGCGTGGCGCGCGGTGGCCGGCGGGCTGACGGTCGGCGACCTGACCTTCCTGGCGGCCTCGTTCCAGCGGCTGCGCGGGCTGCTGGCGGGCGTGCTGGCCGGGGTGTCGTCGCTGGCCAGCCAGGCGCTCTACCTGCAGGACCTGTTCTCGTTCCTGGATCTGCGCGCCGCCATCGTCTCGCCGCCCGGCGGGCTGGCGTTCCCTGCCACGCTGGCCGCCGGGATCGAGTTCCAGGACGTGGGCTTCCGCTACCCGGACGCGCCGGCCTGGGCGATGCGTCATCTGAGCTTCCGCCTGGAGGCCGGGCGGGTGCTGGCATTGGTGGGCGAGAACGGCGCCGGCAAGACCACGCTGGTCAAGCTGCTGACCCGGCTGTACGACCCCGACGAGGGCCGCATCCTGGTGGATGGCCAAGACCTGCGCGCCTATGACCTGGACAGCCTGCGCGCCGGCATCGGCGTGATCTTCCAGGATTTCGTGCGTTACGACCTGAGCGCGTCCGACAACATCGCCGTGGGCCGGATCGGGCAGCGCGCCGACCGCGAGCGCATCGAACAGGCCGCCGCCAGCGGACGCGCCGACGAGGTGATCGGCCGGTTGCCTAGCGGCTACGACCAGATGGTCGGGCGGCGCTTCCGCGGCGGTGTGGAGCTGTCCGGCGGCGAGTGGCAGAAGGTGGCCCTCGCCCGCGCCTACATGCGCGACGCCGCCGTGCTTATCCTGGACGAGCCGACTGCCGCGCTGGACGCACGCGCGGAATACGAAGTGTTCCAGCGCTTCAAGGCGCTGAGCGCCGGCCGCACGGCGGTGCTGATCTCCCACCGCTTCTCCTCTGTCCGGATGGCCGACCAGATACTGGTGGTGGCCGGCGGCCGGGTGGAGGCCAGCGGCACGCATGCGGAGCTGGTGGCGCAAGGCGGGCGGTATGCCGAACTGTTCGCGTTGCAGGCAGCAGGATACCGGTGATCGCGTCTGCGTCTGGTGCGTGCTGTGGGCTAACACACGAGTTGGCAATTATCCTAGTTAGAAAGCAAGAAAGGCCTTCTTTTTCGAGAAAAAGAAGCAAAAAGCTTTTATATGCGCTGTTGCGGAGGGTTGAAGCGCGCGCATCAGCAAAACGCAGCCGACCGAGATAAAAGTTTTTTGGTTCTTTTTTTCAAAAAAGAACTGCTTTCTTGCTTGCGACGAAGGCGAATCACGGAGACAGCGCAGGTGAGCAAGGCAGCACACACAATCCACGCGCACCAGCATCATTTCGGCTGGGACAATAGCGTCGCCCCTGTGCTGACGGTGGCGCCCGGAGCCACCCTCACCTTCGATTGCCTGGACTCGTCGGACGGCCAGGTCACCAGATCCAGCCACGTGGCCGACATCGCGAACCTGGATTTCGGGCGCATCAACCCGGTGCAAGGCCCCATCCTGATCGACGGCGCGCAGCCCGGCGACGCCATCAGGATCAGCATCGAGGCGTTCGACCCGAGCGGTTTCGGGTGGACGGCCAACATCCCCGGCTTCGGGCTACTGGCAGACCAGTTCCCCGACCCCGCCTTACATCTCTGGTCTTACGACAGGACGCTCGCAGCACCTGCAGCGTTCGGGCCCGCAGGCCGCGTTCCGCTCAGGCCGTTCGCCGGCACGATTGGTCTCGCACTCGCCGAACCCGGCCTGCACTCCATCGTGCCGCCGCGGCGCACCGGCGGCAACCTGGACATACGCGACCTGTGCGCCGGCTCGGTGCTTTACCTGCCAGTGGAGGTCGCAGGCGGATTGTTCTCCGTGGGCGACACGCACGCCGCACAGGGCGACGGCGAGATCTGCGGCACCGCCATAGAAAGTGCCATGTCGGTCAGCCTTACACTGGACCTGGTGCGTGACGCCCGGCTGGCATCGCCCCGCTTCACCACGTCGCGACCGGCAACGGACCATCTGGACAGGATAGGATACGAGGTGACGACAGGCGTGGGGCCGGACCTGATGACCGGCGCGCGCGAGGCCGTCAGCAGGATGATCGACCTGCTCGCACGCACGTACGGCCTGTCGCCGGTGGACGCCTACATGCTGTGCTCGGTGTGCGGGGATTTGCGCATCAGCGAGATAGTGGACCTGCCGAACTGGGTGGTGTCATTTTATTTTCCCCGTGTTGTATTCGGCTGATTGCCAATCTTCAGTGGAGGGTACCTGATGACGGCTCGCGCAATCTTTTTTGCTGCGGCGCTGGCATTCGCATGCCAGGCGGCACGTGCGGCACCGCCCACGCTCGACGACATCTACGTCGTCCTGCACGCAAGGAAGACGGTGGACCTCACGCACAGCTTCGGTCCGGGTATTCCGCACTGGAAAGGCTTCCCGGACGAGACCGTCACCACGCCGTACACCTACGACAAATCAGGCTTCAGGGCGCAAATGTTCAGCCATGTCGGCCAGTGGGGGACCCACGTAGATCCGCCGGCGCATTTCCACGACGGCTTGCGTACGGTCGATCAGATACGTCCTGACGAGATGCTCCTGCGCCTCGTCGTGCTGGACATACACGAACGGGTCGCCCGCGATCCCGACGCGTGCGTGACGATGGACGATGTGCGCGCCTGGGAAACGCGGCACGGCCCGATCCCGCCGGATGCGTTCGTGGCGTTGCGCACCGACTGGTCCAAACGGTGGCCCAACGGCGCGGCAATGCAGAATGCCGATGCAAAGGGCTTATTCCACTATCCCGGCTGGAGCAGGCCCGTGTTGCGATATCTCTACGAGAGCCGCAAGATTACCGCGTCCGGCCACGAGACGACGGACACGGACCCCGGGACCAGCGCCTACGCAGACGATTTCGCGTTGGAGACTTACGTGCTGGGCACGAACCATTACCAGATTGAGCTGCTCGCGAACCTGGACCAGGTTCCGGAAGCCGGTGCGCTGGTGATGGTGAGCTTCCCGAAACCGCTGAACGGCTCGGGCTTCCCGGCAAGGGTGATAGCGATCCTTCCCTGACACGTAGAAAGCAAGCAGTCCTTTTTTGAAAAAAAAGGACCAAAAAACTTTTGCTCCGCTGTCGCCGGCTCACCAGACAGGCGCGCGCTTCAGCGGTCCCCGACAGGGAGCAAAAGTTTTTTGCTTCTTTTTTTCAAAAAAGAAGGCCTT
>CAXTCL010000240.1:0-5579 GCA_964242035.1 uncultured Acetobacteraceae bacterium | reverse complement strand
CAAGCAGTCCTTTTTTGAAAAAAAGGACCAAAAAACTTTTGCTTCCTGTCGGCGGGTGCTGAAACAGCCGCCGACAGGGAGGAAAAGTTTTTTGCTTCTTTTTTTCAAAAAAGAAGGCCTTGCTTCCTTGCTTTCAAAACACCGCATGATCCCCCCGCTCGGGTGCCGCCTGCCCGGCGATCAACGCGCGATAGTGGTCGAACAGCGTCTCGGTGCCGGTCGAAGGCGTGGCCGCTGCATCGTAGGCGCCGGTTGTTGGGTCCAGCACGAGCATCGACTCCGTCGCGTAATAGCGCCCGATCCGCGCCAGTTCGGCCTTCGCGGCCAGCTTCGGCGCTACGCGGCCGGCCACGCCGAGCGTGGCGATGATGCCGTCCAGCAGCGCTACGGGGACCTGGCGGAAACGCGGGCGGCGGCCGAGCAGGGCGAACAGCGCCTCGCCTTGCTCGCGCGGCGTGATCGCAGGGCCCGGGCCGCCCATCGGCAGCACGCGGTTCCACAGGGCCGCCTCGGTGAGGCAGTCCGCGAGGAAACCAGCGAGGTCGGCGTTGCTGATCGGCTTGCAGGCGGTGAGCCGGCCGTCGCCGAAGAGCAGGAACGGGCGGCCGCGCTGCAAGCGGGCGAGCTGGCCGGAGAGCGACTTGAAGTAGGCGGTGGGGCGGACGATCGCGTAGGTCAGGCCGGAGCGGCGCAATTCCGCCTCGAAGGCGAGTTTGGCGTGCTGGAAGGCGAGCAGCGGCTTCTGCACGCAGATGGCCGAGAGCAGGACGAAATGGGGGATGCCGGCTTGCTGCGCTGCCGCGAGCACGTTGAGGTGGGCTTGGTGGTCCACGGCCCAGGCGTCGGCCGGGGCGCCGGTGCGCGAGGCCATGCAGGAGAGGATTGCGTCGAAGCGCTCGCCGCGCAGGCCGTCCCGGGCGATGGCGGCGGGGTCGGTGAAATCGACGATGCGGGTGTGGGGGGCGGGGTTGGCGCGGGCCAGGCAGACCACGTCGTGGCCGCGTTGGAGGAGCGTTTGGTGTGTGGCGCGGCCGATCGTGCCGGTGGCGCCAAGGAGGCAGACGCGCTGCTTGGTGGGGGTGGGCATTGGCGTGTTTTAGGGCCGGCCTGCTTCAGTAAGGAAGCAAGGCCTTCTTTTTTGAAAAAAAGAAGCAAAAAACTTTTGCTGCCCCGCCTGCGTGAAGGCGCGCGCTGGTTCTGCGGATACGCGTGCTGGCAGAACCTGGGCGGGCCTTGGCGCAGGCGGGGGCTCGCTTGCCTGGCCATCTACGGAGGCGTGATCTTGAAGGCGAGTGATTGCTGGTAAACGCTGCCGTTGATGCGAGCGCCGCCATAAGCCGTGCCATAAACCGAGCCGTTGCCCGGGATGTATAGCGGTGTTCCTGCGGAGAAACCGTTGGGGGTTCCCTGGAAGGTGTAGAGCACGGTTTCCGTCCAGGCTGTCTGCCCGCTTGCGGGCGGCGTCAGACGGTAGATCGTGCTGTTGGCGATCTGGCTTTGGCTCGGGATGATCGCGCCGTAGATCACATCCCCCGCGGCGAACGAAAGCTGGTAGTCGTTCCCGGCGTACGCCGGACCCACATTGCTCGCCGGGCTGCCGAGAGGATCGCCCGCGAAGCTGTGGACGATCTGTTCGGTCCACGTCTTTTTGCCTGATTGCACAAGCTCGAACACGGCGCAGTTGCCGGCATCGCAACCGGCGCCGACCGGGCTGGTGGTGCTGAACAGCTGCCCCTTGGGCGAGAGGCGGAGCTGGCCCACATGCGCGTCGGATGGGAAACTTTGCAGCGCCTGGCCGGTCCATTGCGCACCCGCCGCGGCCGGCGGGGTGAGCTGGTAGATGATGTCGTACGCCGGGGGCGAGGTCGCGATCGTCTTGCCCACGCCGTACAGGTTGCCGAAACGATCGATGACGACGCCGCTGCTGTCCGCCTGGCAGCCGGACGGGATCGGGATCGCCGCCATGGTGTAGGCGCCGCTGCCGGTGGCAGGCGGGGTGAATTGAAGGACGCTGTCGCCGGCTGCCAGATACAGGATTCCGGCGGGGTCGATCGCCAGCTTCACCTGCGGCTGACCCGGGGTCTGAAACGCGTAGATCGTCTGCAGCGACCAGTTGGTTTGCGAACCGGATGACGGCACCAGCTTGAACAGCGTGCCGTAGCCGACTGCATTACCCACGTGGCTGGCGAAGGTGCTTCCATACAGGTTGCCCGCCTTGTCGGCGATGACGGCCGCGTGCGGAATGGCGCCGTCTGCCTCGTAGTTGAACACGTGGAGGAGCTTTACGGACCAGTTCGGGTTCGTCTTTGACGGCGGCACCAGCTGATACACCGCGCCGTAAGAGCTCACGCCCACCACCGCGCCGCCGTAGAACGCACCCTTGTTAAACTGCAACCCCGTAGGTTGCGATGGCAGGTCAGGCTGTAGCGTGACTTCCACCCCTGCGGCCATGGCCGCCGGCGAAACTGCCAGCATGAAGAAAGCCGGATAAAATCCGCCGCAGGTTGAGCGTTTCACAGGATTCCGTTCGATCGATGACGCGGCGGTCTAACAGCAGGGCGGAGACGCCCGGGTCACAAGGGCGGCATCTGGTGGAAGGGCGGATTGGTCAGGAAAGCAGGCAAGGCCTTTTGCAAAAAAAGCAAAAATTTTCATTGCCGCTGGTCAGAGCGCTTCGATGTTTCCAGAAGGCATCCGGCTGCGGCAGATGCGGGGGAGCAAAACTTTTTTGGGTTTTTTTCAAAAAAGGACTGCTTGCTTCCTTGAGTCACCCATGAACGCCGAAGGTGTCTGCCCGACCTTGCCGCGGAACGCGTGAATGAAGGCGCTCACGCCGGCGTAGCCCGCCTCTAGCGCGGCATCGGTCACGCTCCTGCCTTCCAGCAGGAGGGCGGCTGCCGCCATCAGCCGGGCCATCTGGCGCCATTCCGAGAGCGGCAGGCCAGTCTCCACGAGGAACCTGCGCTGGATGGTGCGCAGGCTGGCGCCGCAGGCCGACGCGAGCGCGTCGAGCGACCCGCCGCGCCCGGGATGCGCCAGTATCGCCTCGGCGACACGCAGCGCGCGGCGGTCCGCGGGCAGGCGCAAGGCCAGCGGCGCGCGCCTGGCTTGGGCCAGCAGGACGAGCGTGGCGTCGCCCAGTGCGCGTTGGGCGGGATCGGCTAGGTCGACGGGCCCGATGCGCACGAGCTCCCCGATCAGTTCGCGCAGCAACGCCGAGACCACGATGCCGCCCGGATGCGGGGCGAGTCCGGCGCAGAGGGCCGGCGGAATGTAGAGCGTGCGCAACCGGGTGGGTCCGCGCACGCGCAGCCGGTGTGGTGTCCGCGGCGGGAGCCACACCGCGCGGGCCGGGGGGATCAGCCAGGCCTGGCCGGCAGCAATCACGTGTATCGCGCCGCTCGCCGCATAGACGAGCTGTCCCCAGTCATGGGCGTGACCGCCGATTTCGTGGCCGTGGTCGTAGCTGGCGCCCAGGGTGCGTAGGTGCGTCTCGATCTGTCGCGGTCTCGATGAAGTCCGTCATCCTTGCGCAAGCGCGCCAGGCTGGCCAGCCGTATGATAGGGCAGCAACGAACAGGAGGGGCGACGTGCCGAACCACATACGTCATTTCGCCGTGCATGCGGACCAGGTGGAGCGCGCGCGGGTGTTTTACGAGACGGTGTTCGGCTGGCGTTTCGAACCCTGGGGGCCGCCGGATTTCTATCTCATACGCACCGGCCCTGCCGGCGACCGCGGCGTACAGGGCGCGCTGCAGCAGCGGCGGGAACCGCTCGAGGGATCGGGCATGCGCGGCTACGAGTGCACGATCGGGGTGGACGACCTGGAGCGCGTGCTGGCGCTTGTGACGCGGTCCGGCGGCACCGTCGTCGCGCAGCCGTTCACGATCGACGGTGTGGGCAAGCTGGCCTTTTTCCAGGACACGGAGGGCAACCACGTAGGCGCGATGCAGTACGACCCCGCCTACCCGATCTAAGTGCAAGCGCGCCCACCAGCCCGCAAGCACAAGCCGCCCTGAAGGCGAGGGAAGCAAAAGTTTTTTGGTCCTTTTTTCAAAATAGGACTGCTTGCCTTGCCTTGCCGGGCCTCCTGAAACCGCCCCAGCCGCCAAGCCGTTTGCCAGGGCGCATCACAGAGGAAGACGCAAGGCATGCCCTATTTCGAGGCCAAGGACGGCACGGCGATACATTACAACGA
Source organism: uncultured Acetobacteraceae bacterium (assembly GCA_964242035.1). Taxonomy (GTDB): domain Bacteria; phylum Pseudomonadota; class Alphaproteobacteria; order Acetobacterales; family Acetobacteraceae; genus BOG-908. Next base: position 1,381 of record CAXTCL010000240.1, on the reverse strand, counting down.
CTGGGGCAGCGGCCCGCCCGTGGTACTCATACATGGCTGGCCGCTGGATGCGGACATGTGGGAGTACCAGTCCGTCCACCTCGCGCAGAGTGGCTACCGCGTCGTCACCTATGACCGCCGCGGGTTCGGCCGCTCGGGCCAGCCTTGGATGGGCTACGACTACGACACGCTGGCCGGTGACCTGGCGACGCTGCTCGAGAAGCTGGACCTGAACGGCGTGACATTGGTGGGCTTCTCGATGGGCGGCGGCGAGGTGGCGCGCTACGTGGGCACGCATGGCCCGGCGCGTATCGCGCGGGTGGCGCTGGTATCGGCGGTGACGCCCTATCTGCTGAAGGGGCCGGGCAACGAGGATGGTGTCGATAGGAGTGTGTTCGACCAGATGGTCGACGGCTTGCAGACGGACCGGCCCGGTTTCCTGGCGCCATTCGGCAAGGCTTTCTTCGGTGCGGGTCTGCTGAACTTCTCGGTCAGCAGCGAGATCCTGCAGTGGGCGTCGCAGATGGCGCTGCTGGCGTCGCCGAAGGCCACGGTGGATTGCGTGCGCGCGTTCTCCGAGACGGATTTCCGCGCCGACCTGGCAAAGCTGAGCGTGCCGACGCTGATCGTGCATGGCGATGCGGACGTAACGGTGCCGCTGGCGGCGTCAGCCGAGAAGACGGCCAGGCTGGTGCCGCATGCGCAACTGGAGGTGTATGGCGGGGCGCCGCATGCGCTGATGTACACGGAGCGGGATCGGTTGAATAACGATTTGCTGGCGTTCCTGCGGGCTTGAGCTAGCGAGTAAGCAAGCAGTCTTTTTTTGAAACAAAGGCCACAAACTTCTGTTCCTGGCGCCTGCATCAAGTCGGGTTCGTTCCGCAGGTTTGGCGCCTGCGTGGGCTTGGTGCGGGCGGGGATCTCAACCTGCTGGCGATACGTAAACGTGATCAAATAGTTCGCTTTCGCGAGAGAAGGAGGGCGTAAGGTGACGATTGTCGCCAATAGGCTCAGGGCCGGTGGTGAGTTGTTGAGAGTCGCGCAAGCCTCACGCTGCAGGCGAGGGCCAGATGACGCCGTTCGACAAGTCGGACACCTTCCAGTCCATACGCGACATCGAGGGTGCGATGACGCGCTACCGGACGCTGGTCGCCGTTCAGGGCGCTTCTGGGCAAGACGTCTGGCGCCGCTGTGGGCCAGACGGGCTGGCTGTGATGACCAGCAAGTCTCGAAGCGAACCTCTGGCCGGCACGTAGGCTGCCTTCGACGCGCGATCGCGAACGGCCGAACGAAGGCCTGACATCGAAAAAAGTCACGGAATGCAGCCACTTATACCAATGGGCGAACGTCCTGACCTGCCAGTAAGCATGGGGCTCTGCCCCAAACCCCGCTGGGGCCTCGA
>CAXTCL010000239.1:0-5587 GCA_964242035.1 uncultured Acetobacteraceae bacterium | reverse complement strand
GCGTCGCATCCTGCCCCGCCGCGGGTGCCGGACCGCGCAGGCTCACCGCCACCTTTTCCGGGCTCGGCTCCGTACCCGTGCCGCCGTCGAAGCCCACATGCAAGATCAGCGAGGTGAACGCGCCATCTAGCTTGCCCTCTTCGGAGACTTCCAGGCGGTAGGTGCCCCATTGCAGCGGCGGCAGGCCGATCTGGGCGCCGCCTTCCGCCGCCGGCACGTCCAGCGAGCCGAACGTCACCGGCCGGTCATGGGTGGCGGTCTTCCACTCCCAGCGACCGTCCACGGCGAAGTAGTTGTAGTCGGTGACCTGTTCCACGAGGCGGAACGCCACCGTGCGCGCCAGGCGAGAGCCGTCGGGGGCGAAGGCGGCGGCGGCCACGGCGCTCGCGTGGTCCTCGGGCAGCAGGCCTTCCTCGTTGGGCGGGCGCAGGCCTAGGAGCACGTCGTGCGTCGCCACCTTCAGCGTCGTGCGGCTCTCCGTTGCACGGCCGCCAGGCTCGGCCACGGAGACGTCCACATCCGCCCGGAGCGGTGCGCTGGTTTTCGGCAGCTTCAGCGCGGCGGCATCGATGGACAGCGCCGAATGGCCCTGCGCGTCGGTCGCAGGCCCGTCGATGTCCTGCGCTTCGGCGTTGAGCTGCTCGTCGGCGCGGCCGAACACCCAGCCATGTTCACTGACCGGCTCGGTGTCGCGCTGCAACTGCACGTGGGCGGAGACCTGCAGGTCCGCGGCCGGCGCGCCGTACAGGTAGCGGCTTGCCACGTCGATGATGGCCGGTTCGCTTTGCGTAATGCGTGGGCTGCGTGGTGCCAGCTCCACGGCCAGGCGGTTCGGCACGAAATCCTGCACCTGCAGCTCGAGCGTGCCGATGACGGTCTTGGTCCCGGCCAGCATCTCCTCCAGCCGCCAGGTGCCGCGCGGCGCAGTTGGGTTCAGCGGGATCGGCTGCACCGCCACGCCGACCGCATTCGGCACCAGCCGCGTGCGCGCCGCTTCCACGCCGTCCGGCCGGTGCAGCACCACCGTCACCGCCTGGCCGTCCGGCAAAGGCTTGGCCAGGCCGTCGCGCACGATGGTGCCGAGCTGGATGGTCTCGCCCGGCCGGTAGATGCCGCGGTCCGTGTAGAGGAAGCCGTCCACCGGGCCGGGATCGGCGCGGCCCTCGACGCCCCGGTCGGAGAAATCGAAGCCCGGCTTGTCGAGCTGCAGGGCGGTGAAGTCGTCGCCGGCATAGGCCATCACCATGCGCGGCATGAGGCCCTGGGCGCCGCGCATCAGGCCGGCGCCGAACACCGCCTCGCCGTTTGCATTGGTGGCGATCCGGCCGAGCTCGTCGTTGTTGGCGGCGAGCAGGGAGATTTCCGCGCCGGTGACCGGGTTTGCAGTCGCCAGCGAGCGGACAAAGACGTGCAGCCCGTCGGCGCCCTTATGGGTGGTGAGCATCAGGTCGGTGTCGAACACCCAGCGCGTGCCGGTGATTTGCCAATCCTGCGTGGTCTGGCCGTCCACCTGCTTGCTGAGCAGGCTGATGCGGTAGGCGCCGGGCAGGCGATGCGGCAGCACCTGCGCCAGCGGAAAGGCCGTCGTCACCTTTTCGTTGCGCGCGCCCTTGACGCTCAGATCGCCCTCCCAGACCGGCGCGCCGAGCGTATCGACCGAGTGGCCGGACGCCGGATCGTAGTCGTCCGGATGGTTGTCGCTGTAATCCGCGCCGAGATGCGTGCGCACCAGCACGCGGTCGGTGATGCGCTCCACCCGCATGTGCACGTGCGACACGTTGACCGTGGCGACCGGCAACCCGCGCGTGGCGTCGCGCGACAGGATGAAGCCGTCATCGGCGAAGTCGGTGTTGGCCGGCAGGTCGCCCAGGCCGAGCGGCAGCGTCTCGTCGGCCAGCTTGCGCGAGCCGTCCGCCCCGGGAAGGCCGGCCAGCACGGTGAGCTGATAGGTGACGCCGAACGCGAGCCCGCCGATACACAGCCGCTCGCCGTTCACCTGCAGCGCCGGCTTTATTTCCGGCTCGATGCGCAGGTAGTCCGCCGGATGGAAGTCCGACGCGGTGGAGACAGGGCCGGTGAACACCAGGCAGGCCTGCGCCTTGTTGCCCTTCGCATCGAGTGCGATGCGCTGGATGTTGAGCGCGCGCACGCCGCTTGTCGGGCCTGTCGGCGCCGCCGCCTCGCGCGGTCCGGTGCCGGGCTTGACCGCAATGCCGCTGGGCGCCGGCGCCGGCATGGCGGCCACGTTTGCGCGGACGGGAAAGCTGGTCTGGCGCGCGGGCTGCACGGCGCGGCCGGCGAGAAAGCCGGCGCCGGCGGAGACCAGGCTGGTCGCCAGGATAAGGGGAAGTACGCGCATGCCGGCCCTCGAGGAGTGCGCCCGGTGTTTGCTTCGGGCGTCATTACGCGGGCATCCTACGCAGGCGGCGGCTGTTCGGGAAGGAGGCGCGTGATGTCAGCAGGCGGTTTGCGAATGATCGGTGCGAAGGAAGCAAAGCCTTCTTTTTTGAAAGAAAGAAGCAAAAAACTTTTGCTCCTACGCTGTCCAGATGCTTCGTTTCGTTCAGCGGCGATCGTGCACCGACGCGGGGTGCCGGACGAGAAGCCTCTTGATAATACCAGCCGGACTTGACGCTTCCTCACAGGGAGCAAGCAATCCTTTTTTGGAAAAAAGGATCAAAAAAACTTTTGCTTCCTCGCACTTGCAGCAGCCCGGTGCTTCAACAGGCACCGGGACATTGAAACAGCGACGTGACAAAAGTTTTTTGCTTTTTTTTTCAAAAAAGAAGGCCTTCCTTGCCTTCGGAACCGTCATCCGAACAAAGACTGTTCCCGGGCGCACGAGCGCCCCAGATCAGCAGCCAGAGGATCGTCGGCACTTCCCCAATTTCGAGCAGCATGGCGATCCGGGAACAGCTTGCCGCCACCCAGTCCGCCACCAATCCGGGCATGATCAGCGAGGCGCCGGAGCCGAGCAGCCAGCCCACGCCGCCAACGATGCTGAAGACGCCGAAAATTCTTGGGATGAAGCCGCAGCGGACGATCAGCAATCCGAGCGGGAACAGCCACAGTCCCCAGAAAATACCCGCCACGTCCAGGCCCTGCGCATGCAGGCGGATGAGCAGGCCGGCAACGGCGTCGCGCTGCGGCGCGCTGAACGCGGCGGCGGCGAAGCGGTCGCCTGCGAACATCAGGGCGGCGACCTCCTCCATCAAATTGAAGAAAACGATCGGGATAGGGATCAGCGCCAGCGCCAGCATCTGCCAGGCAAGCCCGGCACTGGCGGGCTTGAGCAATCGGTAGAGCTGTATGGCGAGGAAGACCTCGACGGTCTGGTAGGTCGCCTCGCTCAGCATGTCGAGGCGGATCGCCGGCTGCGCTGCCAGGATATGTTCGGCGGCGCCCGCCATCCTGGTAGCGCTTGCGAACTTGCCCGGGTCGAACAGGAAGGCGGTCGAGGCGATCAGCGCGTCGAGCCCGTAGAGGATGCCGGCCGAACGGGCCAGCCTCTTGGTATCGTCCATGGCGGTCCTTGCGTCTGCTTGTAGGAACGGGTGCGCAACAGAAAGCAAGCAGTCCTTTTTTGAAAAGAAAGGACCACAACTTTTGCCTCCCGCGCATCTGCGGCGTCCGGATGCCTCCGGATGAAACGGAGCGGCTGAACCTGCGCAGGGAGCAAAAGTTTTTTGCTTCTTTTTTTCAAAAAAGAAGGCCTTGCTTACTCGCTGGCGTAAACTTCCGTCTCGCGCGAGCCGCCGCGGCGCCAGGGGTCGGCAGGTCCCGCCACGTAGGTCCGCCAGACATGGCCCCAAGGGGTGATGAGCGGGAAGACGATCGCGGTCGCGCAGGCGAACACGGTTTCGGCGGCACGCGGGCTGAGTTGGTGGCTGTACCAGAGCGGCAGGGCGACGCGCAGCAGCCAGAGCGCCTTCCAGGCCATTTCGAACATCAGCAGCGGCAGCATCCGCAAGGGGTGGCGCAGGCCGAGAACGGACAGCGCGCATAGGGCGCCGAGCATGCACGCGATCACGCCGTAGTCGAGCGACCAGGTGGTTTGGGGGTCGAGTATCTGCGGCCAGATGACGGTGCCCAGGCCTGCCACAAGCAGCAGGTAGCCGGCGCGCAGCAGGTTTAGGCGCAGCGGGGAGATCATGGCGGTTTCGGGGCGTGGCATCGGATCGGCTCCTAGTGATCGCGGTCGAAGGTGAGGATGTCGCCGGGTGCGCAGGCGAGTGCGATGCACAGCGCCTCCAGGGTGGAGAAGCGGATGGCGCGCGCCTTGCCGGTCTTGAGGATGGAGAGGTTGGCGAGTGTGATGTCCACGGCCTCGGAGAGCTGGGTCAGGGTCATGCCGCGGCGGGCGAGCATGGCGTCCAGCGTGACGGTGATCGGCATCAGACTGTGGCCGCCAGCTCGTCGCGCATGGCGGCGCCGGCGGCGAAGATGCGGGCCAGGATGAAGACCATCAGCACCGACACCCAGCCGCCGATGGAGATGCCGCCGTCCGGCGCTGCATCCCCAAGGTCTGGGTAGAAGTGGCGAAGGGCCATGCCGGGGATGTCCAGCAGCTGCAGGACCAACAGCGACCAGCCGATGGTGCGCAGCCGGCTGGCGTTTGCGGCCACGAACGGGTCTCCCACGCGGGCGCTGGCCAGCATGTGCGCGAGTGCGTCAAGCAGGTAGTCGGTGGCCGTCGCCATCACCACGCCGACCAGCAGCTCCCAACGCAGGCCGGCCAGCATGTCGGCGGGGCTGGCGGGATGGCTGCTGTCGGCCAGGAAGGACATGGCCTGGGTGGCGAAGGGGAACGACAGGACGAGCACGGCCGCGACGGCCAGGAAGAAGAGGCGGTTGGCGATGGTGGCAAGGCGCAGGACGATGGCGGCGGCGGCCGTCAGGCGGGCGTCTGCGGCGACGATCGGCGATTTCATGGGCGCGGCCTTTGTTATCGAATAACGATATACCGGAGTGACTCCCCCCGTCAATGAGAATTATCGTTTTTCGATAATAGGCGGCGCAGCCAAACCATTCCCCCGCAGTCGAAATCAGCTCGAACGTCCTCGTCTGAAAATGAATTTCGCTGCCAAACAGCGGCAACCCGCGCACATCAAGCGTCGGTCGAGCAGTCCAAGATACGGCCAGCCGTTGCAGACCCGGAAGCAGAGGTCCCTGCAGGCGCCTGTGTGTTTCCCCCGCACATGCAGCCTCCGGGTGCTCCCGGATAAACACGCCGGCTGAAAAATGCGGGGAAGAAAAAGTTTTTTGCTTCTTTTCTTCAAAAAAGAAGGCCTTGCTTGCTTCTGCAGCAGTCACTTTCAAGGCCGCTTGATACTATCCGGGCGGAGAAGGACTGCTTGCCCGGCCAGGCGGATCAGGCGGCGGCGCAGGCGAGGGCATCAGGAAGGCCAGCGCCAGTCCCGCGAGAGCAATAATCACGATGAACACGGCCAGGCGCAGCCGAGCCGAGGCCTGCCTGGGCTGCCGCCCGACGGCCACCGGCTTGCCCGGGGCGTTGGCGGCGACGGGCGGCTTGGCGGGGGCGGTGCGCCGGACTGCCGTCGCCGTCGCAGCCGGCCGGGGCGGCGCG
>CAXTCL010000238.1:0-5596 GCA_964242035.1 uncultured Acetobacteraceae bacterium | reverse complement strand
CCGCCGCCGGACTGCATCTGGCGCATGAAGAACACCCACACACCGATCAGCAGCAGCATCGGGAACCAGCTCAGCAGCGTGCGCAGCAGCGGGTTCACGCCGTCATCGTCGGCCTTGGCCACCACGTGCACGCCCTTGTCCGTCAGGCGCTGCAGGAGGTTGGGGTCTTCCGGCGCGTAGGTCTGGAAGGCGTGGTTGTCGGCCAGCGACCCGGTCACCGTGTGGCCCTGGATCACCACGTCGCGCACGTGCCCGCTGTTCACTTCGCTGACGAAATCGGAGTAGGCCATGGCACTGGCCGCGTGTTGTCCCGTTCCAGGTTGGAACAGGTTGAAGAGCACCACCAGAAGCAGCGCGATTATCACCCACAAAGCCAGGTTTCGGCCGAAATTGCTCATTGCGTCCCAGTCCCAGACGAACCTTCCGGTCCGCGTTCACTACAAAACTCCGGCTGTCGCCAGGATACCGTGTCGGCGGTGCGCTGGTCTCAGCCAAACCCTAACCGGGGACATGGTGCGTCCTCGAAGCTTGCGCATCCCCCAGACTAGCCGGCACTTGCGGCAGGATGGGGCGGGCACAGCGTTAGCTTGACGCGAAGATTTGTCCATCCCGTAAATGCGCCCGCCGGCAACTGGCTCGCCAAATGCGGAACGGCAGCGATCGAGCCGCCGCTCCAGAGCGCTGGAAGGGTCCGCACCACAGCGGCCGGCAAGTCCGTGAACCCACGCAGGGACCCCGAGGCCGCGCCCACAGCAGACACGCGCAGACCCGGCGGTAGCGCGTCGTCGGCGGAGACCACGAAGCGGCGGTCCCACACCACCCCGCTTGTCGCCATGACATCTGCACCGATGGCGGATTCCTCGCGCAGGAGCAGAAGACCCGCCCCCAGCCGGCCCGCTTCCATGAGGCGGACGCCGCCCAGCGTGGCCGGCCCAGGCGCTGCCGCGAGCCGCGCGAGCCTGGCTGAATCGGGGGCGTAGAGTCGGCCGCCTAGCATGCGTATCAGCGCGCCCAGGCAATCCGGCGCGATAGGGCCGGGTGAAAGAATCGCGTAGCCCTCCGGAAATATCTGCGCACGCGAAGCCAGCACCGACGCCATCGCGGCCGCAGCCAGCACACGTGCATCAGCCGCCTCGCAAGCCGAACGGGCCAGGCTGGCATCCAAACCGCTTTCGTCAGCTTCCAGGCGAGCGCGCAACCTGGTGCGCAACGCCGCCGGATCGCGGTTCGAAGGATCCTCCACCCAGCACAAGCCGGCCGCGCGCAGAGTGGCGCGCAGCCGTTCTGGCGCCACACCCAGAAGCGGCCGGACAAGCCGCACGCTACGGCGATGCGCGACAGGCGACATGCCCGCCCGACCCCAGGCACCGCTCGCGGCCTCCTGCCGCATGAGCACCGTCTCCGCCTGATCGCCCGCATGGTGGCCGAGAAGCAGGTCGCTCAACCCCAGCTCGCCACAAGCCGACACCAAAGCCGCATAACGCGCCTCGCGCGCCCGCGCGGCCAGCCCCGGACCAGGTGTCAGACCAGTCAGCTTCAGCGTGCGCGACGGCACGCCGAAGGCAGCCAGACGCTCTTTGGTGACAGCCGCCTCTTCGGCGGAGTCGGCGCGCAGGCCGTGGTCCACGATAAACGCGAACGGCTCGCCCCAGCGTTTCGCCAGCCAGGCGAGACAGAGGCTATCCGCGCCTCCGCTCACGGCCACGGCCTGACGTAAGCCCCAGGGGCCTAAAGGTGCCATCAGGACAGCATAGTCCGCGTCGGTTAGCGGCAAGGAAGCAAGCAGTCCTTTTTTGAAAAAAAGGACCAAAAAACTTTTGCTCCCTGTCGGCGGCTGCTGAAACGTCCGCCGACAGGGAGCAAAAGTTTTTTGCTTCTTTTTTTCAAAAAAGAAGGCCTTCCTTACTTATCTACCGCCCGCAGGCAGCCCGTTTGCGCGCACCCGCCACCCCGGCCTTCTGCGCTCCAGGAAACTCCACGCTCAGCTTCGCCAGCGCCTGACACGCGTCGCGGCCATCGTTCAGCGCGATGAGCGTGTTGGCCACGCCCAAAAGCGCGATGGGCGCCGTCGGCGACCGTGGCGCGTGATTGTAGGCCTGGTAGAAATCCGCCGCCGCCTGCTTGTAGTCGTGCTGGCCGGCCTCGGCGCGCGCGAGCAGGAACTGCGCATCCGTCGTGCGCGGGCTGTGGCCTGCGAGGGCCTCGCGTGCGGCCGCCTCGGCCGCGGGATAATCCCGCCTGGCAAGGGCCGCGTTGCCCTCGCGAAGCGCCAGCTCCGGCATGCGATGCACCGGCTTGGGACCCGCCGCCGGCGTCCCCTGCGGCACGGGCTCAACCGAAGGCTCCGCGGCAGGCGCGCCGCCGCCTGCAGGCCCCTGGCCGAGCTTAAAGGCCAGGTCGCCGATCTGCTTGGAAAGGTCGTCGTGGTCGTGCTGCACCTGATTGGTCAGGTCATCCACCCTGCCCTGCAAGGTGCGGTTCTGCTCTTCCAGCGCGCCGACACGCACCACGAGTTGGGCCGCGGTGTCGCCACCACCGCCCGGGCCGGAAGGCTGGTAGCGCGGCGTGATCTCGCCAGGCGGCGGTCCCAGGTTAGAAGGCGCCTGGCCACCGCCCTGCTGGTTCTGCTGCACGCTCTGCAGCTCCTGGCGCAGCTCGGCAATCTGGTTCTGCAAGGCGATGCCCTCGCGTGTCTCCACCTGCGCGCGCGCCGGCGCCGCACAGAACAGGGCACCGAAAACGCTCGTGGTAAGCAACAGGCCGGAGAGTGTTTGCATCGTCATCTTTCCCGTGGGTGGCGCCACCATACGAAAAGTCCGGAGGCTAGCCCCCGGACTTCACGCTGTCGAACTACACCGCAGGGTAGGAACGCAACCCCGGCGTTTAGGACGTCGGGCCAGACGCCACGGACGTGATGGCGTTGCGGTTCTGCGCCCAGGACTGCTCGTCGTCGCCCAGAGCGGTCGGACGATCCTTGCCGTAGCTGATCGTGGTGACGCGGCCGGACGACACGCCCTTGGCGGTCAGGAAGTCCTTCGCCGCATTCGCACGACGCTGACCGAGGGCAATGTTGAACTCCTCGGTGCCGCGGTCGTCGCAGTTGCCGGCGACCTGGACGCTGACGTTCGGATACTTGGCAAGCCAGTCGGCCTGCTTGGAGAGGGTAGCCTGGCCGGCGTCGGTGAGCGTGGAGGAGTTCAGCTCGTAGAACACGCGATCACCCACGTTGGCGACCAGGTCTTCCTGGCTGCCGCCGACCGGGCCGTTGCTGGCGGTATTACCCGTGCCGCCGAAACCGTTGTTTCCCGTGGTTGTGGCAGGCGGAGTCTTGGAGCAGGCAGCAAGGAGGGAGATGGCGGCGATCGCGCCCAGATACTTGATCTTCATGGGATATTGTTCCTGTATGTCGGTGCGTTGTAGCTGACCACGCGAGTAACGACAGATCAGACGGATCGTTGCCGCGGTGCGGTGGAATTACGCTTACGCTTCCGTGACGGTCAAGCGGCCGTCAGCCCCGGTTGAGTAGAAGAAGAAAGCAAGCAGTCCTTTTTTGAAAAAAAGGACCAAAAAACTTTTACTTCCCCGCCTGCACCGAGGCACGGTCTTATCCTGCAGGCACACGCGCCGGCAGGATCAGCGCGAGCCGCCGTGCAAGCGCAGTAGAAAAAGCTTTTGCTTCCTTTTCTCAAAAAAGAAGGCCTTGCCTTCCTTGCCTACGCGTTCAGCGGCGACCAGGCCGGATCGGACGCATCCGTAGGTGTAGGCACCTGACGCTCGTTGAACCCGGTGATGTCGATCGACACCAGGCGCGACGAGAACCCCTCCCCCGAGCTGCCGCGTGCCTTCGACTCCCGCCAGAACATCAACACGCGGCCGTTCGGCGCGAAGGTGGGGCCTTCCACGGCGAAGCTTTCGGAGAGGATGCGCTCTCCTCTGCCGTCCGGGTCCATCACGCCGATTGCAAAATTGCTGGCGCCGCCAGAGAAGCGAGTGAAGGCGATCAGGTCGCCGCGCGGCGACCACACCGGCGTGCCGTATTGCCCCTTGCCGTAGCTGATGCGCTTCGCCCCGCCGCCGCCGGCGCCCATGATATAAAGCTGCTGGTCGCCGCCGCGGTCCGAGTTGAAGACGATCTGGCTGGCGTCAGGCGAGTAGCACGGGCTGGTGTCTATGCTGCCGGAGCTGGTCAGGCGGCGGGCGGCGTGGCTCGCGGTATCGACCACGAAGATGTCCGATCCGCCGCCTCGGGTAACCGAGAGGATGCAGGAGGCACCGTCGGGCGAGAAGCGCGGCGCGAAGCTCATGCCCTCGAACTCGCCGAACGTGGACTGCCGGCCGGAGCTGAGGTCGAACAGGTACACGCGCGGGCGATTGCTCGCGTAGCTCATGAAGGCGATCTGGTCGCGCACCGGGTTAAAGCGCGGGGTCAGCACCAGCCAGGAGCCGTCGGTCAGGATGCGGTTGTTGGCGCTGTCCTGGTCCATGATCGCCAGCCGCTTGGTCAGCGCGCCGCGCCGCCCTGTGCTGGCCACATAGACAATGCGGGTGTCGAAATAGCCCTTCTCGCCCACCAGGCGCTCGTAGATGACGTCGGCGATGATGTGGGCGATGCGGCGCCAGTTGGCGGCCTGGGTGGAATAGGCGGTGCCCTGTATCTGGGTGCCCTGCAGCACGTCCCACAGGCGGAACTCCACGCGCAGCGGGTCCGTGCCGGTCACCTGGCCGGTGACCAGCGCGTGCGCTCCGCTGGCTTTCCAGGTGGCGAAATCCGGCGTGCCGGTGGGGGGCGCGAAGGTCTGGTCCAGCGGGCGGAACAGGCCGCAGCGGCCAAGGTCGGCGTTGATGACGCCGCCTATGTCCACCCCGCCAGGGCCGCCGGTCAGGCCGGTGATGGCGATGGGGATGGGGTTACGTTGGGCGCCCGAGACGTCGATGATCGGCTGGCCGCCGCCAGGCGCGGGCAGTGCAGCAGGTGCCAGTGCCGACTGGGCAAAGGCGGGAGTGGCCGCGAGTAGGCCGGCGCCGGCCAGGAAGCCGCGGCGAGGCATGAAATCGGCGGGAAGCAGGTTTCCCGAAATGCGGTCTCGCACCATGGCGACGGTCTCCATCAAGGTCTGAAGCGGAATTTGAACTGCGCGGACGGCTGGCCCAGCAGGTTCGGCGGGATCGGCAACTTCGCGCACTCGGCGAGGAGCACGGCGTGTTCGGCGCGCTCCGCAAAAGCACGGTAGGACGGGTCGGCATTGGCCTTGGCCTGGAACGCGGCATCGAGCTTCACATCGCGCACAACGCCTTCGGCATCCACGGTCACCACCATGTCCGCGTAGTAGCTGGCGTAATCCTTCGCCGCGGTGTCCTCGGAGTAACAACGCCGTACAGAATCGCCGATCGTCTTTCGCTGGCCTTCGCTGAGCGCGCCGGTCAGGTTGCCGTGCAACTGCCCGCCCGCATTGTGCGCCCCGCCTTTCGACGGGTTGTAGGCGTGGGTCGGCGCTTTAGTCTGCTTCTGGTCCGCCTGGAACGCGGCCAGCGTGTTCAGCAGGCTGCTGGTGTCGGGCGCGGGGTTCTTGGTCAGGTTCGGCTGGTGGCGCACCGT
>CAXTCL010000237.1:0-5620 GCA_964242035.1 uncultured Acetobacteraceae bacterium | reverse complement strand
GGGAACAAAAGTTTTTTGCTTCTTTTTTTCAAAAAAGAAGGCCTTGCTTCCTTACTGCCCATCCCAATGCGCCAACGCCGCACGCAGCTCGGCCACCGGCCAGTCCCTGCGTTCGGTCATCAAGCCGATCGCCGCGGCCATCTGCCTGTCGCGGGCCCAGCCCGCCACCGCCGACACCCGGCCGCGCTCGACGTAGAACGCGGCGAACCGCGGCTCCTGCAGGTCACCATCGATGACGATCTCGTCCCATTGCTCGGCGTGACCGACATAGTCGAGACGTTTCATGAAGTGTATGGTCCAGAAATAGGGCACCGCGTCGTAAGCCGTGGCGCCACCCAGCATGTTGCGCGCCGCCAGCCTGCCGTGCTGTTCCGCCACGCGCCAATGTTCCACCCGCACGGGTTGGCCGTCGCCGCGCAGCGGAAAGGCGGCGATGTCGCCGGCGGCGAAGAGGCCTTCCTCCACGCGCAGATGCGCGTCCACCAGCAGGCCGCCATCCTCGCGCGGCCTGAGCCCGCGCAGCGCAGCCGAGGCGGGAGATACGCCCAGGCCGGCGACGACGAGGTCCGCCTCGAGCGCCCCGCCACTCTTGAGGCGAACCCGCTCGACCCGGGTCTGGCCTTCCAAGGCGACGATCTCGTCTTCCAGGCGGAAGGCTATCCCCTCGGCTTCGTGCACGCGCCGGAACACCTGGCCCACTTCGCGACCTAGCTGGCGCTCGAACGGCACCGCCTGCGGCGCCACGACCGTCACCGCCAGGCCGCGCTCGCGCAGGCTGGCGGCCGCCTCCATCGCGATGAAGCCCGACCCGGCGACCACCGCCGAGCGGGCCGAGCCTGCCGCCGACGCGATCGCCTCGGCATCGGCCGCGCTGCGCAGGGCGAAGACGCCTGGCAGGTCTGCGCCCGGCGCCTCCAGACGGCGGGGCACGCCGCCTACCGCGACCAGGGCCGCGTGGTAGGACAGGGTGCGGCCGTCCTGGAAGGTGATCCTGCGCGCGGCCGGCTCGATGGCGCTGACGGTACCTGTCACGCGCTCGATAGTCAGGCGTTCGTAGAAGTCCGCCGCGTGCAGGGGTGTCTTCTCGCCGCCCTTCTTGCCGGAGAGCGCATATTTGCTGAGCACCGTCCGGTCGTAAGGCAGGCGGTCCTCCTGGCCGATCAGGACGACCCGGCCGGCGAAGCCCGCCTCGCGCAGCCCTTGCGCGGCCGCCGTGCCGGCAGCGCCTGCACCTACGATGGCCATGCAGCGTTCGTCGGCTGATGCGGCCACCGCTTCGGTCTCGGGACTGCCCGGATCGGCACCGATCTCCACCAGGATACGGCCGTCCGCCACACGGGAGGCGAAGCGTGGCACGTCGTCGACCGCCGGGGGCTCCACCCGCTCGCCCGTGGTGACGCGGAATGCCGCCTTGTGCCAGGGACACGTCACGATGTCTCCGCGCAGCACGCCTTCGCCCAGGGGACCACCGGCATGCGGGCAAGTCTCGCCTATCGCGTGGCACGCGCCACCCACTTTGGTCAGCAGCAATTTCCTGCCGCCGATGTTCGCGGCGCGCATCTGGCCTTCGGCAAGCCCGCTCGCCGCTCCGGCATCATGTTCCACGCTGTCTTCTCCGCCCACGGTTGCGCATGTCCGGACGCCGGCGCAGGCCTGGAGGTTCACCGTTCTGTAGCAAGCAAGGCCTTCTTTTTTGAAAAAAAGAGGCAAAAAATTTTTGCTACTCCGCATTTGCAGCCGCCTGGGCCCTTCAGGCGGCACCTCGCTGTTGCAAGAGCGGGGAAGTGAAAGTTTCTTGGTCCTTTTTCAAAAAAGGACTGCTTGCTTCCTTCGATCATGCCGCGGTCACGCTGAGTCGGGTCTTTAGGAAAGTGCTCTAATGGTCGCGTTGGCGGCGCCAGACACCAGGCGGCGCGCCGACCATCCGGGTGAACACGCGGGTGAAGTGGCTTTGGTCCGTAAAGCCGCATTCCAGTGCGATCTCCGCGATTGAGTTCAACCCGCGCAGCATTCGCTTCGCCTGTCTGACGCGGTGTTCAAGTAACCAGCGATGTGGGGAACGGCCGGTGGTGGCCTTGAACGCCTTGCTGAAGTAGCTGCGCGACAAGCGACAGGTAGCGGCAGCACCGGCGAGCGACAATTCAGCGCCCTCCGTCTCGACAAGATACTGCTTTGCCCGTGCTTCCTGCCAGCCTGTCAGGCGGCTTGTGCGACGCAATGATGGCCTTACGCCGCCATAGCATCCCGCCACATGCGCCTGAAGGGCTAGACTGATACGGTCAACAAACAACGTGTTGATTGCCGCCGGCTGCTGGAGGGCAGGCAGCAGAGCGGCCCCCAGGCTCGCCATTATCGGATCAATATGCGCTGGCGCGCAGGCGAGATCTTCGACGCGGCCGCAATCCGCCTCGTCGGTAAAATGGTCCAGCGTCCGGCGAGGGATATAGAAACTAAGCGCGTCAAGCGGGAAGCTGACACTGGCTGAGAGATCATCCATCAAATTGACAATGGTGATCGAATCCTTGGGATAAGACCCTGTCAACAGAGGGCTTCCTCGCCGCCACCATAGCTCAGGATGCCGGTATTCTGCCAGTTGCAGCACGACAACAAAACTATCTTCCGCGGGGATCACCGGTCCGCAAAGCGTCGGCCGCTCGCCACATGACAAACGGGAGACGCCCAGCTGCGCCTCGCGGCCAGGATGGGCAACCAGCGCGGGGGGATTATGCAGGCCAAGATGGCGCGCGACCACGCAGCTGAAGCCACCGACTGCGGTCATGGAGGATGCGCTGGTGATAGCGGGAGGCGCATCAGCCTGAAGCGCGGTCGCAACGCTCGAATTGGCTAACTGCAGGGACGTCAAGGCGCTCCCCATTCTGACGATGCTGGTTGTGCGCGACGCAAGTTCGGAGCGGGCGCCGTCGGCGCAAATGCTAGGTCGAACGAGATCTGCGGCCCGAGGTAGCGACGTGAAGCCGCCCGGCCTTGAAGGGACTCCATGAGCTCGCCAGCTCCTGCCGGTTTACGTGCCATTGTACCCTCTTGTCTTGCCCTTTCAGCGCCCGTGCGTGTGCTGCACGGCACTGAACCATTGGCCGGAAGGTACGGGAACGACTATGAAGGGAGGAGTGAATTGTTGTGAATCGCCGGCTGGGCAACCCGACTTCAAGGTGGTCGGTAGCTGCTCGCCGGCGCATAGAAAGATGACCGGTATGCTGACCAGAGAGGGGGCATTGGCGGCGGAAACCGCGCAGTTCGGCAGGTTCGTTCTACAACCGACGCTCCGGAGGTTGGAGAAAGACGGTGTGCCGGTTGATCTGGGCGGCCGCGCGCTGGATATCCTGATTGTGTTGGTGGAGCGCGTCGGCGAAATAGTCAGCCATCAGGAACTGCAAGAAAGAGTATGGAAGAACGTTACCGTTGAGCAGAGTAGTCTGCGCGTGCAGGTGAGGGCGCTGCGAAGAGCGCTGGGCGAGAGCGGGGATGGCGGCCAATACATCATCAACATCGCCGGTCGCGGATATAGCTTTGTGGCGCCCGTTCTTCGAGCATCGATAGACCAGGAGAGTTGGGCCGTGGACGCGGAGTTTGCCCTGCCGAGGCTGAAGCCGCTTGTCGGGCGCGACCGAGCGGTGCGCAACATAATCGCGCAGCTGGTCGAGAAGCGGTTCGTCACAATCGTTGGTACCGGCGGTGTCGGCAAGACCGCTGCGGCGATCGCGGCGGCCCACGGACTCATCCCAGCGTTTGACGGCGCGGTTTGTTTCCTCGATTTGAGCGAGATGACGTCAGCGCACGCGGTGCATGTCTTGCTCGGGCGCGCGGCGCTGCGGCGCCTCGTTGTGGCCGAGGGTGCGATGCGTGGACTGGTGGAGTTCTTACAGGATAGACGCGTGCTGATCGTGCTGGACTGTTGCGACAATATCGCTGGCGCAGCGGGCGAAATCGCGGCCGCCTTGATGCAGCATACACGGAACGTGCATGTGCTCGCGACAAGCCGCGAGTGCCTCGGTCGCGAAAGAGAGGCGGTGATCACCCTGCCGCCATTGGCGTTTCCAGCGGATGCCGATCGCGTTCCGATCGGGTCAATGAACGAGTTCGCTGCTGTTCGGCTATTGACGGATCTGGTGCGCCGCCAGTGTGCCCAGGCGCAGCTCGGCGACGCAGACCTGCTCGCGATTGCCAAAATAGCCGGGCAATTGGATGGTCTGCCACTCGCGCTGGAACTCGCGGCGGCCAGCATCATACAGAACGGTGTCGCGCGAACGACATCGATGATCGCAAGCCGGCTCGCGCTGTTCATGACTGATCCAGTGGCGACGATACCGCGCCACGCGTCAATGAGCGCAACATTGGAGTGGAGTTACGCACAGCTGACCACAGATCAGCGAGTAATCTTCCGCAATCTTGCCGTCTTCGCAGGTCCATTCACAATGGACGGAATCCACAACGTCGCGACCGACGCGGACATGGACGCGCATACAGTCAACGCGGCAGTAAGCACCTTGCTGGGCAAGTCGTTGATCTACCAGGAGGTCGGAGCTGAGACGTTGCGGTATCGCCTCCTTGATACAGCGAGAGCCTTCGGTACTTCCAAGCTGCTGACGTTCGGGGACACAGAGCGTGTCAGACAGCGCCACGCCTCTTACATCACACAATGTCTGACCCGTGCGCATGCTGCCGCCCGGGAACTTTACAGAGAACGCGTCCCGGAATGGCTGACCTGCAATATTCATAATATCCGCGTCGCCCTCGAATGGTGCTTCTCGACGCATGGCGATGCCACGCTGGGCGCTCGGCTAGCCGCCGCGGCAGCCCAGGTGTTCAATAGTGTGAATCACCAGGCCGAGATCCAGGGCTGGCTGGCGCAGGCGTTGTTCAAGCTCGACAAAGAACGGATCGGCACGCGTCTGGAGCTCGACATACGCTTCGGCATGCTCGTAACTTCCTTTGAACTCTCCGACTTCTATCAAGCATTTTTGCAGCTGCCTGCCGTCATCGAACTTGCCGATACGTGCGGCGGTCCTATTTGGCGGGCAGAGGCACGCGCCTGGGAGTGCATGATGATGGCCCAACAGCGGCCAGTCAATACGACTATCGAGTGCGCGCGAATCATCAGGGACATCGCGTCGTCCATAGACGATTACCCGACCAGGCTCCTTGGTGATTGGCTGCTTGGCTTAGCCTATCATCTGCGAGGTGATCTTCATCAGGTTGGCCCACTATGTTCATCCGCGACAACACTCGCATTCTCAACAGAGAGCGTCTACTTTAGTCGTGCACAGGTAAACGCGCAGATTGGCGCTATCGGATCTCTGGCACGCACTCTCTGGTTGCAAGGGCAACCAGAGGCGGCATTGCGCATCGCCCGCGCCGCCGTCGCCAAGTTTGCCGGCAACATCGGCGACCGGCAAACCGTGCGCGTCTTCTTCGTTCCGCTTTTCATCTGGTCCGGCGCAATCTCGGATGCTGAAGACCTGCTTGCAACGGTGCATGCTGAATCAGGTCGCGGGCTCGATCAGGCTTTTGCTCAGATGTATCTGGGCGCGCTGAAGTTGCGTGCCGGCAATACCGAGCAAGCCGTGCAGACCTTGCTGGAAGCATACGATAACATCCAGAC
>CAXTCL010000236.1:0-5637 GCA_964242035.1 uncultured Acetobacteraceae bacterium | reverse complement strand
CCAGCGTGCGCCGCCCTTGGCCCCCCTCGACCCACACCCTGTCACCCACGGAGAGATGACGCGACAGGCCGGCGATCTCGACCCCGAGCGGCCCCACCGCGCGCGCCGATCCGCTCAGCTCATACGGCTGGATGCCCGCAAGCACCGCACGGGCGGCAGAATGCTTACGTTCTAGTGACGAAACGGACATCTACCGGCGCTCATCCAAAATAAAACACGGCCCGAAATGTCTTTCCTGTTTGTTCAGCACGCGATCTTCTTTCGTTCTCAAATTTATTTCGAAACCGCGAGAAAGTTCTGGCATGGCACACGCACCGGTGGTAAACATTACGTATCGAAACACGGGAGATGGCAATGCGGGTCCTGCTGGTAGAAGACGATGTGAATGCTGCACGCGCAGTGGTGATGATGCTCCGAAATCATGGATCAATCGTTGATCAGACCGACACCGGAGAAGAGGCGCTCGAGCTGGTGCGCCACTACGATTATGACATCGTGGTGCTCGACCTGATCCTGCCGGACATGGAGGGCTACGAGGTCGTGCGCCGCATGCGCGCCGGCCGTGTGGAGACGCCTGTGCTGATACTCTCCGGCCTGAACCGTGCCGGCGCCAAGGTGCGCGGCTTCGGCATGGGTGCGGACGACTACATCAGCAAGCCTTACGACAAGGACGAGCTGATCGCCCGCATCCAGGCGATCGTCCGCCGCAGCAAGGGCTACAGCCAGCCAGTCCTGCGCATCGGCAACCTGCAGCTCAACCTGGACAGCCGCGAAGTGCAGGCGGACGGCCAGACGGTGCACCTTACCGGCAAGGAATACGCGATACTGGAGCTGCTGGTCCTGCGCCGCGGCATGGTGCTGACCAAGGAGGCGTTCCTCAACCACCTCTATGGCGGCATAGACGAACCGGAGATGAAGATCATCGACGTGTTCATCTGCAAGCTGCGCAAGAAGCTGGCGGTTGCCGGCGCCGGCAACCTCATCGGCACCGTCTGGGGACGCGGCTACATGATGCGGGACCCGAACAGCATGGCCGCCCTGTCGGCCACCGGCGTGCAGGCGCCCGAAAGCCTCGTCGCCGCCTGAGCGCCGCCTTCCCCAGCCATCATCCGCAAGCGCCCGCAGGGGCGCTTGCGGGCCGTGGCGGCAGGAGGCATTAGCCGGGCTGATCCGGCCAGCGCACAGGAGAACACCGCCAGATGACCGGCCAGGAAATGCGTCCGCCCGTCCCGCCGTTCACGCAGGAAACCGCGGTGGAGAAGGTCCGCAAGGCCGAAGATGCCTGGAACACACGCGACCCGGAAGCCGTGTCGCGCGCCTACACGCCGGACAGTCAGTGGCGCAATCGCGTCGAATTCCTTACCGGCCGCGACGCGATACAAGCGTTCTTGACGCGCAAATGGCAGCGCGAGCTGGACTACCGGCT
The DNA here is from genome assembly GCA_964242035.1 of uncultured Acetobacteraceae bacterium. Taxonomy (GTDB): domain Bacteria; phylum Pseudomonadota; class Alphaproteobacteria; order Acetobacterales; family Acetobacteraceae; genus BOG-908. The sequence goes on along the minus strand of CAXTCL010000236.1, from coordinate 4,211 downwards.
GATCAAGGAGTTGTGGAGTTTCCACGGCAACCGTATCGCGGTGCGCTTCGCCTACGAGTGGCACGACGATGCCGGCGCCTGGTTCCGCTCCTACGGCAACGAATTGTGGGAGTTCGATGCGCACGGCCTGATGCAACGGCGCATGGCCAGCATAAACGACATGCCCATTACAGAGGCGGACCGGCTGTTTCGCTGGCCGTCCGGGCGCCGGCCCGACGGGCATCCGGGGCTGACCTCGGTCGGGTTGTAGAAGAAAGCAAGGCCTTCTTTTTTGAAAAAAAGGAGCAAAAAACTTTTGCTCCCCGCTTTTGCACCAGCCGGGTGCTCCAGGACACGCCGAGGCGCTTCAGCGTCAGGGAAGCAAAAGTTTTTTGCTTCTTTTTTTCAAAAAAGAAGGCCTTGCTTTCTCGCTCAGACCGTAAACTGCTCCGCTACGATCCGCTCCGACAATCCCTGATCCGGATCGAACAAAATCGTAGTCTTCACGCTACGGTCCTCGCTGATCGCCACGGACGCCACGTCGCGCACCTCGGTGAAATCCGCCACCGCAGAGACCGGCCGCTTGTCGCCCTCCAATATCTCGAACAGCACGTCTGCCGTGCTGGGCAGCAGGGCGCCGCGCCACCGCCGCGGCCGGAACGCGCTGATAGGCGTCAGCGGCAGCAGGTTCGCCGAAAGCGGCACGATCGGCCCGTGCGCGGACAGGTTGTAGGCGGTGGAACCGGCCGGCGTTGCCACCAGCACCCCGTCGCACACCAGCTCCGCCAGGCGCACGCGGCCGTCTATGGTGATGCGTATCTTCGCCGTCTGACGCAGTTGGCGCAGCAGCGACACCTCGTTGAGCGCCAGCGCCTCCTCCACCACGCCGGAGCGGGTGACGGCATGCATGCGCAACGGGTGCAGCACCACGCCCTGCGCGCGCGCGAGGCGTTCCGGCAGGTCGTCTTCCAGAAACGCGTTCATCAGGAACCCGACCGAGCCGCAATTCATGCCGTACACGGGCACGTCGCAGGTCAGCGTGCGATGTAGCGTCTCCAGCATGAACCCGTCGCCGCCAAGGCAGACGACGACGTCCGATGCGGTGAACGGCGCGTCGCCGAAGCGGGCGATTAGGCGGGCGCGGGCTTCCTGCGCTAGCTCGGTGGGGGAGGCGAGGACGCAGATGCGGGTCATAAGGAAGCAAGCAGTTCTTTTTTGAAAAAAAAAACCAAAAAACTTTCGCTACCCCGCCTGCACCCAGGCGCATGCTGACTCTGCAAGCGTACGCCTTTGCAGGACGAGCACGCGCCCTGGTGCAGGCGCGGGGACAAAAGTTTTTTGCTTCTTTTTTTCAAAAAAGAAGGCCTTCCTTGCCTTGCCCGTCCAAAACCCTACCCACCCCGCAGCCGCCGCGCCAGATGCACCAGGATCGCCGCCGTCGCCCCCCAGATATACTGCTCCGGATGCGGCCACACCCAGTATTCCCGCCACGCCCCCCTGAACTCCGCCCCCCGCCGCTGGGGCGCCTCCGGATCCAGCAGCGTGGCCAGCGGCAACTGGAAGATCGCGTCCACCTCATGCGCCGAGGGCCGCGTGATGTAGCCGGGCGCCAGCAAGGCCAGTATCGGCGTGATGCGGTAGCCGGTGCCGGTGGCGTAATCATGCAGGCGTCCCAGGATTTCGGCATGGTCAGGATCCAGCCCCACCTCCTCGTTGGCCTCGCGAAGGGCGGCGGCCTCCGGGCTGGCGTCGGTGGGATCGATACGGCCGCCCGGGAAACTCACCTGGCCGGAATGCTGGCGCAGATGGGCGGTGCGCCGCGTCAGCAGCACGCCAGGTGCCGGGCCCGCGGCGACACCCACGAGCACGGCGGCTGGAACCAGCCCGACGCTGTCGGCGTCGGCAAGCTCCGAGGCATCCAGCCCGGCGGGATCAGGGCCGGACAGGCGGGCACGCAGGTCGGCTTCGGTCAGCCCGAATACGGCCGGCGCCGGCCCGTCATTCGTCAGCGTCGTCGCAGCCGGTCTCGGCCACCAGGTCGCCCAGCGGGAAGAACACGCCGCAGCTCCACACGCCCAACTTCTGCTGGCCCGCCACCACGCCAGGCACGGCGATGGCCACCAGCTCGTAATATACCGAGCGTGCGATGCGGGCTTCCAGCCGGTGCCCGCCCTGGCCGTCGCGTATGTGTATGTAGGGCACCGGCTCGCAGGTCAGCGCGTTGTGCGCCACCCGCAGCGCGTGCTCGGGCCCGGCTTCCACCACCTGGTCCACGTTGGTGCGGAAGGACAGGCACTGGTTGCGCCCCTGGCTGCAGCCGCGCCATTCCATCTCCACCGCGATCCACGGCGTGTCCTCCACCTGGATGCGGCCGCGCTCGACAGGCGTCTCCAGGAAATAATCGCCGGCCGCGTCGCGCGTCAGCACGCTGGAGAACAGGCAGACCAGCTCCTTCCGCCCGATCGGGCTGCCGCGGTACAGCCAGGTACCGTCGCGCTGCACCAGGAACGGCATGTCGCCGCACTCGGTGCGCACCCGCTTCGGCCGCTCGCCGCCTGGCTGGGACAGGCTGCCTGGCACCACAATCGAGGTGTCAAGCATCGAAGTATCGGGCGTGAGATGGGCGCGACTCATCGGGCAGCGGCTTTGCGGTAGCGAGGCAGGGTCCGGCGCATCACCGCCATATAGGGAGCGGGATGGCGCGTATGTAATACCAGCGACACGCAAAATCGCCGGACATGTGGCACCACTGGACGCGCAGTGGATGCGGGTTGCAGGATGGCCACGCGGGTCCACACTCCACCCACGCCAACGGGCCAGTTCAGCTCATGGGGATATCCGGTTGCAGGACACTCTGATCGCCGACGCCGACCGACTTGCGGCCACCATAGCCGCGGCACGGCGCGAGATCGGCCGCGTGATCATCGGCCAGGAAGACGTCGTCGAGCAGACGCTGGTCGCCCTCCTCGCCGGTGGCCACGCCCTCCTGGTCGGCGTCCCCGGCCTGGGCAAGACGCTGCTGGTGGAAACGCTCGGCACCGTCCTCGGCCTGGACCGCCGCCGTGTGCAGTTCACGCCGGACCTGATGCCCGCCGACATCACCGGCACCGAGGTCCTGGAGGAAGGCGAGGCCGGCCGCCGCAGCTTCCGCTTCGTCCAGGGCCCCATCTTCTGCCAGCTGCTGATGGCCGACGAGATCAACCGCGCCAGCCCGCGCACCCAGTCCGCCCTGCTGCAGGCCATGCAGGAGCGCCGCGTGGCGGTTGGCGGCGTGGAACACGCGCTGCCGCAGCCCTTCCACGTGCTCGCCACCCAGAACCCGATCGAGCAGGAAGGCACCTATCCGCTGCCGGAAGCCCAGCTCGACCGCTTTCTGCTCCAGGTCGAGATCGGCTACCCCCACCTCGCCGACGAACGCGCCATGCTCCTCGCCACCACAGGCGCCGAGACCGCCGCCGCCACCCAAATCATGTCCGCCGATGACCTCATGCGCGCCCAGGCCCTGGTCCGCCGCGTGCCGGTAGGGGAGAGCGTGGTCGAAGCCATCCTGGCCCTGGTCCGCGGCGCCCGACCGGAAACCGCACAGGATGACGGCGTGCGCCGCCACGTGGCCTGGGGCCCTGGCCCGCGCGCAGCCCAGGCGCTCATGCTCGCTACACGGGCTCGCGCTTTGCTGGACGGGCGCCTGTCGCCCAGCCTGGACGACGTGGCGGCGCTGGCGCAGCCGGTGATGCGGCATCGTATGGCGCTTGGGTTCTCGGCGCGAGCGGAGGGCATTGCGCTTCCTGCGGTGATATCCCGCCTCGTGGGTGCGCTCGGGTGAAGGCAAGCAAGCAAGGCCTTCTTTTTTGAAAAAAAGAAGCAAAAAACTTTTGTTCCCCCGCCTGCACAACAGCCCGCTCTGGTTCTGCCAACATGCGCACCGGCAGGATCTGCACGCACCTTCATGCAGCCGGGGTAGTAAAAGTTTTTTGGTTCTTTTTTTCAAAAAAGAACTGCTTGCTTCCTGACATGCGAGCCACAGCCGAAACCCTGGCCGCCCGCCTCCCGCCCCTTCTCGTGGCAGCCGAGCGCGTAGCCTCCACCGTAGCCCAGGGCGTCCACGGCCGCCGCCGCGTCGGCACAGGCGACAGCTTCTGGCAGTTCCGTCCCTTCGTCACCGGCGACACCGGCGCCCGCATCGACTGGAAGCAATCCGCCAAGTCCGACCGCACCTACGTCCGCGACATGGA
>CAXTCL010000235.1:0-5662 GCA_964242035.1 uncultured Acetobacteraceae bacterium | reverse complement strand
GCCTAACCATGCCAGCATGCGTATCTGCAGAACGTGTGAGGCCATCGTGCAGGCGCGGGAACACAAGTTTTTTGCTTCTTTTTTTCAAAAAAGAAGGCCTTCCTTCCTGCATGCAAACAGGCCTAGCCCTAGCCCTCACCCTCACCGCCGCCCAGGCGCAAGCCGCCGCCCCCCTTACCCTCGCACTCTCCACCGCCACCACCGGCCAGACCCAGGCTCGCGACCCCGCCCGCATGTCGCCGCTCCCCGGCGCACAGAAATGGGCGCTGCTGCGCCAGCACATCCGCTACGTCTTCGTACTGTTTCAGGAAAACCGCTCCTTCGACCACTATTTCGGCACCTACCCCGGCGCCGACGGCCTGTTCGCCACCTACCCCGGCGCGGACCCGAAAGACCCGGCCCAGCAGGCCGCGCGCGACAGCCTCAGCTTCCACCAGGCGCTGTGGCGGCAGGATGGCAGCTTCGGCACGATCGCGCCGTTCCTGATCCCGCGCACAATCACCGCTGCGGACGGCCGCATCGTGCAGCTCTACCCAGAGGACATCGCCAGCGTGACGCACAGCCGCGTCGGCATGGCCAGCGACATGCATTTCGACCACGCAACCCGCACGCAGGCCAAGAACGACGCCTACGCGATAACGAACGAAGGCCTTACCTACGGCGGCGACGCATCGGCGCCCGACAGCCTGCTGACCAAGTCCGGCGCGCCGATCACCGCCAAACCGCCGCTGGCGGTGGTGCAGGCGGGCGAGCTGGTCATGGCGCATGTCGATTGCGACACAGTCCCTTTCCTCTGGCGCCTCGCCGACCGCTTCACCCTGTTTGACAACTTCCACCAGACCACGATCGGCCCATCGACGCCGAACGCCATCGCCATGATCTCCGGCCAGACAGGCGAGACCGAATGGGCGCTGCACCCCGCCACCACCGGCCGCCACCTCGATGGCGGCATTGCGGTTCCCAATGTGGTCGACACCGCCCCGTTCGCCGGCAGCACGGCCGACACCTCGCCAGGCCCCAAGCCGCCCTACGGCCCTGACAAGCAGTCATTCGGCCCGCCCGCCACCGCGCCGGCCCCGCTCGCTCCCCTCGCCGGCGCACGCCTGTCGCACGTGACGCTGCGCGGCGCGCCCGGCCCCTACAACACCGGACTGAAAAACCAGGCGCAGCCGCCGCTCACCTTTGCCTCGCTGCCGCTGTCCTTCATGGGCACTAGCATCGCCAACACGGTGAAGCAGGACGAGAACCCAGGCGTGGACCTGGCCGACGTCGCGAACGACATAGCCACCATAGGCGCCGGCAAGGCGCCGGTCCCCTGGGGCTGGTACCAGCAGGGCTACTCGCACGAACCGTTCGACGGCGCCGCCACGATCGACCTGGATCCCGCCACCACCGCGCATCCGTCCTACATCGTGCACCACAACGGCCCGCAATATTTCGGCTATCTCGGCGACAATCCCGCCGAGCTCGCGCACATGCACGGCCTGCAGGATTTCTATACGGACGTGGCCGCGCACAGCCTGCCGCCAAACGGCGGCGTGTTCTACGTCCGTGGCGGCTACTACAACAATTCCAATTTGCAGACGCTCAACCCGAACCCGGACGTGCGCGCGACTTTTGCCGGCAACGACGACCATCCCGGCTACTCGGATTCGCAGATCTCCGAGGCCAGCATAGCGGAATCCGTGAACGCCATCGCCGCCAGCCCGTATTGGCCGCAGAGTGCGATCATCATAACCTACGACGAGACCGACGGCCTCTACGACCACGTGCCGCCGCGCATACGCAGCTGGGGCCCTGACGGCCAGCCGCTCACCGGCGGCCCGCGCATCCCCGCCATCATCATCTCCCCGTATGCCGCCGCGCACGCGATCAGCCACGTCTATAGCGAGCACAGCTCCGTCATAAAGTTCATCGACAGGCTCTTCAGCCTCGTCCCGCTCGCCGATCTGCCCGACGAGAGGCGCGGCCGCCTGCTAGGTGCCACAAACCCCACCCACGACCCCGATCTCGCAGCGCCCGACGGCCAACCGCAGCACGACCTCGGCCCCGCAGACGACCTCGTAGAAATGGGCGACCTGTCAGAGGCCTTCGACGCCGACAGGCTTCTCGGCCACGCGCCAACGCTGCCGCCCGCCTACGCCAGCATCGAAGATACGCGCACCTTGCCGCACGCCGGCTGTGCCGCGCTGCACATCACGCCCACGGATCTGATGAGCGGCCAGGTGGTCGATCCGCCGCCTGCGGACTTCAATCCGAGGCCGGTTGTCTCGCCAGGGCTGCCGCGCGACGCGGGATGGATACCGTAAGAAAGCAAGCAGTTCTTTTTTGAAAAAAAAGAACCAAAAAACTTTTGCTCTCTGTCGGCAGCTGCTGAAACGCAACGCGACAGCAGAGTCAAAAGTTTTTTGCTTCTTTTTTCAAAAAAGAAGACCTTGCTTCCTTTCTGCACCAATCAAGACATACGCCAATTCCCCTCCGGCCGCTTCTTGTAGTCCAGATCCTCCAGCGTCTCCGCAAACCCGCGATACTCGCCATCCGTCAGCATCAGCACGTCCCGAGCCTCGGTCAGGCGCTTACCCACCGCCCGCGTTATCAACCCCGGCCCGGTCACCGCCCACATGTCGGTGCGCGTGCCCGCCGCGCGATGCGTCGCCAGCAGGTGCACCGACTCCGCGAGCGCGTTGCGAACGATGATGCTGCCGGGCACGGCCGCGAGAAAGCCGTTGTACAGATAAGGAAACGTCTCGTGCGACAGCCAGGCCACGAGCTGCACCTGCGGCAGCGCTGCGAACGCGCCGCGCATGTCGGCGATGCAGTGTTCGTCGGCATCGACATAAACGCCGCCGCGCAACGCGAGGTAGGCCAGCCGGAACAGGTCGCTCTGCATGGCGGGATGGCGGGCGTTGTCATACGCCTCCAGCAGCTGTGCCCCGTAATGCCCGACGATGAAGTCCCTGGCGCTGTCCTTGTTGAAGACGACATGTTCCATGCCGGGATTGCGCGCCGGCCAGCTCGCCATCGCCGCGGCCACGTCGGCCGGCGGTTCCGGCTCGTGCCAGAATTGTATAATACGCAGCGTCCGCCCCGCATCGCCGGCAAACCCGTCAGCCAGCCTTGGCAGACGCCCGTCTGCGCGGGACGCGGCGATGGTGAAGATCGCGGCCTGCGTCTCCCGCGTGCCGGCATTCAGCCAGTCGAGGCTCAGCGCGGCGAAGGACGCAATGTCGCCTTCACAGAACGCAGCCAGCGCCATCATGCGGAAGGCGGCGGACCGGTGCGGTCCGTCCAGTAACGGCCTTAACACCCGGCTGGCTTGCGCATGGTCCTCGGTCTCGATCAGCAGGCGGCCGAGAAGCAGCCGGTGCGCCGCCGCGTGACCGAACGGCACATCCAGCGCACGGAGATAGCCGATGCCCGCGCGCGCGCCTGCCCTGCGCACCCAAACCTCCGCCCGCACGCGATGCGGCGGGAACTGGTTGGGCCGTTCGCGCAGCAGCGTCGCGCAAACGGCTTCGGCGCCGTCCAGGTCGCCCAGCATCAGGCGGGCCTGGGCCAGCAGCAACCTGTCCTCGTAAGATGCTCCGTCCTGGCCGGCAGACAGGCGCGCGACGGTCTCGCCATGCATGGCAAAGGTTCTGTGCACGTGGCGGAACGTCTGCAGCAGCCATCCCGTCAGTCCGGCTTCGGACTCAGGAAGCACGGCCTGGGCACGGTCCCACCAGCCGAGATCACCGTAGCGCGCCGCCAACGAAAGCACATACTCGCTGTCCGGAGGCGCCGCCTCGACCATCTTTTCGAGCAGCGGCAGGGCGGCAAGGGGCCGGCCGAGTGCGATCAGCAGCTCGCCCAGACGCTGGCGCGCCAAGGAGTGATCGGGGTCTGCGGCCAAACAGGCAGACCAGCCTGCGACAGCCGTCCGGTAATCGCCCAGCTGGTGCGCCGCCACGCCCTCCGCAAACGCCGCCCGAGCGGCGGCGGAGTCCAAAGCCGCACCCGCCTGTGCGGTGGGCGCGGCCGCGACGCCCGCCGTGGGAAAACAGCGTTCGAGATAGGCGGCCAGGCCGGGCACACCACCATCTTGCATCAAGGCAGCCACGTCGCGGTCGAACACGGCCTGCTCGGGTTCGATCCCCTCCAGGTGCCGGTGCAGGGCGACCACGATCGTCTCGGCATTCTGGCGAGCCCGCGTTGGCCAGCGTTGCGCGTCCAGCAGCGCGCTGCCGCGCGGGCCTGCCATGGCCAGCAGACGCCATCCGTCGCTTGCGGCGGCCCGTATGGTCTCTGGCAAGGCCGAAGCTGTATTCGGCTCCTGCAAAGGCAGGCGTTCCACCAGGTCTATCTCGGCATCCCCCAGCATCAGCCGAAACTCGGGTGCGACACGCACGTGGCGACGTGATATGACGTGCCGGTTGTCCTTCCGTATCCAGTCATGGGCGAGGATGTGCCCCAGGATCGCGGCGTCTTGCGCGGTGACGGGCAGGAACATCTCCCAAAGGCTCGCCGTGGCGCGGTCGAAGGCGACCTCGCCGGAATGCGCGTCGGCGCACAGGAACTGCCCGAAGCGGGAGATCCAGATGCCGCGCCGCCCGGTAGCAGGCTGCAGATCCAGCGGGCCGAGCGAGGTGCGGACACGTGGCGGGGCGTCCGTGCTGGCGGCCGGCAGCTCCAGGTCCAAAGGCGGGACCGAGCCTATTACCGCATGCCCCAGCCCACCGCCTTCCTTGCGCAGGTAGACCAGCGTCCCGTGCCAAGTCAGCAGAAGCATGGAGCGCCCGATGCCGGAAGCCTGACTTTCCCCATTTCCCAAACCCCCACCCAGTGTTACCGCACCGCCCGAAACAGAGGACACCCAGATGAGCGCCATCGCCGACATCGTCGCCAGAGAAATCCTCGATAGCCGCGGCAACCCGACGGTGGAAGTGGACGTGATCCTAGAGAGCGGTGCCGTAGGCCGCGCCGCCGTCCCCTCAGGTGCGAGCACCGGCGCCCACGAGGCCGCCGAACTGCGCGACAACGACCCCGCCCGCTACGGCGGCCGCGGCGTCCAGCAAGCGGTGGAAAACGTCCAGGGCGAGATCTTCGACACAATCGGCGGCCTGGACCCGTCCGACCAGATACACATTGACACCACGATGATCGACCTGGACGGCACGTCCAACAAGAGCCGCCTCGGCGCCAACGCCATACTCGCCGTCAGCCTGGCCACCGCAAAGGCCGCCGCCGCCGAGCTCGGCCAGCCGCTCTACCGCTACGTCGGCGGCGTGTTCGCCCGCACCCTGCCGGTGCCGATGATGAACATCGTCAACGGCGGCCAGCACGCCGACAATCCGATCGACATACAGGAGTTCATGATCCAGCCGGTCTCGGCGGCCACGGTCGCGGACGCCGTGCGCATGGGCTCTGAGATCTTCGCCCAGCTGAAGCGCGGCCTGAAAGACGCCGGCCACAACACGAACGTGGGTGACGAAGGCGGCTTCGCCCCCAACCTCGCCAGCGCCGACGAGGCGCTCGCGTTCATCGCCCGCGCCGTGGAAGCCGCCGGCTACCAGCTCGGCGAGGACGTGACCCTGGCGCTGGATTGCGCCAGCACCGAATTCTACCGCGACGGACGTCATCGCCTGGACGGCGAAGGCCGCGACCTGGAAGCGGAAGGCATGGT
>CAXTCL010000234.1:0-5676 GCA_964242035.1 uncultured Acetobacteraceae bacterium | reverse complement strand
CTTCTTTTTTTCAAAAAAGAAGGCCTTCCTTTCTTCGTTTCACGAAAGCCGCGCTAGCCGAACCGCCGTATGCCCCCGGCTGGGACGCAAGCTCGGCATCACCAGCAGGCAATCGTCATGCGGCGTGCGTATCTCGGCCGCTCCGTCCATGGCGATCAGCGTGCCGGCGCGCGGCACCACGTGCCCGCCGCGAAAGGCTTCGGTGAAGGCGAACGCGCCGGAGCTGGCGGTCACCGTCTGCGTCACCTCGGCAAAGCGCGGCGCCGCGCCGGCCGGCGCGGCGGCGGTCAGGCCGGACGCGGCCAGCATGCCGGCAACCGCGTCCTGCATGGTGGCCACCGTGGCGCGTTCCCAGTGCTGGCCGGCCTCCGCCAGCACGGCCACGCGCGATCCCTGCTCCTGCCAGAACGGCGCGTAGTCGATCAGCCGCCGGCCGCCGAGGTGGCCGCGGTCGGCCACCACCAGGCGCGGGGTGCCGATCTGGCCGGCCAGGGCGCGCCCGCGGGCGGTCGGGCCGCTCAGGATCAGCGGGTCGGACGGCCAGAGCATCGAGTGCAGGTCCAGCAGCAGGTCCGCGCTGTCGATCAGCTTGCGCATTGCCCGGGCGCGCAGGAGTTCGGAGGAGCGGCGCGGTCCGTCGAGCATTTCCGTGTCCCACAGCCGGTTCATGTCCTCGTCCAGGTAGCGCGAGGCGGTTGGCTGGGCCGGGTCGAAGCGGGCATAGGCGGCGAGGTTGGCGAAACCAAGCGTCAGCCGCCCGCGTCGCAGGGCGGGGGGGGCGCGCAGCAGCCGGTCCAGCGCCACCGCGCCGCCTATCTCGTTGCCATGTATGAGGCCGGTGACCACCACGTGGGGCCCAGGCGACGGGCCGTCGAAGCTCCAGAAGCCTTCCAGCCCGGCATTGCCGGCGCGCCATTCGGAGATGTCCGGCGCCGGGAACTCCACTTCGAACGCCGGCAGCACGGCTGACCCAGTGGAAGCGGCCAAGTCCAGCGTCACGCCTCCCCCTGTCGCGTCCATGCCGGTGCAGTCTATACGGGGCGCGGCAGCCCGCAACCGAGCGGGCGGGCGCATCGATACGCCTTCGCTGCCGGAGACCGCCGGACCTCATGCCGCAAACCCCTCTCCATCGCGCCTGGCAAGCATTGCCGCAGGGCCCCAGGCGGCGCGCGCTGTCGCGTGTCTCCGCGTTGTTGGCGCCGCGCCCGGACTGGCCGGCGCCGGTGGCGCGCGCCGGCATCGTGGTGGGCGGCGAGATCAGCCGCGCCTCCGGGCTGGGCGAAGGCGCGCGGCTGATGCTGGCGGCGCTGGAGGGGCTTCGCGTGCCGTCCTGGCAGGTGGAATGCGGCCTGTTGCCGCCGGGCGAAAGGCCGCCCGCCAGTCGGGTGGCCGCTCCGGCGGCGGGCGCTCCGCTGGTGCTGCACGTTAACGCACCTTCGCTGCCGGCCGCCCTGCTGGGCCTGCCGCGCGGCCTACTGCGCGGCAGGCGTGTGGTGGGGTATTGGGCATGGGAGCTGGGCGTGGTGCCGGATGTCTGGCGCCACGGTGCGCGGTTCGTCCACGAGATCTGGGCGCCGTCGCGCTTCACCGCCGCGGCGCTGGAGCCGCTCGCCCCTGGGCGCGTGCGCGTGGTGCCGCACCCCGTGGCGGCCCGTCCGCCCGCGCCGTCCGGCCTGGGCCGGGGGGATTTCGGCCTGCCGGACGCGGCGGTTGTGGTGCTCGTCTCGTTCAGCCTGGCATCCAGCTACGCGCGCAAGAACCCGGAGGCCGCGATCGCCGCGCACCGCCGCGCCTTCGGCGACCGCGCGGACCGGCTGCTGGTCCTGAAAGTCACCCACGCCGACCACGCGCCGGAGGACCTGGCCCGGCTGCGGGCGCTGGTCGCAGGTGCCGCCAACATCCGGCTGGAGACCCGGCTGTTTCCCGCCGCCGACAGCCACGCGCTGACGCGCTGCGCGGACATCGTGCTCAGCCTGCACCGCAGCGAGGGCTTCGGGCTGGTACCGGCGGAGGCGATGCTGCTCGGCCGGCCCGTGGTGGCCACCGACTGGTCGGGCACCACGGATTTTCTCGACGCCTCCTGCGGCGTGCCGATCCCCTGCACGCTCGTGCCGGCCGTCGATCCGCGCGGCGTGTTCGAGGCGCCAGGCGCGGTCTGGGCAGAGGCGGATGTGGGCCAGGCGGCCGCCGCCCTGGTCCGGCTGGCGGACGACCCCGGCCTGCGCGCCGGCCTGGGCGAGGCCGGCCGGCTTGCCGCCACGGCCCGCCTTGGCGCGGGGCCGCTTGCCGATGCGGTGCGTGGGCTCGGCCTGGACGTGCCCCCCGCAGGAGGCCCACCGTGAAGAGCCGCACCCTGGCGGCTGGCGCGTGAGGATCCTGGTCTGGCAATGGGGCCGCTTTGGCGCCGGCCCGCGCGTGGCGGCCGATTTCGCCGCCCTGTTTAACACCCTGCCAGGCACCGATGCCGCCCTCTCGCTCTCCGCGCAGGCCGAGATCCTGGCGGGCCCGCACCGGCCGCGCTGCGAGCTGCCTGTGCCCACGTATGACAGCATCGCCGGCTACGCGGGCCGTGTCCTGCGGGCGCCGCTGTTCGTCCCCTGGCTCGCCAGGCGGATCAGTGCGCTGCAACCCTCGGTCGCCCTGTGCGCCATGCCCGGGCCGCTGGATCTGGCCATGCACGCGGCGCTGCGTCGCGTCGGCGTGCCGTATGCCGTGGTGGCCCATGACGCCGACCTGCATCCCGGCGACGGCTACCCGCTGCAGATGACGCTGCAGCGCCGGCTGCTCCGGCGCGCCGACGCCATCGTCGTGCTGTCCGACCACGTGCGCGACCGCCTGGACGCGCTGGGCCTGACCGCGGACAGGCCGGTGCTCAAGACCAGCCTGCCGCCGCACACGCTCGACGTCCCTCCGCCACCGCCGCGCGCCCATGGCGGCAAGCTGCGCCTGCTCTGCTTCGGCCGGCTGCTGCCCTACAAGGGGCTGGACCTGCTGGCCGACGCACTGGCGATGATCCTGCCCCGCCCGGATGTCGAGATACGCGTCGTCGGCTTCGGGCCGGAGAGCGCGCCGTTGGCCGCCCTGCGCGGCTTGCCTGGCGTGAGCGTGGAGAACCGCTGGGTGCCCGAAGACGAGGTGGGCCCCCTAATCGCCTGGTCGGACGCGGTGGTGCTGACGCATCGGGAGGCGAGCCAGAGCGGTGTGGTCGCGGCGGCCGTCGCGGCCGGCCGCTGGGTGGTGGCCACCCGCGTGGGCGGGCTGGCCGAACAGCTTGCCGGGCAGCAGGCGGCTCTGCTCTGCAGCGTCGATGCGCCGGCGATCGCGCAGGCCTTGCTGCGGCTGCTGGACGATCCGCCGGTGGCTGGCGGCAACGTGCCGGACTGGCGCCTGGATGCGGGGCGGCTGGCGGAGGAGTTGCGCTGTCGGTTGCTGTAGGAGGGGTGGCTTGGGTTTCACCGATGCAGGAAGGAAGAAAGGCCTTCTTTTTTGAAAAAAAGAAGCAAAAAACTTTTGCTCCGCTGTCGCGGGACCGTTGCGGCGTGCGTTTCTACAAGGTGCCCGATGGAGGGTTCGCTGCCGCGGTGTCTCGATGCTCAGATGTCCGTGCCCATCCTGAACTCAGGCGGGCAAGATCTAACACCAAGAACACCAAGGGAAGCAGAGTCACCAAGGCACCAAGGAGGGAGGGCGTGCTTGCTTCTTGGTGCTCTTGGTGACTTCGCCTTCCTTGGTGTTCTTGGTGACACCTCTTTGCTTGCTTGCGATGCTGGCCACCACGTCAACCTAGGAAGAGCAAAGTCTTCTGGTGTTTTTGCAAAAGAGCTTCCAACCAGATCGCACTCTCCCACGCTGTCTCAGCGCCGTCCTCTGGAGCGGCACCCGGCCACGCCCCCGATCACATTTCGAAAACCCTGGCCTGCTTCGCTGGGCTGCCGGGCCAAACCCGGTTAAAGCCGAAATCCGCGGTAGCGGAGCAGATGCCTCTTTTCTCAAAAAGAAGGTCCTTTCTTTGGCCTTCCAGGAAGATCATCCGTGGACATCGCCAAACCACTCTACCAGCCCTCGACGCGACACGCCGATCTCGGCCCTGCGTTCTACGACGCCGTGGCGCCCGCAACATTCCCGGACCACATACTACGCTACCGCAACCAATCCTGGGCGGAACGCGTAGGCCTCGGCGCTCTGAGCGACGCGGAGTGGCTCGAGCATTTCGGCAAGTTCGTGCCGTTGCCGGGCAGCTTTCCGCAGCCGCTGGCGCTGCGCTATCACGGCCACCAGTTCCGCTCCTACAACCCCGATCTCGGCGACGGACGCGGTTTCCTGTTTGCCCAGTTGCATGACCTGGAGGATGGCAGGCTGCTCGATCTCGGGACCAAGGGCAGCGGGACCACGCCGTGGTCGCGCAGCGCGGACGGGCGGCTGACGCTCAAGGGCGGCGTGCGGGAGGTTCTCGCCACGTCGATGCTGGAAGCGCTCGGCGTCTATACGTCGAAATCATTCAGCCTCGTCGAGACGGGCGAGGACCTGGTGCGTGGCGACGAACCCTCGCCCACGCGCAGCGCGGTGCTCGTGCGGCTCAGCCATACGCACATACGCATCGGCACGTTCCAGCGCTTCGCGTTCGAGCAGGATGTGGCCTCGCTGCGGCGCCTGGTGGACCACAGCGTGGCGGTGGCGATCCCCGAGGCACGGCGGGACGATCCGGCCGAGCAGGCTGTGGCTTTCCTGCAAGCGGTGTGCCTTCGCGTAGCACGCCTGGGCGCGCAGTGGATGGTGGCCGGCTTCGTGCACGGCGTGCTGAACACCGACAACATCAACATCACCGGCGAGAGTTTCGATTACGGCCCGTGGCGTTTCCTGCCGACCTACGACCCTGGCTTCACGGCGGCGTATTTCGACCATTCCGGGCTGTATGCGTATGGCCGGCAGCCGGACACGCTGCTGTGGAACCTGGTGCGCCTTGCGGAATGCCTGCTGGCGCTGGCGCCGCAGCCGGCGCTGGAGCAGGCGCTGTCCACCTTCGTTCCGGCGTTCCGCGCCGCACTGGCCGGCGGGGTGGTGCGTCGGCTGGGGTTGCTCCCGCGCACGCCGGAAGCGGACGGCGCGTTGTCCGAAGCGCTCTGGGCGTTCCTGGCGGACAGCCAGGCCGGGTTTGAGCAGGTGTTCTTCGACTGGTTCGGCGGTGCGGCGAGCACGGCGCGTGCCCAAGGCGGCCCGGCCGGCACTCAGTATGCGGGTGCGGCGTTCGAAGCGTTCCATGGGCAGCTTTCGGCGTATGCGCAGGCGGACCCGGCGCGCTTGGCCGATCCGTATTTTTCGCAGTCTGCGCCTTGCACGATGCTGATCGAGGATGTGGAGCATGTGTGGGCGCCGATCGCCGCGGCAAATGATTGGTCGGCGTTCCAGCAGAAGCTGGACGAGATTGACAGGATGGCGCGGGCTTACGGAGAGTAAGGAAGCACGACCTTCTTTTTTGAAGAAAAGAAGCAAAAAACTTTTGGTCCCGTCGAGGAGTGCTGAAGCGCGCGCCGACAGGGAGCAAAAGTTTTTTGGTCCTTTTTTCCAAAAAAGGACTGCTTGCTTATACCAATGGGCGAAAGTGCTGACCTGCAAGTAAGCATGGGCTCTGCCCCAAACCCCGCTGGGGCCTCGAGGCCCCAGACCCCCATCTATTTG
>CAXTCL010000233.1:0-5730 GCA_964242035.1 uncultured Acetobacteraceae bacterium | reverse complement strand
TCTCGATCTGCAGCGCGCAGGCGCCGGCCTCGATCATCTTCTTGGCCAGCAGGTACGTGGCCTCCGCGTTGCCGAAGCCCGCGTCGATGTCGGCGATGATCGGCACCACATGCGTCTCGTGGTTCTCGATCTTGCCGGCGATCTCCGCCTCGCGCGCCGCGTCGCCGCCCTTGCGCGCCGCATCCAGCTCACGGAACATCCCGGCCAGCTCGCGCGCATCGGCCTGACGCAGGAAGGTGTAGATTTCCTCGATCAGCTTCGGCACGGACGTCTTCTCGTGCATCGACTGGTCCGGCAGCGGCCCGAACTCGGAGCGGAGCGCGGCCACCATCCAGCCCGACAGATAGATGTAGCGGCGCTTGGTGGTGCCGAAATGCTTCTTGATGGCGATCATCTGCTGCTGCGCGATGAAGCCGTGCCACGCGCCCAGCGACTGCGTGTAGAGCGAGCTGTCGTTGTCATACGCCGCCATGTCCTCGCGCATGATGCCGGCGGTGTATTTCGCGATCTCCAGGCCCGTCTTGAAACGGTTCTGCAGCCGCATGCGCGCCACGCTCTCCGCGTCTATCCCGTTCCACGTGTTCTGCGTCTCCAGCAGCCCGGCCGCCTTCGCCACGTGCTCCTGGTAGGCGGACTTGGCCGGCATCCCGGCCAGGCTGCCGGAGCTTCCCTCGGGGGAATAGACGGGTAGGCTCATGGTACTACATCCTTGAACTGCAACGGTGAGGCGGGATATCGGCCTCTATGGCGCGACAAGATAGCTCGCAGGTGCAGCATTGACCATTATATTGTCGCGCTGGTTACCGGCAGAGCCGTAAAGTTGTAAAGCGTGTAAAGGCCAGGGCGTTGTGCGAAGCACGCATTCGCGTGACGCCCTGGACCCGCTGGGGCCAGTCGGCCCCAGACCCCATTTTTGAGGGCTTATGGCTAGACCACTTATCGGACGTACCGTCAGACGGCTCAGAACAGAGCAAGGGCTCTCCCAGCAGGCGCTCGCGGCCAAGCTTGGCATCTCGCCCAGCTACCTCAACCTCATCGAGCACGACCAGCGCAACGTGACCGCCAGCCTGGTCATCAAGCTCGCCGAAATGCTGCGCGTGGACCTGGCCGCCCTTTCCGGCGCCCAGGAACGCGAGCTCGAGTTCGGCCTGCGCGAAGTCTTCTCCGACCCGCTGCTCGGCACCGAACCCATCCCGGACGCCGAGCTGGAAGGCGTCGCCAGCAACCCCAACGCCGCCCGCGGCGTGCTCGCCCTCTACCGCGCCTGGCGCGTGGCCCGCGAAGATGCCTCCGGCCTGGCCCTGCCCTCCGGCCGACGCATCCTGCTGCCCAACGAGGAAGCCCGCGACGTCTTCCACGAACGCGGCAACCACTTCGCCGAACTGGAATCCGCCGCCGAAGGCATTGCCGCCGCGCTGAACACCACGCCGGCCGAGACCAACCACGCGATCGCCGAACGCCTGCGCCGCGTGCACGGCGTCAGCGTGCGCGTCAGCCCGATGGAAGACGCGCTGCGCCGCTACGAGCCGGAAACCCGCACACTCACGCTCTCCGAACAGCTTCCGCGCGAAAGCCGCGGCTTCCACATGGCGTTCCAGATCATCCTGCTGGAAGCGCGCGACATGGTGGAGGCCCTGCTAATCCGCATCGCGCCTACCACGCCGGAAGCCGCCTCCCTGATACGCATCGGCCTGCTGAACTACGCGGCGGCCGCCTTGCTGATGCCCTACACCGCGTTCCTGGAGGCCACGCGGCTGCTGCGCCACGACATGGACGCACTCGCCGCCCGCTTCTGCGTCAGCTTCGAACAGGCCTGCCACCGCTTGAGCACGCTGCAAAAGGCCGGCGCGCGCGGCATCCCGTTCTTCTTCCTGCGCCTGGACCCGGCCGGTAACGTCAGCAAACGCTTCTCCGCCGGCGGGTTTCCGTTCGCGCGCTACGGGGGATCCTGCCCGCGCTGGGTGGTGCACGCCGCCTTCGCCACGCCGGGCACGCTGCGTGTGCAGGTGGCGCAGCTGCCGGATGGCGCCACGTTCCTGTGCTTCGCTCGCTGCATCGAGGGCCAGGCCGCAGCCTGGGGCGAGCCGCCGCCCACGCATGTGGTCGCCATGGGATGCGACGTGGCCCATGCCGGCGAGGTGGTCTATGCGGACGGGCTGAAACTGGACCAGGCGGCCGTGGGGATTGGGCTGTCCTGCCGGCTGTGCGACCGGCAGCATTGCCGCAGCCGGGCGTTTCCGCCTTTGGAGCACCGGCTGGCTTTGGACCCTAACCTGGAGAGCGACAGTCCTTACCGGTTTGAGCCGCTAGGGAGAAAGTAAGGAAGGCCTTCTTTTTTGAAAGAAGAAGCAAAAACTTTTGACTCCGCTGTCGCGGGACTCACAGGAGAAATGCGCGACAGCTAAGCAAAAGTCTTTTGCTTCTTTTCTTCAGAAAAGAAGGCCTTGCTTACTTAACTGCCCCAGCACCCGGCCTGACCGTCCCGTCAGGCTGCGGCACGGCAACAGGCGCTACGACCACCGGCGCCACGCCATCCTTGCGTGTGAGACCGATCTGCGACGCGGTGGCACGCGACAAATCCATCGTGCGGCCGTCCACGAACGGGCCGCGGTCCTCCACCGTCACCAGCGCGGCCTGGCCGGTCTGCAGGTTCGTCACGCGCGCCTGCGTGCCCAGCGGCAGGGTGCGGCTGGCCGCGGCCGAGCCGGTGTGGCGGAAGCGTTCGCCGTCCGCCATCTGATGGCCCTGGAAGCGACTGGCGTAAACGGAGGCTTTGCCGACTTGCAGCCGCCCGCTCGGGTCCTCGGCCACATGGCGGCCGTGCGGCGGGGTGACTGGCGGCAGTTGGGCGAGCACGCGCGCCTGGGACTGGACGGCCGGATCCCGCGTGTTCACTGCGACCGGCTCAGCAGCCGTGGCGGCGCGCAGCGTCACGAGCACGGCGGCCATCGTCTGTCCGAGCAAGGGAAGGCGTCGCATCGCGGGCGCTCCGTCGGGGGGGCACTGGCCATGACGCGGCGGGGCGGCGACGGTTCGCCGGCGCCGCTGGATTGCGCGCTGGCGGTGTATCGGCGCGGGTTGGCGCCGCTTGTTCTGGTGAGCGGCGGCGTGGGGCGAGCGGGTTCAGCGAGGCAGTGGTGATGCGGGCGTATCTGGTGCGGGCTGGCGTGCCGGAGAGTGCGGTGCTGGTGGATGAGGCGGGGGTGAACACGGCGGCTACGGTTAAGGCACACGGTGGCGGTGATGGATCGGCTGCATGTGCAGCGGGTGCTGGTGGTGACGCAATGGTTTCACGTGCCGCGATGTGTGCTGGGTTTCCAGCGCGCGGGGATCGGGGTGGTGTTTGCGAGTTACCCGCAGTTTGTGGAGTGGCGGGATTTGTGTTCGACAAGCGGGAGCTGGTGGCGGTGTTACGTCTGCACTAGAAGCGTGGTCCAGTGATCTACGGCCGATGAACGAACGCAACTCGTTTTCGCCGGGCCTGAATGAATCAGTTCAAGCCAGGTGCTTCCAATCAGAGTGCCACTCATGGCCAGGTGCGAAGGTGGGCGATCCGTTATGAAACGAGAGGCATGGCTCACTTTCTTCGTTGGCTGCATGGCTGCAGGACCGACATTGGCCGACACGGCACACCCTGTTCGCCATGGCGTGATGTGCTTGTCGGCAAAGGCGTTGGCCGTTTTGACATTGCCGGACGGCGACAGCAGGACACATCAACCCAGGCCCCGAGACAGCGACCGGCAGATAGCCGCAGAGGGCGGCTGCATCGATCTCGACCCCGCTATGCGGCTCAGTGTCTACCAGAGTTACCACAACACCTCCCTGGTGTTTCCGACACAACGCAGTGGTGCTCGCGGCCCGTTGTACAGGGTTCCCAACATCGATCTGCAGGTGAGCGCTGATCCGGCGGGAACTGCCGGCCAACAGGGGGTGCGTTCAGCTGAGATGCCTGACGTGAAAAGTGCCGCGCCGTTGCGTGTGGAAGATGCCGGCGGCTACGTCGTGGAGGAAGTCTTCAAGATCGATCACGGTGGCGGAACGATCGAGCTCCTGCAGGACAGGCGGATATCGCCTTTGGTGTTCAACGATCTCTGGCGTGCCGGCAGCGGTGGGATGCGTGATGCACGCGAGGCCGGTCTGTTGACCGGCGGTCCGCTTCTGAAGGCGCAGCTGCGCCTGACTTTCGCCGACACTCTCCAGGTGCATACACGGGATGTCGGCTATCCTCTGGCGACGTTGACGCCTCTTGATGACAATGGCGAAGCCTTCAGCCTGCATGTTGACACGACCGGCGGGCAGGTCAGCCGGATCGCGGAGGAAAGGCTGGTTCCCGCCGATCACGGACTGTCGCCGGCGGGCGAACACGCTTACCGCGTGACGCTGGAAGGCAGCCAAAGATGACGGGGGGTCTGGGGGGGATGGCACATCTCCCCCAGCTCTTGCCTTGACTTGCCTTATCTTACTGACGCAAAACCAGGCATCCAGCGAGCCAAGGCCCGCCGGTCCCCGCCCGACGTGGGGGAGACGCCGCTCCGCGAGTGTTCGCGCAGCGGCGGTTTCTGTTTTGGAGGGTTGGCATCTCATGTTCGACGCGCTGTCGGACAAGTTCACGGGCATCTTCGACGGCCTCCGCAAACGCGGGGCGCTGAGCGAGGGGGATGTGACCGAGGCGTTGCGCGAGGTGCGCCTGGCCATGCTGGACGCCGACGTGGCGTTGCCGGTGGTGAAGGATTTCGTGGCTGCCGTGCGCGCGCGGGCGATCGGCGCCGAGGTGCTGGAAGCGGTCTCGCCCGGCCAGGTAGTGGCAAAGATCGTCAACGACGCGCTGGTGGAAGCGCTGGGCGGCGCGGGCGCGGTTCCGTTGAATTTGGCGGCCGCCGCGCCGGTGCCGATCCTGATGGTGGGGCTGCAGGGCTCGGGCAAGACGACGACGAGCGGCAAGCTGGCGTTGCGGCTGACGCAGCGCGAGAAGAAGCGCGTGTTGCTGGCCAGTCTGGACACCCAGCGGCCGGCCGCGCAGTTGCAGCTGGCGCAATTGGCGGAGCGCGCCGGCGTGGCCAGCCTGCCTATCGTGGCCGGGCAGACTCCGGTGCAGATCGCGCGCCGGGCGATGGAGGCGGGGCGCCGCGAGGGCTACGACGTGGTGATCCTGGACACCGCCGGGCGCCTGTCGATCGACCAGGCGCTGATGGATGAGGTCCGCGAGATACGCGGTGTCACCAACCCGGCGGAGACGCTGCTGGTGGTGGACGCGATGACCGGCCAGGACGCGGTGCAGACGGCGCGTGCGTTCAACGAGACGGTTGGCGTGACCGGCATCGTGCTGACGCGTATGGACGGCGATGCGCGGGGTGGTGCGGCGCTGTCCATGCGTCAGGTGACCGGCGCGCCGATCAAGTTCAGCGGCTCCGGCGAGACGATAGACGCGCTGGAGGAATTCCACCCGGAGCGCGTGGCCGGCCGGATCCTGGGCCTGGGCGACATCGCGGGCCTGGTGGAGCGCGCGTCCGAGACGATCGACCAGGACGAGGCGGAGAAGCTCGCCAAGCGGATGATGCGCGGCGCTTTTACGCTGGAGGATTACGCGGCGCAGCTACGGCAGATCAGCAAGATGGGGTCGATCAGCTCCATCCTGGGCATGTTGCCGGGCATGGGCCAGATGAAGCAGCAGATCGAGAACGCCAACATCGACACCAGCGTGTTCAAGCGTCAGCAGGCCATAATCGGCAG
>CAXTCL010000232.1:0-5774 GCA_964242035.1 uncultured Acetobacteraceae bacterium | reverse complement strand
GCCGCGAGAAGATCCTGCGCGTGCACATGCGCAAGGTGCCGCTGGCCAGCGACGTGGACCCCAAGACCATCGCCCGCGGCACGCCCGGCTTCTCCGGCGCCGACCTCGCCAACCTGGTCAACGAGGCCGCCCTGCTGGCCGCCCGCCTGTCCAAGCGCGTGGTGGCGATGGCCGAGTTCGAGTTCGCCAAGGACAAGGTGATGATGGGTGCGGAACGCCGCAGCCTGGTGATGAGCGAGGCCGAGAAGGAGATGACCGCCTTCCATGAGGCCGGCCATGCCATCTGCAGCATCTACGAGCCGGAATGCGACCCGATCCACAAGGCCACCATCATCCCGCGCGGCCGTGCGCTGGGCATGGTGATGAGCCTGCCGGAAGGCGACCGCTACTCCACAAGCAAGGCCAAGATGGTGGCCCAGCTTGCCATGGCCATGGGCGGCCGCGTCGCCGAGGAACTGACCTTCGGCGCCGACAAGGTGAGCAACGGTGCGTCCGGCGACATCAAGATGGCCACCGACATGGCCCGTCGCATGGTGACCGAATGGGGCATGAGCGAGAGCCTCGGCATGATTGCCTATGGCGACAACAGCCAGGAGCTGTTCCTCGGCCACTCGGTGCAGCAGAACAAGAGCGTGTCCGAGCACACGGCTCAGCGTATCGACATCGAGATTAAGTCGATCATCGACACGGCGTATTCCAAGAGCAAGCAGGTGCTGACCGAGCACCAGGACGAGCTGAACCGTCTGGCGCGTGGGCTGCTGGAATACGAGACGCTGTCCGGCGAGGAGATACGCACGGTGTTGCGCGGCGAGCCGGTGATACGGCGCGTGGTGGATGAGCCGGCGCCTGAGCAGCGTCGGGCTTCGGTGCCTACTACCAGCTCGAAGCCGTCTTCTCTTCCTCCTGGGATGGATCCGGCGCCGCAGCCTGGGTAAGCAAGCAAGGCCTTCTTTTTTGAAAAAAAGAAGCAAAAAACTTCTGTCTCGGCTGTCGCGGACCTTTCAACAGGCCGCCGACAGGGAGCAAAAGTTTTTTGCTTCTTTTTTTCAAAAAAGAAGGCCTTTCTTCCTTTGATGCCCGCGCTCATGGGCATCCTGAACGTCACTCCAGACAGCTTCAGCGATGGTGGAGACCACCCCGACCACATCGCCGCCGGCCTGGCCCTTCTCGCCGAAGGCGCCGACATTCTCGACATAGGCGGCGAGAGCACCCGACCCGGTGCGGCGCCCGTGGACTCCGCCGAGGAGCAGCGCCGCATCTTGCCCGTCATACGCGCCCTGGCGCGGCAAGGTGCGCGCATATCGGTGGACACGCGGCACGCCGCCACCATGCGAGCCGCCCTGGGTGCCGGTGCGGCCATTGTCAACGACGTCTCTGGCCTGGCGCATGACCCGGCCTCGATGGGTGTGCTCGCCGACGTGGATTGCCCCGTCATCCTCATGCACATGCGCGGCACGCCGCAGACGATGGCGTCGCTGGCGGTCTATGATGATGTCGTGTCCGAGGTGGTGGCCGAGCTTGCCGCTTGTGTCGCGCGGGCCGAGGCGGGCGGCATCGCGCGGTCCCGCATCACCATCGATCCCGGGCTGGGTTTCGCCAAGACGGCCGCCCAGAGCCTGACGCTGCTGCGCCACCTGGACGCCCTGCACGGTCTTGGCCTGCCGATTCTTGTTGGCGCCTCGCGTAAGGGGTTCGTGGGGTTGTATGGCGGCGAGGCCGATGCCGGCAGGCGTGCGCCCGGCTCGATCGCGGCGGCACTTTATGCCGTTGGCAAGGGTGTTGCGGTAATACGCACCCACGACGTAGCAGAGACGGCCCAGGCCTTGCGGATGTGGCAAGCCGTTCACGGATGCGTTATTGAAAAGCTGTAGCCCGCGCTAGGACATGCCATGACTCGCAAGCTCTTCGGAACCGACGGCATACGCGGACGCGCCAACACCGGCGCTATGAGCCCGGAGACGGCGCTGCGCGTGGGCCTGGCCGCCGGGCTGCAATTCGTGCGCGGCGCCCATCGCCACCAGGTGATCATCGGCAAGGACACGCGGCTGTCCGGCTACATGCTGGAGCCCGCACTCGTGGCCGGCTTCACCAGCGCCGGCATGGACGTGCTTTTGGTGGGCCCGCTGCCCACACCGGCGATCGCCATGCTGACGCGCTCGATGCGCGCCGATCTGGGCGTGATGATCTCCGCCAGCCACAACTCGTTCGAGGATAACGGCATCAAGTTGTTTGGCCCGGATGGCTTCAAGCTGTCTGACGAGACGGAGACCGAGATCGAGCGGCTGATGCAGACCGATGTCTCCAGCCGGTTGGCGGCACCGATGAAGCTCGGCCGGGCTCGCCGGCTGGAGGATGCGGCCGGCCGCTACATCGAAAGTGCGAAGGCGAGTTTCCCGCGCGGCCTGACGCTGGACGGCCTGCGCATCGTGGTCGATTGCGCACATGGCGCGGCCTATCGCGTAGCGCCCACCGTGCTCGCCGAGCTGGGCGCGGAGATCATCCCCGTCGGCGTCTCGCCGGACGGGTTCAACATCAACCGCGAGTGCGGCAGCACGCAGCCGGCCCAGCTTTGCGCCGCGGTGCTGGAGCACGGCGCCGATCTGGGCATTGCGCTGGACGGCGACGCGGACCGCGTGCTGCTGGCAGACGAGCGCGGCCACCTGATCGACGGCGACCAGGTGCTGGCGCTGATCGCGCAATCCTGGGCGCGCGACGGGCGCTTGCGCGGCGGCGGCGTGGTGGCCACCGTGATGAGCAATCTTGGGCTGGAGCGGTTCCTGGGCGACCAGGGCCTGGTGCTGGAACGCACGCGGGTGGGCGACCGCTACGTGGTGGAGCGCATGCGCGAGACGGGGATAAACATAGGCGGCGAGCAGTCCGGCCACATGATCCTGTCCGATTTCACCACGACGGGGGACGGGCTCGTGGCCGCGTTGCAGGTCCTGGCCACCGTGATGACGGAGGCACGGCCGGCTAGCGAGGTGTGCCGCCGCTTCGCGCCGCTGCCGCAATTGCTGCGCAACGTGCGCTTCGCCGGCGGCCAGCCGCTGACCCATCCCAGCGTGCTTGCCGCGGTGCGCGACGTGGAAGCGCGCTTGTCCGGGACGGGGCGGCTGCTGCTGCGGCCCAGCGGGACGGAGCCGCTGATACGGGTGATGGCCGAGGGCGAAGACGAGGCTATGGTCGCCGAGGTGGTGGCCGAATTGTGCGCTGTGATCGCGCGGGTTTCGGCTTTGGCGGAGGCGGCGGATTAAGCAAGGAAGGCCTTCTTTTTTGAAAAAAAAAAGCAAAAAACTTTTGCTCCGTTCGCTGTTCCGCAGCCCTGCTTTATCCGGACAGGCCCGAGTGCCGATGCCGCCGTCAAAAGAAAAAGTTTTTTGGTCCTTTTTTTCAAAAAAGGACTGCTTGCTTTCTTGCCGCCAGCTCTAGCAATTGCAGGCCTGATAGACGGAACGAAGCGCATGCGAAACGTCCTGATCGTCGTCTTGGTTTGCGTGGCAGGGCTGGCCACCTGGATAGCGATCGCGTCTTGGCAGTGGGGGTGTCTGGATACGCAAGCGGTGTTCCGCGCCCGCATCGCCTCGGAGGCGCCGACCGGCAGCACCGTCACTGTCCTGCCGGGCACGCTCGTCGTGGGCGATCTGGGTGGTGGCGCCCGTCTCGTCTGCGGCTCCGTCTCGCTGGGCTCTGTCCCCAAGCAGCTCTACAGCCTGGTGTTGGTGAAGACGCTGTTCGGCTACGCCATCAACGACGGTTTCACCCCGGCCGCCCGTCCTGAAAACCAGGCGATGTCCGAGCAAAATTGCGCGGCGTTATACGCGCACGAAGCGGCCCATCCCGACGCCGGCACACACTGACCGTAACCTGAGGAGACCGCCATGGTTGAACTCGTCCTGACCCAGCAGCATCGTGAAAACCTCCGGTGGTCCCTGCAGGTTCTCAAGATACAGCGGCAGCGGCCGTCCAGCATGGGCGGGCTGGGCGTGGCGCAGGCAACGATGCCGGCCGGCAAGCAAGGTCCGTTGGCAACCGTGCCGGTCGAAAAGGGAAAGCAGCCGCAAGCGATGCAGGAGGGGCAGGACACGGCCGATGTCGAGGCCGAGATCGCCAATTTCGATGTCGAGGCGTACGGTGCCGTGCTCGGCGTGATCTACTACCGCGTTATCGGCGATCCGGCGCGCGCGGCCTGGGACCGCCGCATGCAGGGCGCCATCGACCGTGCGCGGCAGCAGATGGATTCCATCATGACGCAGGGACGCAATAACTGGACGGCAGCCGGCACGAGCGGCCCCACACCGGCATTCCGGCAATCCTACGAGAGGCTGGGCGCGCAGAAGCAGGCGGTCCAGCAGCATCTGGATTTCCTGACCGCTTTGCAGGCCGCCAAGGAGCAGGTATTTTCCAGCAGCCGCTTCGTGGATTTCAATGACGACAAGATTGTCGCCAAGACGCCGTGGTGCCAGTGCGACGCGGAGTTCAAGTTCACCGCCTGGCAAATGCTGAGCGGGCAAGCCTCCGGGCCGCCGGCCATCAACCGCGGTTACGACGCGGAGCAGCGCGAGAAGACCCTGAAGGAACAGATCTCCGCGGCGTTCAACACCATCCTGACCGCGAAGGTGACGGAGTATCTGGACAAGTTCCTCGACATGGGCGTGGAGCTTCTCAAAGGCTCCATGCGCGAAGGTGTGTCGCTGGTGATCCGCCACATCCCGGTGCTCGACGTCATCGTCGACATTGTGAAGGACCTGTTTGCCGAGGCGCAGCTCAAAAGCCTGATAGAGGATTACCGACAGGACGAGCAGCGGCGCTTCTTCCTGACCAGCTTGCATTGGGCCGACTACGAACGGCTGCCGCCTGTCGGCTTGTCGCAGAGCGGCATCCCGCGCGGCGTCGGCAGCAAGTGACGCGATCCTGGCACTAGGAGCCCGCGCACATGGATCTGCCCTACTGGGTTGTCGATGCGTTCACCGACACATTGTTCACCGGCAACCCTGCCGCGGTCGTGCTGCCGGACTCGCCATTGCCGGAGGCGCTGATGCGGCAGATCGCCATCGAGAACAACCTCAGCGAGACCGTCTTCGCCGTGCCCGACACGGACGGCTACCGGCTGCGCTGGTTCACGCCCACCGTAGAGGTGGATTTGTGCGGCCACGCCACGCTGGCTACCGCGTTCGTCCTGGCGCGACAGGGCCAGGCCGGGCCGTATCGCTTCCAGACCCGCTCCGGCGTGCTGACCGCGACCGTCTCCGGGGGCGAGGTGGAGCTGGACTTCCCGGCGCATGGCTTCGCGCCGGCGGAGGCGCCGGACGTGGCCCGCGTGCTGGGCGTGACGCCGCTCGCGCTGTTCCAGTCGGCCGACCTGGTCGCCGTGCTGCCGAGCGCCGGTGACGTGGCGGCCCTGCGCCCCGACCCCGCCGCGATACGCGCGCTGCCCGGCGGCGCGCTGATCGTGACGGCAGCTGGCGGCGAGGGCGGGGCGCACATCACCAGCCGGTATTTCGCGCCGGCCTACGGGATCGAGGAAGACCCGGTCACGGGATCGCTGCACACGCAGGTGGTGCCGTATTGGGCAGGCAAGCTTGGCCGCGACACACTGGTGTGCCGGCAGGCGAGCGCGCGTGGCGGCGGGATGGTTTGCACGCTGGTCGGGAATCGGGTGCGGTTGTGTGGGACGGCTGTGTTGTATGCTTCGGGGATTTTGCATTTGTAGGAAGAAAGCAAGGCCTTCTTTTTTGCAAAAAAGAAGCAAAAAACTTTTGCTCCTCCGCCTGCAC
>CAXTCL010000231.1:0-5804 GCA_964242035.1 uncultured Acetobacteraceae bacterium | reverse complement strand
AAATCATGGCGGCGGCACCAGCGACAGAAGCAAAAGTTTTTGCTTCTTTTTTCAAAAAAGAAGGCCTTACTTCCTTCACCTGCCAGTCACCCGCCGCGAATAATCCGCGGGCGTCTGAAACACCGAAGCCGCCTGCGCCACGTAGTTCACGTGCACCGCTTCCATCAGGGTCCGCGCGCCCGCCGTGGCGCGCAACAGGACACCATCATCCGTATAGCACGCCAGCGTCTCGTGCCCGCGCGTGTCCACCGTCCGCCACTCGGTGCAGGACAGGCCGGCCACGCTGGAGGTAGCCACCCGCGTGTAGCCGGCGCCGGCACCCGGCTGATCGGCGCTCTGCGGGCTGGGCAGGTCGACGACTTCGCGGCTACCGTCATGCACCAGCGCCATGCGATGGGCGTTGAAGTCCAGCACCATCCAATTGCCGGAGGTCGGCAGGTCCACCCGCTGCTGGCGATGCGCGGCGGACCAGCGCAGGCGCTGTAGCAGGTAGGCGTCCGTGGCGCCGGGCACCGGCACCCGGTAGGTCACGTCCACGTCGCGTGTCGGCTGCACCGCCGGCCCCGGCTGGGCCAAAGCCGGTCCGGCCAGGCCAACCAAAACCGCAAGGAGAAGCAGCCTCACTCGGACTGTCCCATGACGCCGGCGATGCCGAGGACGCCGCCCGTATCATGGTATCCGTCGGGCAGGCGGAACAGCACAGAGGCCAGCGCGCCATACGCCACCGTGGTGGCGCGCACGGTGCCCAGATCGCCAGATGCGTCCGACGCCATGCCGGCCAGGATCACGCCATCCTGCGTGATGCACGCGCTGGCATGGCCCTTGGGCGAGATCGCTGTCCAATCCGTGCAGGCCAGGCCGGTCAGATGACGGTCGCCGTGGCGCTCGAAACGGGCGCCGCGCAGGATGGTCCGCTCCGGGTCGAACCGGCCGATCGGCACGGTATTGTACAATTTGAGCATGGGCAGCAGGATCGAGGCGGTGCCGTCGCGACGGTCCACCAGCAGGGAGATCGGCAGGCTTTCGCCTGCGACACGTAAATGCAGGCCACCGGCCTGGATGGCCACACGGACCTCGATCGACGCGTGGTCCCTCGGGGTCACGATGTAGTTGACCGTCACGTCGCGCGTGGGGACGAGCTGCGGCGCGGCCTGGGCCACGGAAAAGGCAAGCAGAAGTGCTGCTGTTCCGCACAAGGCCGATACGGAGAGCCTGCGCACCGTGCCGCACCGCATCTGGCTCGGCGCCCAGCGTATGGCGGGAAATATCCTCATGGCTTCGGCGTGCCTCATCAACGGTCGCCCGACACATGGTCGCCGGAGCGCGTCTTGAAAAGAACGCGCCAGCTTTCAGGCGGGTCGGTCAACGCCCTAACTGTGCGAATTCGGCCGCCAAAGCTGCCGGTTCCGGATCGCCTATCCAGCGTGCCGGCACCCGCGTGGCCGCTTCCAGCATCTGCTTGTAGGCTTCCCGTGCCACTTCGATGGCGCCGAACTGTGTCAGGTGACTGGTCACGAACTGCGTATCCAGCAGCACGAATCCGCCCAGCCGCATGCGCGCCACGAGATGAACCAGGGCGACCTTGGAGGCGTCGCGCGCCAGGCTGAACATGCTCTCGCCGAAGAACGCGCCGCCCAGCACCACGCCATACAGCCCGCCCACCAGCGCGCCCTCCAGCCACACCTCGATGCTGTGCGCGCTGCCACGGGCGTAGAGCGCGGTGAACAGGCGCTCGATGTCACGGTTGATCCAGGTGTCTTCGCGCCCTTCGGCGGGTGCCGCGCACAGCGATATGACGGAGGCGAAATCCTGGTCTGCGGTTACGGTGAAGCCGCCGCCATTGGTGACGGTGCGGCGCAGCCGGCGCGGCACGTGGAAACCGTCCAGCGGCAGGATGCCGCGCTGCTCGGGGTCCAGCCAGTACAGCCGGTCGCCGCGGCGCGTCTCCGCCATTGGAAACAGGCCGGCCTTGTAGGCGCGCAGCATCAGATCTGGCGTGACGTCGAAGTGCCGCCTGGACATGCGAAACACTTTGGCGAAAGCATGGTCCGACCGCTAGGGGAAGGTGAGAGAGCAAGCAGTCCTTTTTAAAAAAAGGACCAAACAACTTCTACGCCCGGCACTGCCACGGCCGGCGACAGCGGACCAAAAGTTTTTTGCTTCTTTTTTCAAAAAAGAAGGCCTTTCTTCCTTCCTCAAGGACAAGGGACGAGACCCATGGACACCCACGACAGCCCCCAGCACCGCCCGCTGCGCTTCGACAAGCCCCTGCGCGGTCGCATCTACGACAGCATAGCCGAGACCATCGGCAACACCCCGCTCGTACGCATCCCCCGCATCACCCGCGAAGATGACATACGGGCCGACATCTGCCTGAAGCTGGAGTTCTACAACCCGACCTCCAGCGTGAAGGACCGCATAGGCGTCAACATGATCCTCGCCATGGAGGCTGCGGGCAGCATCGCGCCGGACAGCGTGATTATCGAGCCCACCTCGGGCAACACCGGAATCGGCCTGGCTTTCATGTGCGCCAGCCGCGGCTACAGGCTAATTCTGACCATGCCGGAGAGCGTGTCCGTCGAGCGCCGCAAGATGCTGGCCTTCCTGGGCGCCCAACTCGAGCTCACGCCAAAGGCAGCCGGCATGAAGGGCGCGATTGCGCGCGCCGAAGAGCTGCTGACCACGATCCCGCACGCGGTCAGCCCGAACCAATTCGCCAACGCCGCAAACCCGGAAATCCACCGCAACACCACGGCAGAGGAGATCTGGCACGACACCGCCGGCCAGGTCGATGCGGTGGTCAGCGGCGTGGGCACCGGCGGCACGCTCACCGGCGTGGGCCAGGTGCTAAAGTCCCGCAACCCGGCCATACGCATGGTGGCCGTGGAACCCGAAGCCAGCCATGTGCTGTCCGGCGGCGACCCCGGCCCGCATCCTCTGCAAGGCATCGGCGCCGGCTTCGTGCCACAGGTCCTGCAGACCGGCCTGATCGATGAGGTCATCCAGGTCGGCAACGAGGAAAGTTTCGCCGCCGCCCGCCGCCTGGCCCGCAGCGAGGGCATACCTGCCGGCATTTCGTCCGGCTCTGCGCTTGTCGCCACGCTGCGCCTGGCCAAACGTCCGGAGATGGCCGGCAAGCGCATCGTCACCATCATTCCCTCTTTTGCAGAGCGCTACATCTCCACCGCGTTGTTCGAAGGCCTCTGAGTGTTCGCCCGAAAAGCCACGTCACGCGAGAGCGTGCTCTCGCACGGCGTGGCTGTGTGGCGCGCTCCTGTGCTCCGGTGCTCACGGCCAGGCGGCCACTGCGCTCCCGTGCCCGGAACACGCAAGCCGACCCGCCAGACCGGCTTCTCGAACAGGCACTAGCCGGCGTGGATCCCGCCCATCGCAGGTTTGCGCTGCGGATGATCCCCTACGGCGTCCACATCGTCACCGCGGTGGACGCCGATGGCCGCCCGGTGGCGGCGACCACGCACTGGGTGACGCAGACCTCGTTCGAGCCGCCCTTGGTGACCGTGGCCCTGCCCGCCGACGGCCTGGCCTACGCCGCCATACGCGCCACCAACCTCTTCGCGCTGCACATGCTGGGCCGCGACGACGCGGCCGAAGCGCTCGCCTTTGCTGTCCGCCCGGCGGTGCTGGAGGGGCAGACACTGTCCGGCTGGGGGTTCAAGCCGTCCCGCTTCAGCGGCCTGCCGCTGCTGGACGATGCGCCGGCGGTGCTGGAACTGGCGGTGCGCGCGGTGCTGGAGTTCGGCGACCATCATCCGGTGATCGCCGAGGTAATGGAGGCGCATGTGCGGCTGCCGGAGCAGGAACGGCCGGACGCGATGGTGCTGCATCTGCGCGAGCTGGGTGAGACGATCTTCTATGGGGGGTAGGAAGGCGAGCGCCTGTCCGGCGGCGCCGGGCGGCTTGTGTGCAGGCCGGCCGCGATTCGACCCCGGCACCTACACTGTCCAGAAATTGGTGCGTTGCCGACAATGACCGGGGTTGGGCCCGTGCGCGCCGAAGGGCCGGAGATCAACGTCATGGACGATGGTCTCGTCGTGTACCAGGCCAGTGATGACCGGATGCACTACCTCACCCCGACTGCCGGGTTGGTGCTGAACTGTGCAATGGCGGAGCGACGTCGTGGCCCTGGCCGGGCTGGTTGGTGATGCCTTCGGCCTGGCCGCACCGCCGCTCGCCGAGGTGACCGGTTGCGTGCAGGAGTTGCAGGCGCAGGGGCTGGTTCTCTGACCGGTTCCGAACGGGTCCAGATACTCGCCACCGCGTTCACCATCACCCAGCAACTGTCCCGACTCTACCCTGCGCCTGGCCTGCGCAATCCAGCGTGCCGAGCAGGACATCGCCATCGAGGCGCGCTGGCTGGCGTTCGCTGGTCGCATCGCCGCCCAGCGCCAGGACAGTGCAGCCCAGCCGCCCAAACTTGACCCCCCGCCCCCTTTCCGCCATGCAGCCTGCCGCATGCGCGAGGCCCGACTCCCAGGGCCACGCCGGCAAACCGCGTGCACCTCCCGCCCACCTCTTCTGCCAACGGATCACAAGACACATGCGCGACAAGGGTGACTTCCTGTTCACATCCGAATCGGTCTCCGAGGGCCATCCGGACAAGGTCGCCGACCGCATCAGCGACACTGTGCTCGACGCGTTCCTGGCCGCCGACCCCCTCGCCCGCGTCGCCTGCGAGACCATGGTCACCACCAACCGCATCATCCTCGCCGGCGAGACGCGCGGCCCCGCCTCCGTCACCCCCGAACACCTGATGCACCTGGCCCGCGAAGCGGTGCGCGACATCGGCTACGACCAGGACGGCTTCTCCTGGCGCCACGCCCACGTGGAATGCCACCTGCACGCGCAGAGCAGCGACATCGCTGCGGGCGTGGACAGCGCCGGCAACAAGGACGAGGGCGCCGGCGACCAGGGCATCATGTTCGGCTACGCCACCACCGAGACGCCGAGCCTGATGCCGGCGCCGATCCACTACGCGCACCTGGTCCTGCGCACCATCAACGAACTTCGAAAGGCCGGGGACAGCCGCGTCGCTGGTCTGCTGCCGGACGCGAAAAGCCAGGTCACCCTGCGCTACGTGGACGGCAAGCCGGTTGGTGCGACCTCGGTGGTGCTCTCCACCCAGCACGAAGCCGGCATGAGCCAGCCCGACATACACGCAGCCGTCCGTCCGCTGATCGCCGAAGCGCTGCCGGAAGGCTGGATGTGCGCCGACGACGAACTCTACATCAACCCCACCGGCAACTTCGTCATCGGCGGCCCGGACGGCGATTGCGGCCTCACTGGGCGCAAGATCATCGTGGACACCTATGGCGGTGCCGCCCCGCACGGCGGAGGCGCGTTCTCCGGCAAGGACCCCACCAAAGTGGACCGCTCGGCAGCCTACGCCGCGCGCTACCTCGCCAAGAACGTGGTGGCGGCCGGCCTGGCCCAGCGCTGCACGCTGCAGATCAGCTACGCGATCGGCGTGGCGCATCCGCTCAGCGTATATGTGGAGCTGCACGGCACCGGGCAGGACGTGGACGAGGCGCAGCTGGAGCGCACGTTGCGCGAGCTGATGAACCTGTCGCCGCGTGGCATACGCGAGCATCTAAAGCTGAACGCGCCTATCTACGTGCCGACGAGCGCTTATGGGCATTTCGGGCGTGAGGCGGAGGGGGCGTTCTTTACTTGGGAGAAGACCGATCTCGTGTCTGATCTGCGATCTGCGTTTGGACGGTAGAAGGCAAGCGCAAGCATGGGGCTCTGCCCCAAACCCCGCTGGGGCCTCGAGGCCCCAGACCCCC
>CAXTCL010000230.1:0-5838 GCA_964242035.1 uncultured Acetobacteraceae bacterium | reverse complement strand
CCGCGCTGCAGGCCGCCGGCGACGCCAGCCACCTGGCGGCCTTGCGGGACCGCGCCGAGCAGGCGGCCTGCCGGGCCGGTGCCATCGTGATCGGCGCCGGTGCGCGCCTGCCGAACACCACCTGCCTCGCCCGCCCAGGGCTACGCGCGGACACGCAGGTCATCGCACTGGACCTGGCCGGCGTGGCGGTGTCGGCGGGGGCCGCGTGCAGCTCCGGCAAGGTTGCCGCGAGCCATGTTCTGCAAGCGATGGGGCTGGGGGCGCTCGCGGGCTGCGCGATACGCGTGTCGCTGCCTTGGAACGCGACCGAGGCGGATGTGGAGCGGTTCGTGGAGGCCTATGCGGCGCTGCCTGCGGCGCGGGTGGCGGCTTGAGGCGGCGCTCGCGGGAAGACAGTCCGAAGCAAGCAAGGCCTTCTTTTTTGAAAAAAAGAAGCAAAAAACTTTTGGTAACGCTGTCGCGGACCTTTCCACCAACGCGCGACAGCGGAGTCAAAAGGTTTGCGGTCCTTTTCAAAAAGGACTGCTTGCTTGCTGTGATCCACATCCAAGCCGCCTGGTATAAGACTGTTGCTGTCACCCTTCGCCGCGGAACACGCAGAGGCTCTTGCCGCAAGATGATCTACCTAGACAACCAGGCCACCACCCGCTGCGACCCCGAAGTGCTCGCCGTAATGCTGCCGTGGTTCACCGACCATTACGGCAACCCGCACAGCGCCGAACACGCGATGGGCCACCAGGCCGCCGATGCCGTGCGCGTCGCCCGCGAACGGATAGCCGCGCTGCTCGGGGCGGACCCGCGCGAGATCATCCTCACCTCCGGCGCCACTGAGGCGAACAACCTCGCCATAAAGGGGGCCGCGCGCCACGCCGGCCGGGAAGGCCCGCGGCGGATCGTCACCGTGGCCACCGAGCACAAATGCGTCCTCGCCAGCGTGGCAGAGCTGGCCGCCGAGGGCTTCGAGCCGGTGGTGCTGCCGGTCGGGCCCACTGGCCTGCTGGACCTCGATGCGCTGCAGGATGCCCTGCGGACGCCCACGCTCCTGGTCAGCGTCATGGCGGCCAACAACGAGACGGGCGTGCTGCAGGACATTGCGGCAATCGCCGCGCTGGCGCGGAACGCCGGCGCGCTGTTCCACACGGATCTGGCGCAGGCGGCCGGGCGTCTTCCCGTCGATATCGGATCGTTGGGCGTCCACCTGGCCTCGATCAGCGCCCACAAGCTGTATGGCCCGAAGGGGATCGGCGCGCTCTACGTCCGCCGGCGCCCGCGCACCCGGTTGGCGCCGCTGTTCTCCGGCGGCGGCCAGGAGCGCGGCCTGCGGTCCGGCACGATACCCACCCCGCTTGCGGTGGGCTTCGGCGAGGCGTGCCGGCTGGCCAACAGCCGGATGGGCGCCGACGCCGCCCGCATACGTGATCATCGCGACCGGCTGGCCGGCCTGCTCCACGCGCGCATCCCCGGCCTCGTCAGCAACACCGGCGACGCTCCAACCGCCCCTGGTGCGCTCAGCCTGCGCTTCCCCGCCGCCCGTGCGCTGGACCTAATCGCGGCGGCGCCGGCGCTGTGCGTCTCCACCGGCTCCGCCTGCACTTCGGCCGAGGTGGCGCCCAGCCACGTGCTGGCCGCCATGGGCCTTTCGCCCGCCCAGGCGGCACGTACCTTGCGCGTGGGTATCGGACGTTTTACCTCGGCGCCCGACATCGAAGCGGCCGCAACCCTGCTCGCCGACGCCCACGCCCGCCTATCCCGAACCACGCCGTCGCAGACGTCGGAACATGCAGAGGCCTGACCACACATGCCCAAGATGACATTCGCCTTGCGCGACGGCACCCTCAAGGAGGTGGACGCCCCGCTCGGCCTGTCCGTGCTGGAAGTGGCGCACAAATACGGCGTCGACATCGAAGGCGCCTGCGAGGGCTCGCTCGCCTGCTCCACCTGCCACGTGGTGGTCGATCCCGCCTGGTACCCGCGCCTGGCCAAGGCGACCGAGGACGAGGAGGACATGCTGGACCTGGCGTTCGGCCTGCAGGCCACCAGCCGGCTCGGCTGCCAGATCGTCATGACGCCGGAACTTGACGGCCTGACCGTGAAGCTGCCCGCCGGCACGAGGAACCAGCTTGGCTGAGCTCAGCGTGATCCCACGCCCGATCCCCTCGCTTCTGGACGACACCGTCCGCAACCACCCAGGCAAGCCGGCCATCGCCTTCCTCGGGCGCCGCTGGACCTACGCGCAGCTCGACGCCGAAGTCACCCGCGCCACACGCGGCCTGCAGGATATCGGCGTGCAACTGGGCACGCGCGTGGGCCTGTGCCTGCCGAACACGCCGTATTCCGTCATCTACTTCTTCGCCATCTTGCGTGCCGGCGGCATCGTGGTGAACTTCAACCCGCTCTATGTGGAGCGCGAGCTGGTCCACCAGATCACCGATTCCGGCACCGAGGTGATGGTCACAATCGACCTGGCCGCCATCTACCCGAAGGTGGCCGCTGCGGCGGCGCATACCGGCCTGAAGAAGATCGTGGTCTGCTCCATGGCCGCCGCACTCCCCTTGCTGAAAGGCCAGGCATACCGCCTGGCCAAGCGCGCCGACCTGGCCGCCATCCCGGATGACGGCGTCTCCATCACCGCCCGGATGCTGACCCGCGGCACCGCAGCACCCACCCCGGTCACCATCGACCCGTCCGCCACCGCGGTGCTGCAATATACCGGCGGCACCACGGGCGTGCCAAAGGCGGCCGAGCTCAGCCACGCCAACATCACCTGCAACGCCATGCAGAGTTGGCTCGATCTGGGCCAGCGGCCGCATGGCACGGACCGGGTGCTCGGCGTGCTGCCGCTGTTCCACGTGTTCGCGCTCAACTCCGTCATGATCGTGGGCGTGATGAGTGCCTCCGAGATGATCCTGCTGCCGCGCTTCGAGCTGGAGCAGGTGCTCGCCACCATCGCCACCGCCCGGCCCACGATGTTCCCTGCCGTGCCCACCATCTACACCGCGCTGGTCGCCGCCGCCGCCGCCGCCAGGAAGCCGGTGGACATGAGCTCCATACAGATCTGCATGTCAGGCGGCGCGCCGCTGCCGGCAGAGATACGCACGCGCTTCATGGCGCTGACAGGCTGCTGGCTGATGGAGGGCTACGGCCTGTCGGAGACCTCGCCGGTGGTCAGCTTCACCGGGCCAGGCCGCACCTACAAGGAAGGCTCGATAGGGATCCCCCTTACCGGCACGGTCGTGGAGATACGCGCGGTCGATGACCCGTCGCGCGTGCTGCCGCAGGGCGAGCGCGGCGAGATCTGCATACGCGGACCCCAGGTGATGCGCGGCTACTGGAACCGTCCGGACGAAACCGCCCGCGTGATGGTGGACGGAAGCCTGCGCACCGGCGACGTCGGCTACCTCGACGAGGATGGCTATCTGTTCCTTGTCGACCGCATCAAGGACGTCATCCTTTGCGGCGGCTACAACGTGTATCCCCGCGTGCTGGAGGAAGCGCTCTACCAGCATGAAGCGGTGCGGGACGCCGTCGTCATCGGGCTGCCGGATGCGTATCGGGGGCAGGCGCCGAAGGCGTTCGTGACGCTGAAGGATGGGCAGAACGCCACGCCGGAGGAGCTGCGCGCCTTTCTTGCTGGTTACGTCAGCAAGATCGAGATGCCGCGCGAGGTGGAAATACGCGCGGAGCTGCCAAAGACGGTGATCGGGAAGCTTTCCAAGAAGGAGCTTATTGCTGAGGAGGCGGCCAAGGTGGCATAGGTTAAGGAAGCGAGGCCTTCTTTTTTGAAAAAAAGAAGCAAAAAACTTTTGTCTACCCGCCTGCATCCAGGCTGTACCTGTTCTGCCAGTATGCGCGTTTGCAAAACAGGAGCGGGCCTCTGGGCAGGCGCGGGAAGTAAAAGTTTTTTGCTTCTTTTTTTCAAAAAAGAAGTGCTTCCTTCCTTGGACACCCGCCGGAGTGTCCCCGCATGTCGAAGTGCCTGCTCGCCGCCGCCGCCCTCCTCCTGCCTGCCGCCGCCCAAGCCCAGCTAAGCCCGGCCGCCAAGCTCAGCCAGGTCGCCGCCAACCAGCTCGGCCTCATCGAATACTGCCACGACAAGGGCCATGCCGGCGCGGACGCCGTCTCCGCCGAGCGCGAGGCGTTCCTGGGCGCGCCCTCCACAAACCTTTCCACCGTCCGCGCGGAGGAGCTTGGCCGTAATGGGTTTTCGGTGGCGCCGGACGGCGGGCAGATACCCGTCTCCGATTTGGCGACGCAGCAGAACACGACGGTGCCGGCGCTTTGCAAGGATCTGGCGGATTCTTCGCTGCAGTTCCAGGCGGCCATACACAAGCGGATCGGGCATTTGGAGGAGCCTGGGCGTTAGGAAGAAAGCAAGGCCTTCTTTTTTAAAAAAAAGAAGCAAAAGAATTTTTGTTCCTGACGGTGGGGCAGGCGCTTTGGTTCATCTGACCGCGATTTGTCTTGAGGCGATCGGGCGCTTGCACGGTGGGGTCTTCCTGCTATATCTGCGTCATCAGGTTGACGTATAGGGAACCCGTGACGCGTTCCGGCTTGGCGAACAGCAAGAGCGAGGAGGAGCCGTTTCTTACGGTGACCCAGCTTGCCCGCGACCTGGGGATCACCGCCCGCACCATCCGCTTCTACGAGGACAAGGGCCTGATCTCGCCCCAGCGTGCCGGCAGCACGCGGGTGTACACCGCGCGCGACAGGGCCCGTATGATACTCATCCTGCGTGGTAAGCGCCTCGGGTTTTCGTTGCGCGAAATCCGGGACTACCTGGACCTTTACGGCGTGGACCACACGCAGGCCGAACAGCTTCGCCTGTTGCGCACGGGCGTGGCCAAGCGGCTTGCCTCGTTGCGCGAGCAGTTGCAGGCGTTGCAGCAGACGATCGAGGAGTTGGAGGACGTGCAACGCCAGGCGGAAGAGGCGTTTGTTGGCGTTTCGGCGCGGAAGAAAGCTTGAAGGAAGGAAGGCCTTCTTTTTGAAAAGAAGAGCAAAAAACTTTTGCTCCTGACGCCTGCACAGAGTCCCGTGCTGGTCCTGCAAGTGCGCGCGCCGGCAGAACCTGAGCGAGCCATGATGCAGACGGGAAGATAAAAGTTTTTTGGTTCTTTTTTTCAAAAAAGAACTGCTTGCTTTCTTAACTGAACAACCAGGGAGAAAACCAGATGGTAAACGTCGTGATAGCCGGCTACGCACGCTCACCCTTCACACTCGCCAAGAAAGGCGCACTCGCCCGCGTGCGCGCGGACGATATGGCGGCCGCGGTGATACGCGGCCTGATCGAAAAAACGAAGGTGGCGGCAGAGGACATCGAGGACATCATCGTCGGCTCCGCATTTCCCGAGGGTGAGCAGGGGATGAACGTGGCGCGGCTTATTGGCTTGTTGGCTGATCTACCGCTGAGTGTTGGCGGGATGACGGTGAACCGGTTCTGCGGCAGTTCGATGAGCAGCGTGCACATTGCGGCAGGCCAGATCGGCATGGGCGCCGGCGAGGTGTTCATTGCCGCGGGCATCGAGAGCATGAGCCGTGTGCCGATGGGCGGGTATAACCCGCTGTTCAACGTGACGCTCGCTGGCAAGAACCCGGGCGCCTATATGGGCATGGGCGAGACGGCGGAGAACGTGGCGCGCAAGTGGCAGATCACGCGGGACCAGCAGGAAGATTTCGCCGTCGCCAGCCACAAGAAAGCGTCCGAAGCGCAGGCCGCCGGCAAGTTCAGCGACGAGATCGTGCCGATACACAGCAAGGGCGGCGTGGTGGATCAGGACGGCTGCATACGCGCCGGCACCACAAAGGAGGCGCTGGCCGGGCTGAAGCTGGCGTTCGACC
>CAXTCL010000229.1:0-5845 GCA_964242035.1 uncultured Acetobacteraceae bacterium | reverse complement strand
GCAGGCGCGGGGACAAAAGTTTTTTGCTTCTTTTTTTCAAAAAAGAAGGCCTTGCCTTGCCTAACTATCCAACGCCGCCACGACCTCCTCCGTCATCTTCTTCGCATCCCCGAACAGCATCATCGTGTTCGGCCGGAAGAACAGCTCGTTATCCACGCCCGCATACCCCGACGCCATCGAGCGCTTGATGAATAGCACCGTGCGCGCCTTTTCCACGTCCAGGATCGGCATGCCGTAGATCGCCGACGTGGTGTCCGTCTTGGCGGCCGGGTTCGTCACGTCATTGGCGCCGATCACGTAGGCCACGTCCGCGGTGCTGAACTCGTTGTTGATCTGCTCCAGCTCGAAGACGTCGTCGTAAGGCACGTTGGCTTCGGCCAGCAGCACGTTCATGTGGCCGGGCATGCGGCCGGCGACGGGATGGATGGCGTAGCGCACGTCCACGCCTTCGGACTTCAGCTTGTCGGCCATCTCGCGCGTGGCGTGCTGGGCTTGCGCCACCGCCATGCCGTAGCCCGGCACGATGATCACCTTGGATGCATTCTTCATGATGAAGGCGGCATCCTCGGCGTTGCCGCTGCGCACTGTGCGGTCGCCGGCGCCGGCATGGGCCGCAGCGCCGCCGGAGTCCGAGCCGAAACCGCCGAGCAGCACGTTGAAGATGCTGCGGTTCATGCCCTTGCACATCACGTAGGACAGGATGGCGCCGGACGCGCCCACCAGCGCGCCGGTGATGATCAGCGCCAGGTTGCCAATGGTGAAGCCGATGCCGCAGGCCGCCCAGCCGGAGTAGCTGTTCAGCATGGAGACGACGACCGGCATGTCCGCCCCGCCGATCGGGATGATCAGCAGGAAGCCCAGCGCCATGGCGAGCAGCGCGATGATCCAGAACACCGCCTGCGGCCCGCCGGTGGTGACGAACACGATGATCAGCGCCAGGATGACCAGGCCGAGTGCGAGGTTGATCTGGTGCTGGAAGCGGAAGGTGATCGGCGTGCCGCGCATCAGCGCCTGCAGCTTGGCGAACGCGATGAGCGAGCCGCTGAAGGTAATGGCGCCGATGGCCAGGCCCACGGACATCTCGACCAGGCTCTCGGTGTGGATGTGGTGCGGCAGGCCGATGCCGAACGCCGCCGGTGCGTTCAGCGCGCCGGCGGCCACGAAGACGGCGGCCAGGCCGACCAGCGAGTGGAACGCGGCGACAAGCTGCGGCAGCGCCGTCATCGCGATGCTGCGCGCCACGTAGGCGCCCACGCCGCCGCCGATGATGATGCCGGCGAAAATCCAGACATAGCCTTCGGCCATCATGCCCTGCCTGCCGAGGGTCGCCAGTATGGCGATGGCCATGCCGATCATGCCGAACTGGTTGCCGCGGCGCGAGGTGACGGGGCTGGACAGGCCGCGCAGCGCCAGGATGAACAGGACGGCGGCTACGAGGTAGAGCAGCGAGGTGAGATTGGTGGACATGTCGCCCGCTCTACTTCTTGATCTTGGTCTTGGACTGGAACATCGACAGCATCCGCTGCGTCACCAGGAAGCCGCCGAAGATGTTCACGCTGGCCAGCGTGACCGCGATGAAGCCGAACAGATGCGGCAGGAAGCCGTGGCTTAGCCCGGTGGCCAGCATGGCGCCCACGATGATCACCGACGAGATGCCGTTGGTGACCGCCATCAGCGGCGAGTGCAGCGCCGGGGTGACGTTCCAGACAACGTAGTAGCCGACGAAGCACGCCAGCAGGAAGATGGTCAGCAGGAAGATGAACGGCTCGGCCGCCGCGGTCACGGGGGCGGCGGCCTGCGAGAAGCCGTCGAGCTGGTGGGCCAGGTCGGCGGCGCGCCCGGCGATCTGGTGGGCCTGGTCGGCCAGGGAGTTGGGCATCATGGGCGCGTGCCCTCCTGCTCGGGGTCGTCCGGCGTGCCGGCTTGCTGTGCTGCTGGCGTGCGGCGCCGGCGGGGCTTGGACGAAGCCGAGGCTGCGTCGGCCTGGCCTTCCGTGCGTTCGACGGTTTCGGTGAGGTTCGGCTCGGCCGGCATCTCTGCGTGCACGCTGCCCAGTTCGGACGCCGGGTCGGCCACTGGCGTGGCATCGAGCCCGGTGCGGTCCAGCACCTCGGCCGATGGCGGGGCAGCGTCGGGGAGCACGTCGTGCGCCGCTGCGCCCGAGCCGAGGTCCGGGGAAGGCTCCCCGACGAGGGGCGGCGGCCCGCCCAGATCCCCGCCGGCCGAAACCGCCGGCTCGATGGCCACGGTTTCGGAGGGGGAGGAGGAGCTTGCCAGAGGGGGCGGCCCGCCGGTCTCCTCCGTCACCGGCAAACCGGGCGCCGGTGTGTGCCCCGGGGCGGAGGCGGGTGGCGACGCGCGGCCGAGGCCCGCCTCCAGCAACGCCAGGGACGGCGAACCGTCCTGCACCGCAGCCCCTTCCGGCCTTGAACCTGCCTCGCCCGACAGCACTGCGGTATTCGCGGCCGGCGCGCCGGTGTTGGCCGCGGCACCTGCCGGCGGGCTTGCGTTGTCGTGCGGCACGGCTGGCTTCGCCGCGGAGAGGTCGGCGGCGGGATCTGCCAGGGAGGGCGAGTTGTCTTCTATGGCGGCACCTGCGGGCTCCGGCGCGGGAGCGGCGGGCGGCACGCTGGCATCGTTGGCGAATTGCGCATGGACCACGGCGCCGCCGCGCGTGAGCATCACGCCTTGCACGATCGCGTCGTCGGCGGGGAGCTTCGGTGCCTTCGCGTCCTTGTCCCAGAAGGTGGTCAGGAAGGTCAGCAGGTTCTTGGCATACAGCGTGCTGGCGGCCACCGGGATCCGGCCGGGCCAGTTGCGGAAGCCCAGCACCTTCACGCCGTTCGGCGTGACGTACATCTCGCCGGGGTGGGTGGCGGCACAGTTGCCGCCGCCGTCGGCCGCGATGTCCACGATCACGCTGCCCGGCTTCATGCCGTCCACCATGGCCTGGGTGACCAGCGTCGGCGCGCGGCCGCCCTGCACCAGCGCGGTGCAGATGATCATGTCGTTCTTCGCCGTGGTAGCCAGCATCAGCTCGGCCTGCTTGCGGCGGAAATCGTCGGTCATCTCGCGGGCGTAGGCGCCGGTCTGGCCGGCGGTCTCGGCATCCTCCACGCCCACGAAGGTGGCGCCCAGCGAGCGTATCTCCTCCTTGGCGGCGGGCCGCACGTCCGTGGCTGAGACAATAGCGCCCAGGCGGCGGGCGGTGGCGATCGCCTGCAGGCCGGCGACACCGGCGCCGAGCACGAACACGCGGGCGGGCGGCACGGTGCCGGCGGCCGTCATCATCATGGCGAAGCCGCGGTCGAAGGCGTGCGCGCCCTCGATAACCGCGCGGTAGCCGGCCAGGTTGGCCTGGCTGGAGAGTATGTCCATCGACTGCGCGCGGGTGATGCGCGGCAGCAGTTCCATCGCGGCGGCGTCTATGCCGGCCTGGGCCAGGTCAGGCACCAGCGCGTGGTCCGTCAGCGCGCCGGAGATGCAGACGAGCAGGGCGCCGCGCGGGATCAGGGCGCGCTCGGCGGCCTCCGGCGTCTGCACGGCAAAGACGATCCCGGCACCGGCGAGCGCGGCGGCAGGGTCGGCCACGATGTGCGCGCCGGCGGCGGTGTAGTCGGCGTCAGGGATGGACGCGCCCTGTCCGGCACCCTGCTCGATGGCCACTTCCAGCCCCAGGCCCACGAGCTTGCGCACGGTCTCCGGCGTGGCGGCCACGCGCGTCTCGTCACGACGACGCTCTTTCAGCACCGCTAGACGCATGTTTTCGTTTCCTCCGCTGAGCCGGCGTGGCCGGCGGCGCGAGGTAACAGCGGCGGGGCGGCTGTGGCAAGGGCTTGCACCGATCGGGTGCTCCAGGACACGCCGATGCGCTTCAGCGTCGGAGAAGCAAAAGCTTTTTGCTTCTTTTTCGCAACAAAGAAGGCCTTCCTTCCTCGCCTCGGTCATCGCAGAACGCTTGCGCCCAAGACAGCAAGTGGTTGACACTCCGAGCATAAGGACACGAAGGGCCGCTCCCCCTATGACCGCCGCCGCCCCGCAGCCCCAAGCGCCAGGAGACCGAGGCGACCGCGCCATGCGCGACGAAGGCTCGGGCGCGTTCGCAGCGCTCGACCTCGGGACCAACAACTGTCGCCTGCTGATAGGCACGCCGACCAGCGACGGCTTCCGTGTGATCGACAGCTTCTCGCGCATCGTGCGGCTGGGCGAGGGCCTGCAGAACTCGAACATGCTGAACGACGCGGCCATGGACCGCACGATTGCGGCCCTGCACGCCTGCGCGGCACGGCTGTCCCGCCGGCCGGTGCGGGGGCTGCGGGCGATCGCCACGGAAGCCTGCCGGCGCGCCGGCAATGGCCGCGTCTTCCTGAATCGCGTGCGGGCGGAAACCGGGCTGGCGCTAACGGTGATCTCCACGCGCGAGGAGGCCGAGCTGGCACTGGAGAGTTGCGCGCCGTTGCTGCGGGGACCTGGCAGGCGGGCGTTGCTGTTCGATATCGGCGGCGGATCGACCGAGCTGGCCTGGGTGCGGCTGCAGGCCGGATGCACCCCGGAGCTGATCGGCTATGACAGCCTGCCCGTGGGCGTCGTTACCCTGGCCGAGCGTTTCGGCCATCACGGCTTCGAGCCGGCGGGCTACGCCGCGATGGTGGACGACGTCACGGACCGCCTCGCGGCGTTCGAACGCATACACTGCATCGGCCACGAGATCAGGATGGGCGGGGTGCGGCTGCTCGGCACAAGCGGCACAGTGACGACGCTGGCCGGCGTGGCCCTCGGCCTGCCGCGCTATCGCCGCCCCATGGTGGATGGCGTCCACCTCAGCGCCGCGGCCGCCGACAGCGCGCTGGCTTTGCTGCGCGGCCTGGGCCGGGAAGGCCTGAACGCACATCCCTGCGTAGGGCCGGACCGGTCGGAGTTCGTGCTGCCAGGTTGCGCGATCTTCGAGGCGATACGGACCGTGTGGCCAGCCGACGCCGTGATCGTGGCGGACCGTGGCCTGCGCGAGGGCATGCTGCTCCGGATGATCCGCCAGGCGCCGCGCAAGGCCAGGACGACTGCGGTGGGGACGCTTCAAGGGCGAGTGTTGCCGCAGGCCGCTGGGGCGCCTTTGAGCGGGGGAGCGTTGTAGGAGGGCAAGGAAGGCCTTCTTTTTTGAAAAAAAGAAGCAAAAAACTTTTGGTCCCTGTCGGGGAGTGCTGAAACAGCCGCCGACAGGGAGCAAAAGTTTTTTGGTCCTTTTTTTCAAAAAAGGACTGCTTGCTTCCTTCCTGCCCTATAACCCCGCAAATGGTAGTCAAAAAGGGCGGCAGCTCCACCAACAACGCGCGCGACCTTGCTGTCACGCTGCGCACATCGCGCGGACGCAGCCCCGCGCAGCAGCGCTGGCTGGCCAGGCAGCTCAACGACCCCTACGTGGCCGCCGCCCGCGCCCAGGGGTTCCGCTCCCGCGCCGCGTTCAAGCTCATCGAGCTGGACGACCGCTTCAAGCTGATCACCAAAGGCTGCCGCGTGCTGGACCTCGGCGCCGCGCCCGGCGGCTGGACGCAGATCGCGCTGCAGCGCGGTGCGGGCCAGGTGGTGGGCGTGGACCTGCTGCCGATCGAGCCGATCTCCGGCGCCACGCTCATCCAGGGCGATTTCGACGACCCGGACATGCCGGCGCGGCTGCAGGCGCTGATGGGCGGCCCGGCGGACCTGGTGCTGTCCGACATGGCGCCGAACACCACAGGGCACGCGGCGACGGATCACATACGGATCATGGGGCTGGCAGAGTTGGCGTTGCACTTCGCGGCTTCCGTGCTGGCG
This sequence comes from uncultured Acetobacteraceae bacterium, assembly GCA_964242035.1. Lineage (GTDB taxonomy): Bacteria > Pseudomonadota > Alphaproteobacteria > Acetobacterales > Acetobacteraceae > BOG-908. The sequence goes on along the minus strand of CAXTCL010000229.1, from coordinate 37 downwards.
CCTGGCGGGGCGTTCGTGGCGAAGGTGTTCCAGGGCG
>CAXTCL010000228.1:0-5892 GCA_964242035.1 uncultured Acetobacteraceae bacterium | reverse complement strand
AAAAAAGGACCAAAAAACTTTTGCTCCCTGTCGGCGGCTTACGGATAGGGGCGCGACAACGGACCAAAGTTTCACGGTCGGGCGCGCGTCGCGGAGACGTAAGCGTCAACCCTCCGCGACAGCGCAGATGAAAGCTTCTTGCTTCTTTTTCTCGAAAAAGAAGGCCTTGCTTCCTCACCCTTTGAGAAACCGAGCAAACGCCTCCAGCGTCGAAGGCGAGACAAAATGCTCGATCCCCTCCGCATCCGCCTCCGCATCCTCCCTCGGCACCCCCACCGCCAGCAGCAGATCCACCACCAGCCGGTGCCGCGCCCGCACCCGCGCCGCCAGTGCCTCGCCCGCCGCGGTCAGGAACACGCCCCGATATGGCCGCGCCGTCGCCAGCCCCTCGCGCTTCAACCGGCTGATCGCCTTGACCACCGTCACGTGGCTCACACCCAGCCGCCGCGCGATGTCGGTGGGCCGCGCCTCGCCGTCGGTGGCCAGCAGGTCGGCAATCAGCTCGGCATAATCCTCCAGGAGTGCCGTGGCCTGCGCCACACGCGTCCGTCCGAACCGCTCGGCCTGCTTGGCCTCAGACGCGAGTGTATCGTCCACCACGAGCCCCAAGAGATGACGGGGGACACGGATGGCACGCCACCCCCAGCCCCAGCTTCGTGAGTGTATAACCCATTGCGAGCTTCGTAGCCCAGGCTACATTAGGTAGCGTGAGCCTAAGCGAGACGACGACAACCGCGATCAGGGACGTGCTGGACGGCAGGCGCCGCGGCCTGCGCGCCATACTGCCGTTCGCCGGCCCCGCCGTGGTGGCCAGCGTCGCCTATATCGATCCGGGCAATTTCGCGACGAACATCCAGGCCGGCGCCCGCTACGGCTACAGCCTGCTCTGGGTGGTGCTGCTGGCAAACCTGGTGGCCATGCTGTTCCAGTCGCTGTCCGCCAGGCTGGGCATCGTCACCAACCGAAACCTGGCCGAACTGTGCCGGCTGCATTTCCCCCGGCCTACCGTGCTGGCCATGTGGGCGGTCAGCGAAGTGGCCGCGATGGCCACCGACCTGGCCGAGTTCCTGGGCGGCGCCATCGGCCTCTCGCTTCTCCTGCACCTGCCGCTGCTGGCCGGCATGGTCGCCACCGCCATCATCACCTACGTCATCCTGCTGCTGGACCGCCAGGGCTTCCGGCCGCTGGAGCTGGTGATCGGCGGCCTCGTGGCGACGATAGGCGCCTGCTACGTAATCGAGCTTGCCGTGGCGCCGCCGGATTGGTGGAACGCCGGCACGGGCCTGGTCGTGCCGCATCTGGCGGACCGCGGCGCCGTGCTGCTTTCCGTCGGCATCGTCGGCGCCACGGTGATGCCGCACGCGATCTACCTGCATTCCGGGCTGACGCAGGACCGCGCGCCGGCGCGCAGCCTGCTGGAACGCCGCCGCCTGGTCCGCTACTCGAACCGCGAGGTGGTGGCCGCCCTGACCCTCGCGGGCGTCGTCAACGCCGCCATGGTGATGATGGCCGCCCGCGCCTTCCACATCGGCCACAGCGACGTGGCCGAGATCGGCACCGCCTACCACACCCTGGTGCCGGTGTTCGGCGCCGCCGCGGCCGGAGTGTTCCTCGTCTCCCTGATGGCGTCCGGCATCTCCAGCTCGGTCGTCGGCACGATGGCCGGCCAGGTGATCATGCAGGGCTTCACCACCTGGCGTATTCCCGTCTGGCTGCGCCGCGCGGTCACCATGGCACCCGCCTTTGTCGTCGTGGGCCTAGGGTTCGATGCGACCCGTAGCCTGATCCTGAGCCAGGTGGTGCTGAGCCTGGCCCTACCTGTGCCGATGGTGGCGCTGCTTCTGCTGACGCGCCGGCGCGACGTCATGGGAGTCATGACGACAGGGCCGGTCATGCTGACCACGGCCTGGCTGGCCACACTAGCCACGCTGGGGCTGAACGGGGCGCTGCTCTGGGGGGTGATCGCGGGGTAGGAAGGAAAGCCTTCTTTTTTGAAAAAAGAAGCAAAAAACTTTTGCTCCGTTCGCATTTGCCGCTGCCAGGTGTTTCCTGGAGCTGCCTCGCGGCTCCAAATGCGAGGAGGTAAAAGTTTTTTGGTCCTTTTTTCAAAAAAGGACTGCTTGCCTTGCCTTGCCTTCGCCGCCCGGTGTTGCCTACGCTCCCCTGGTGCCCAAAGCCGACACCTCCATCCCGCCGCCGCTGCGCGCCCTGGGCGGCTGGGACGATGCGGAGTGGTTCTGCCCGAGCATACTGTCGGAAGAAGAGGTGGTCGGGCTGACCCTCCCGAAACTCCCCGGCACGCGCAAACAGAACTTCCACCTCGTCGAACGCTCGGCGCCGCGACCCACGGGCAAGGCGACGCGCGGCAGCACCCCAGCAGCCAAACCGGTCGCTTCCGGCATCGGCCAGATACTCGACGGCCTGCGCGTGATCCGGGCCGCCGCGTTCCGCAAACCCACCTTCTTCTTCGAAAGCCCGCCGGTCCTCTATTTCGCCGACATTCCCGCCGCCAGCCTGAAGATTCGTGCAGCCGACACCCTGCGACGCGAGCTCATCCAGATCGCCCTGCGCGGCTGCGTGGTGCGGCAGGATGGCACGCGCGTGATGGCCATGTTCTGGCCCAGCGCAGAGACGGACATAACCGCGTTCGTCAGCGCCGCCGCACCGCCGCACCCGCTTCACATCCAGTTCGCCCTGGCCGAAGCCGAACGCGCCGTCGCCGGCCGGGCGCCGCAGGAGCCCTCCAGCCGCGCCGCCCGCCCGGAGCGCGACACGCGCGAACGCAAACTCCACGAGGCGGAGCGCGCGGAGCTGATGCGCGAGCTGGACACGTTGCGCCGGCGCGTCTCCGAACTGCAGCAGTCGCAATCGGCCATCGTGGCGATGGAAACGCTCGGTCTGGACGATGCGCGGCTGAAATCGATGCTGCTTCTGCTGCACCCGGACAGGCACGCTAGCAGCGAGGCGGCGACGGAGGCGGCGAAGTGGGTGAACGGGCTTCGGGATCTGCTCAAGGCCAACAGGGGCGCGACCAAGTAGATACCGATCAGCGGTGGGGTGACGCATAGAAAGCAAGCAGTCCTTTTTTGAAAAAAAGGACCAAAAAACTTTTACTTCCCCCGCATTTGCAGCGTCCGGCTACGTCCGGATACACCGAAGTCGCTCAGCCTGCGCAGGGACAAAAGTTTTTCGCTTCTTTTTTGCAAAAAAGAAGGCCTTGCTTACTTGCACAAGAGTCAAACTCAAGGGTCTTCTGATACAGCCTGCAAGTCCCGGTTCTTATCCGAACCGGGTTGCCCTCGCCCCGTCAGCCCGGCTACCGCGGATCGCGACCACCCCGCATGAGTCTCAAGAAACGCTAACCGCCACCTCGGGCATCATGCAGGGCGTCGTCGCCAAGGTGTTCAGGATCGCCCGGTTGACGTTCATCGCCGTAGCGTTCGCGCCATCCGCACCCACCGCCGCGCCGGCCGTCTTCTCCTCGGCAAACACCCGGCCGCCAACCACCACGACCAGGCCGGGATTCAGAGAGGCGAGCCGCGCCTCGCGTATCGTCTTGGTCAACTGTGTCAGGACGTGATCGCGCCGGAACGCAGCACTCAGCGACAGATCCAGAACGTCGAACCAGGTGGTCGACAGCAGATCGTGCAACGAATGATTGTCGGTGGGGTACTCGCAATGCGGCGTCCAGCCCACGTTGCGCAGGACGCTGCCGTCCAGCGCCGCGCCGAGCCGGTGCAATTCACCTGGCTCCGGCGCTATGAGCACGACGGGATGCGCCAGGCGCGACTGGCGGCGCTGCGGGCCGGCCGAGTCCAGAAGCCGCGCCGCGGTCTGCATCCGGCAGAGGGCGAGCGTCACGTCGAACTCGCTGCAGAGATCCTCGCTCCACAGATCGCCAAGGCTGCGCGCGGTGGGTTCGAACAAAGCGGCGGACAGCTGCCCGATGCGCGCGCCCGACTGGCTCAGCTCCGCAATCAGGTCGCAGGCAGCCTGCTGGTCGGTCGCCACCAGCAGCTCCGCCAGTTCGAGCGCGCGCGGCGAGGGGACGGGTGCGCCGCCCGAGGTCGAAGCATCATCCGTCAGCCCCAGTTGCGGCAGGACGGACGCGAGGAACACATTCCGCAGGATCGCGGCGGTCGTCTGGTTCAACGGCTTGTGTGAAACCGGATCCGCTGCCAGCGCCGCAGCCCTGGACGCCTCTTTCGCCACAAGCTGCACCAGCAGCGCAGGTGCCGCTTTCGGCTGCGCCCGCAGCGCCTCCACGATCTCGCGCGGCGGCTCGATCACGTCGCGCCGCCACGACGTCATCACCGGGCCGGGTGTCGCCAGCTTCATGCTCCAATCGGCGAACATGCGCGCATCCGGCGCGCGCCTGTCGAGTATCTCCAAATCGGTGTGTCGATGGTCCGCCACGATCGAGTCCATCACGCTCTCGACCGCAGGCGCCGGCCCTTCCAGCCACTGGAAGAAATTCTCGTTGTCGTAGAGCATCAGCCCGGTCACGGCTTCGCGGCTGTTGCGTGCCTGTGCCACACAGGTCAGCTCGTGCAGTTCGGCTGGCGAGAGCGCACGTACGGCGCGACTGCGATACACGATCGCGGCAAGCGCAGCCTGGGCGGCTGGTCCCTGCCTGCCGGCATCGTTCCGGCCTTGGTGTCGCAATGCCGGCTCTCTCAACATCATACGCTCCCGCAGGCCATTGTTTGATATGGCTTCTAAGGCGAAGGACGGCGTGCCGGCTGGACGTCCCGGCTAAGCAACCACGATCACGGAGTTGAAGGCCGGCGTCAATACCGCTTTACCAATGAGCGACTTGGTTTCTTCACAGTCCCGTGATGACGGAATACGAAAACACGGCCCACGCGGTAAAGCCGTACCCATCACCCGGCAAGGAATTGCCGGATAGTCAGCAGAGCGCCGGCGGGCGCTTCTTCCTGCGGCAAATGGCCGACACCTGGCAGTGTCACCAGCCGGGCATGCGGCAACTCCGCAAGATAATCCTTGGCGTTCCCGACCGGTATCATCGCGTCCTTCTCGCCCCAAAGAAGCAGCGTCGGACACATAATGCGCCGCAGCATCGGCTCGGGCGGCTGCAGCACGGTTTGCGGCATGCGCGCCAGGATCGCCCGCCGTACGCCGGGCGCCAGCATCATGTCCCGGTATCGCGTCACCAGGGAATCGGTCATCGCCGCGCTGTTCGCGTAGGCCGGCGCCAGGGTCGCCCGCAGCAGGAAGGTCGGCATGACATACGGCAGCAGCCGCATGGTCAGGCCCACCTGCGGCGCCACGCCGTAGGCCAGGCCCGGGCTGGCGAACCCGTCGGGCGACACCAGGACCAGCTTCGTCATCCGGTCGGGGTGGTTGGCTGCGAACTCCCAGGCGATCCGCCCGCCCATGGAGTTGCCGATCAGCGTGGCCTGGGCGATGCCCAGCCGGTCCATCAGCCCAAGCAGCACGGCCAGGCTGCGCGAGTCGGTGTAGTCGCCGCTCGGATCAGGCCCGGTAAGGCCAAACCCCGGCAGGTCGAACCGGACGACCCGATGATCGGCCTCGAGTCCCCGCGCCCAGTCGTCCCAGGTCTGCAGGCTGGACCCGAAGCCATGCAGCAAGATGACCGCCGGCGCGCCAGGCGGCCCGGTGTCACGCACATGCAGCCGCACCCCCAGCACATCGACGAAGCTGGACGGCGGACCCGCGTATTTCGCCTCCAGCGCGGCGCGCCCCTCGTCCGGCGTGTAGAGCCACACGGCACAGGTGGCGGCTGCAAGCAGGCAAAGGGCGAGGATCACCATCTTCAATGCGGAGTGTCTTTCTTCGTGTTGGCTGTGGACTGAGAGAGGAAGGAAGGCCTTCTTTTTTGAAAAAAAGAAGCAAAAAACTTTTGGTCCG
>CAXTCL010000227.1:0-5908 GCA_964242035.1 uncultured Acetobacteraceae bacterium | reverse complement strand
CTCGACGAGGAGACGGAGAAGGAGGCGACCTACCAGATCGTCGGCGTCTACGAGGCCGACATCAAGGCGAAGCGCCTGTCGATCTCCTCGCCCCTGGCCAAGTCCCTGATCGGTAAGAAGAAAGGCGACACGGTCAGCGTGCCCGCCCCAGGCGGCGACCGCAGCTACGAAATCCTAAACTTCCAGTTCGTCTAATGAAGGTGGGGGTCCGGGGGAATGCCTCCATTCCCCCGGCGGGGTTTGGGGCAGAGCCCCAACTCTTGCTGTCCGACGTGCAAGCGGCCGCCAGGCGGATAGAAGGCCGCGTCCTGCGCACCCCCACAGTCCCCTCCGCCATCCTGTCCCGGGTTACCGGCGCCGAAATCACCCTCAAGCTGGACAACCTCCAGGCCGTAGGCTCTTTCAAGGAACGGGGTGCCGCCAACCGCCTGGCGCTGCTGACGCCCGCGGAGCGCGCCCGTGGCGTGGTGGCGATGTCTGCCGGCAACCATGCGCAGGGTGTGGCCAGGCATGCGGGCCTGCACGGCGTGGCCAGCACCATAGTGATGCCTACGTTCACGCCATTGGCCAAGGTGAGCGGCACGGCGGCCTGGGGCGCGCGCGTGGTGATGCATGGCGACACGCTGGCCGAGGCGGCGGCGCATGCGGCGCATCTGGCGGACCACGAGGGCTTGCTGTTCATCAGCCCGTATGACGACTACGCGATCATGGCAGGCCAGGGCACGCTTGCGCTGGAAATGGTGGAGGACGGCCCGGCGCTGGACGTGCTGCTGGTGCCGATCGGCGGCGGCGGGCTGATCAGCGGCTGCGCTGTGGTGATGGCCGCACTCAGCCCGAGGACGGAGGTGATCGGCGTTCAGGTGGCCCCGTATTCCGCGCTGGCCCAACGTATGGGCGCGCCGGCGCACGAGATAGGCGGGGCCACGATCGCCGAAGGCATAGCGGTGCGCGACGTGGGCGTGGAGACGTGCAAGGTGATCGCGCGGTACGTGAGCGACGTGATCGTGGCGCCGGAGCGCTACGTGGAGGACGCGATCTCGCTGCTGGCGGAAGGTGCGAAGGTGGTGGCCGAAGGGGCGGGTGCCGCGGCGTTGGCCGGATTGCTGGCGCACCAGGCGCGGTTTGCCGGCAAGCGCGTGGGGATGCCGGTGTGCGGCGGCAATATCGACATGCGTATCATGGCGAACGTCCTGCTGCGCGGGCTGCTACGTGACGGGCGGCTGCTTCGGCTGCGTATGGAGATACCGGACAGGCCTGGGGTGTTGGCAGACATCTCGACAAAGATCGGCGCGTCTGGCGGCAATATCATCGAGGTGTCGCATCAGCGGCTTTTCGCGTCGCCCAGCGTGCAGTCGGCGCAACTCGAGGTGATGGTGGAAGCGCGCGATCCGGCGCATGCGGCGGCAATCGAAGCGGGGTTGGCGGCTTGTTATGCTGTAGTGCGTATCTAGGAGACAGTAAACACAAGGCTTTTTTTAAAGAAGTAACATTGTTTCTTTGCGCTGTTCGGCTGTTTCGACTTTCTGGGGCGATGAGGCTTATAACGGGCAGCCATTCGGCTACATTGTCGCTGGACCGTCTGATTTCTTTAGAGGATGAAATTGACATCACTCTCGTTTCCATTGCCGTCGCAAACGTTATTCGCGACGGCCTACCTCCCGCAGTGCGCTTTGTCATTATGGAGGGCGACAAAACAGGTGCAGCAGGCGTAGTAGAGAGTGTTCCTCCTCATCAGTTATAAACGCTTGCGTCGTCGCAGGCCGCATCACTCCACAAATTACTAGTTGGCGCCCGCAATAAATCGCGTGTCCCAAGATAAACCAACCCGCCGATTTAGAGGCGGGACAGAAGTTTTTTGGTCCTTGTTCGAAAAAGGACTGATTGTTTTCTTCCTCAAGGAGCCATCCATGCTGGCACGTAGACCATTCTTAGTCACCGCCGCAGCGTCCGTTCTCCTCAGCGCGCGCCGCGCACAAGCGGATACGCCGCTGAATACCCTGTTCACGCAGTTCGCCGACGAGATGCTGAAACGTGTGCCAGAACGCGCCACGAGCCTCGGCCTGGACGTAGGACCGCTCGCGGCACTTCGGGCGCAGTTGCACGAGGCGTCGCTGGCGGCCATCGCGCAAGACAAGAAAGACACCGCGCGGCGCCTCGCGGAGCTGCGCGCGATCGACCGCGCCAGTCTGCACGGGCTGGACGCAGTCAATTACGATACGGTGCTGTTCAGCCTGAGCGTGGAGGACGAGGCGAACCGTGCGTTCGACTACGGAACCGGCGGCGCGCGGTCGCCCTATGTGCTGAGCCAGCTCACCGGCGCCTACCAGGCGGTGCCCGACTTCCTCGATACGCAACACCCGATAAAGACGCTGACGGATGCCGAGGATTACCTGGCCCGCGTGGCCGCGTTCGCCACCTTGATGGACCAGGAGCTCGCGGTCTTCAACCACGACGCGGCGCTCGGCGCAATGCCGCCGGACTTCATACTCGACAAGACGCTCGAGCAGATGGGCGCGCTGCTGGCGACGCCGCCGGAGAAGGCCACGATCGTGACTTCGCTGGTGCGGCGCACGGCGGCGGCGAACCTGCCCGGTCAATGGGAGGCGCGTATCGTCTCGAGCTACAAGGCGCTGGTGCTGCCGGCGTTGCAGCGTCAGGCCGATGCGTTGCGCGCCGCGCGGACCCATGCGGCGAGCAGCGCCGGCGTGGCGCGTCTGCCAAAAGGTGCGGATTTCTACCGGCTGGGTTTGAAGACCTACACCACGGCCACGATCTCGCCGGCCGACATACACAAGACCGGGCTGGACCTGGTGGCCAGCCTGTCCGCGCAGATCGACAGCCTGCTTCGCCGGCAGGGCATGAAAGTTGGCACCGTCGGGCAGCGTCTGGCGGCCATGGCCGCAGACAAGAAGTATGTCTATGACGACACTGACGCAGGCAAGGAAAAGCTCATCGCCGACCTGAACGGGCTGGTGGCGGTGATGCAGGCCAAGCTGCCGGAGCGTTTCGATCACTTGCCGAAAGTGACAGTGCAGATCAGGCGGGTTCCAAAAGCCATCGAGGCCGGTGCGCCCGGCGGCTACTACCAGCGCGGCGCGCTGGATGGCTCCCGCCCGGGCGCCTACTACATAAACCTGCGCGACACCGCCGAGTGGCCGCGCTGGACGCTGCCGACGCTCACCTACCATGAGGCGATACCGGGGCATCATCTGCAGATCTCGCTGGCGCAGGAGACCGCGAAATTGCCGCTGATACGCAAGATGGGCGGGTTCTCCGGCTATTCGGAAGGCTGGGCCCTGTATGCCGAGCAACTGGCTGTCGAGATGGGCATGTATGACAACGATCCGCTCGGCCTGATCGGACAGTTGCAGGCCGCGTTGTTCCGCGCCGTGCGCCTGGTTGTGGATTCAGGCCTGCATGCGATGGATTGGAGCCGCGACAAGGCGGTCGACTATTACGTGGCCGCACTGGGCGACAAGAGAAGTGCCGCGGTGACCGAAGTGGAGCGTTATTGCGTGTGGCCCGGCCAGGCGTGCAGCTACATGATAGGTAAACTCGCCTGGCTGCGCCTGCGAGATCAGGCGAAGACGGCAATGGGTGCCAAGTTCGACATCAAGGCGTTTCATGATGCGGGGCTGCTGTCCGGTGCGGTGCCGCTGGATGTGCTGGACCGGGTGATCGGGGCTTATATTTCGGCGTGAAGGCAAGCAAGGCCTTCTTTTTTGAAAAAAAGAAGCAAAAAAATTTTGCTCCCTCGACGCTTTGATGCTTCGGCCTGTCTTGGGGCACCTGGCTGATGTGAAACTGGCCTGGACGGCTGACCTACAGAGAGCAAGCAGTCCTCTTTAAAAAAAGGACCAAAAAACTTCTGGTCCCTCTCGGCGGCTGTTTCACCAGCCGCCGACAGGGACCGGAAGTTTTTTGCTTCTTTTTTCAAAAAAGAAGGCCTTGCTTGCTTTGAGACAGCCACTCTCCAGACTGATCAATAAAAGGAGCTCCTGCTTACTGATACTCGGGATAGGCCGGCCGAGGCTGGTAATAATACCCCCCGTAAGGATTGGCGTTGTACCCATTCCAATACGGCCGATACGCGTAAGCCGGCGGGGAGCGATATGTGACAGGCGGTGGCGTCCACACGTCCTGACGCGGCTGCTCCACCTCCCTGGGCCGCGCCATGGCGTATTGCTGCGGCTCGGCTTGCCTGGCCGGTGCCGCCTGCGGGGCGGAGAGGAAATGCGGCGGGTCCGAGCGGCCGTAATCGAAGTGGTGCTGCGGCTGGACCGGCCTGGCGATCGGCAGAGGCGGCTTGGCCGTCCATGTCGAACTGTAGAGCGGGTGCGGCATCATGAGCATGTGCACCAGTTCCGGCCGCAGCAGCGCCGGCTGATGTAACGGGCGCGGTTTCGCTGGCTCTGCATGGGCGAGCAGCTTGGGCGCGGCGGCCTGGAGCATGGCGGGCGCACTCGGCCGCGGCGCCTGGTGCCAGGACGGTGTCGCCGCCTGACGCACCGGCCGCGCTTCGGCCAGGGGTCTCGGTGTCTCGTCCTGGACCACACCGGCCTCGCCTCGATCCTCGGCAGCTTCCGCGGCCGGCGCGTCGCCATCCACGATCGCGGGCACCGCGCCGGCATGGGCCAGCACGCGGAAGGCATGCACGGGCCCGGCCACGACGGGCGTACGCACCGGCTGTTCGGGCGTCTCCGCCTCCGGTTCGGCGGCGGCTTCGGCCGGCGCCGGTGCCGCGGCCGTCTTAGGCTCGGCCGCCAGTGCCGACTGTGCAGGCATCTCGGCCATCGCGAGCAGGTGCTTCGTCACGATGGACGGGGCGGCCGCGTCATCGTCGGTGGCGGGCATCGGCGGACCGTAGAGGATCTTCGGCAGGCGGCCGCGCAAGTCGGTGACCTTGACGAACTGCCCGGCATTGATCGGTTGCAACGAAAGGTAGCGGTCTGCCAGAGGGTGCAGGCGGTCCGGGTTGTTGAGCAGGGCCCACTCGGCACGCAACAGGCTGGTTTGCTGGTGCGCGGCGGTGGTGACCTGGAAGGCATGCGCGATCTGCCTGTCCAGCGAAGCCGCCGCGTGCTTCTCCGAATACACGTAGAGGCCGGAGGCGATCGTGGCGATCACGCCGAACATGGTCAGTTGCGGCCGGAACCGGATCGGGCCCGGTGCGGCGGGCTGGGCCGATTGAGCGGCTTCCGCATCGGCCAGCGCCTGCGCGGCGCGGGCGGTCAGCCGGCGGGGCACCACCACGGTCCAGCGGCGCTGTCCGGACGGTGCAGCGACGCGCGCTGTGGCTGGTGGCTGCGTCTGACTAGCAAGTTTCGGTTCGGCTTGGCGGCCGGGGAATTTCGGCTGGAGATCAGGGGACATGGAAAGCGGCAAGCTGAACATTGAGACGGCCCCACACGCTGTGCACATCCTCGGATGAAATCGCTGGCGGGGGCAAGAGGAAAGATTACGAATCACGGGGGGTTCCGTGATGATTTTGTGTAAGGGAAGAAAGGCCTTCTTTTTTGAAAAAAGAAGCAAAAAACCTTTGTCCCGTTCGCTGGCATCGGCGCGCGCGCAGGTCCTGCCAGCGTCCGTGTTGGCAGAACCTGCGCGCGCCGTGGGGCAGGCGGAGGATAAAAGTTTTTTGGTTCTTTTTTTCAAAAAAGAACTGCTTTCTTACTTGTCCATTGCCCTCTCGAGCAGCAGATCGAGCCCGCGTTCGACCGCGCACGCCCGCACGTCCCCTCGCCCGCCCGGGAACACCGCCTGAACCGTCCGGGTGGGCGCCCCACGCAGCGCGCAGCCGAACCAGACCAGGCCCACCGGCTTCGCTGGCGTGCCGCCGCCGGGCCCGGCGATGCCGGTCACGCTTATGGTGACCACGGCATCCGAGCGCGCGAGCGCGCCTTCGGCC
>CAXTCL010000226.1:0-6023 GCA_964242035.1 uncultured Acetobacteraceae bacterium | reverse complement strand
GCACCATTTCCGCCATCACCTGAAGCACAAGGACCAGGATGCCGAGCAGGGCCAGCGCGCGTCCGAAGACCCCGCATTCTACGAGCAGATCTCGAAGGAGCTCGCCGGCGGCAACCAGATCGTCATCGTCGGCCACGGCACCGGCCACAGCAACGCCGGGCACCATCTGGCAGAGCACCTGCGCGCCAAGCATACGGAGACCGCACAGCGCATGCAGGAAGTGACCGCCGATCTTTCCGCTGTGACAGATAAGCAGTTGCTGGCGTTGGCGCGGGGGAAGCTCAAGGGCGGCAGCTAGGATAAGCAAGCAAGGCCTTCTTTTTTGAAAAAAAGAAGCAAAAAACTTTTGTCCCGGCCTGCACAGGCACGGTGTTTTGTTCTGGCAAGGCGCGCAATGGCATTGTTGGCACGCACCGTTGTGCAGGCGGAGGAAAAAAGTTTTACTTCTTTTTTCAAAAAAGAAGGTCTTCCTTCTACCAGCCTTCACGCTTCCGCTGTCACGCGCACATAAACCGGCACAGCAGCGTTACACAGCCCGGTCGGCACGCCCGCCGTCCCAATTCGAGGATCAGCGCCCATGTTCATGCGCATAGACAAATTGCAGGCCGCCCTTCCGGAGCCGAAGAAGCCGGACCCCAATGCAGCCGCGGCCCTGCAGGAGCTGCTCGGCGGCAAGTACGGCGAGATGTCCACCCTCGGCAACTACATGTTCCAGAGCTTCAACTTCCGCAGCAAGAGCAAGCTCCGCCCGTTCTACAGCCTGGTCGCCAGCATCACCGCCGAAGAGCTGGGCCATGTCGAGCTGGTTAGCAACGGCGTCGCCATGCTCGCCAACGGCCCAGGCGACCAGACCGAGAACGTGGACATCAGCAAGGCGCCGTTCGCCGAGATGCAGGACATACGTTCGGCCTCCTCGTTCCTCTCCAACGGCGGCGGCGCCATGCCGGCCAACGCCAACGGCGTCTCCTGGAATATGGATTTCGTGACCACCACAGGCAACGTGATCATCGACCTGCTGCACAATTTCCACCTCGAATGCGGCGCCCGCATACACAAGCTGCGTGTCTATGAGACGATGACGGAGCCCACCGGCCGCGAAGTGTGCGGCTACCTGCTCGTGCGCGGCTCAGTACATGCGCATGCATACGCGCTGGCTCTGAAGAAGATCACCGGCGTGGAAGTGGAAAAGATGCTGCCCACGCCGAACATAAACCTGAGCAAGATACCCGAGTGCCAGAAATACCTGGACGAAGGCAGCCACCGCCGCCTGTATCGCTTCAGCCCGGACGACTACAAGGAGATGAAGGGCATCTGGGGCAACGGCGAGATGGCACTGCCGGGCGATCCGCCAGGCGAGCTGGAAGTGGTCGACGGCCACCCCGAGGGCGGTAAAATCTCGGACATGGCCGGCAATTACGGTGCGTTCTCGCCGGATTACGCACCCGAGGAGATGTTCGAGGTGGCGACCAAGCTCTACAAGAAGTCGCGCTGAACGAAGTAGGCGAGCAAGTCGTTCTTGAACGGTAAATGGACAGGAACGTGTGTGTCCTGGCGGCGGGTTCCAAGCACCGCCGCTGGGACACAAAACTTCTGGTCCTTCCGACAAGAGAACGCCTCTTGTCTTGACTCTGGCGCCAAAGGACATTTTGCCGTAGATCGAAGAACATACCCGGCATGTCCGGCGTTGGCTGCCGTGTCGGGGAATGCGCTGTGCCGGATCTACGCCTAGCCTTATGTCTCGCCGCCTGCCTCGCCGGCCAGGGCGCCCAAGCCACCCCGCCGCCAATCATGCCGCAAACGAGCCTTTTCCCGCATTTGCGCCCGGGTCCCGGCACCGCCGGCCATGCACCCATAGTCTCCGCCGCCCTGTCCACGCGTAACGTCCTACCGCCTCCAGTGGCAACGGGATCAGACGGCCCCGTCAACCTGTCCACCGAAGCGGAAACGCTGCGCGCCGCCATGGCGGCAAGCGTCCACAACCTGATCCCGCCGTCCAAGGCCCACGCCGCAAACACCGCCTGGCGAGCCGCCTCCATGCTGAAACTAGCCGGCCGTACGATCGACTCGCCGCAACTCGTGGTCGTCGTAGACCGCAACCCCGCGGTGGAGACGCTCTCCTTGATGCTGGCCCGGCCGGGCGGTCCCGAAGGCTGGCAGCTCATTGGCGCCGCCCACGTCTCGACTGGCCAAGCCAACCGCAAGGACTACTACATCACGCCCATCGGTGTATTCGCCCACACCGACGCCATCCTCGATTTCCGCGCCCTCGGCACCTACAACGAGCACCACGTACGCGGCCTGGGCCTGGCCGGCATGCGCGTGTGGGATTTCGGCTGGCAGTGGGCGCTGAAAGGCTGGCACACGGACAACGCCGGCGGTGACATACGCCTGCAGATGCACGCGACGGACCCCAAGCTCCTGGAAGGCCGCCTCGGCCGACCCGCCAGCGAGGGCTGTGTGCGTGTCTCTTCCACGATGAACCGGTTCCTGGACCATTACGGGATACTGGACGCGGATTACGAGCGCGTCGCGGCGACGGACGGTCGCTACAGCGCCCTACTAGCCGCCGACCGCACGCCGACCAAACTAGCCGGCCGCCTGCTTGTCGTAATCGACACGCGATTGGCGCCTGATGCCCCGCCGACCCAGTCCAGCCGACCACCCGATTGGCCTGATCCAAGTCTCGCACCGGCTGCCGCCAGCACGCCTGGCGTGGGCGCCGTGGACAGCGCGCCGAGTACGCAAGGAAAGTAAGAAAGGCCTTCTTTCTTGAAAAAAGAAGCAAAAAACTTCTGCTCCCTGTCGGCGGTTGCTGAACAGCTTGCGACAGCGGACCAAAAGTTTTTTGCTTCTTTGTTCTTGTCTTACTTCTGGTCGCCGTCCCGCATATCGCCCGTCGGCTCCTGTACATGCGCTTCCAGGAACCACAGCTGCTTGTCGATGCCGCGGCTCACCTCGGTGAAGATATCCGCAGCGTCGGCATCGCCCGCCTCGTCAGCCTGGTCGATGCTGTCGTGCAGCGCGTTCGCATAGGTGCTGAAGCGGTCGATCAGGGCTGCCAGGTGATCGGCCACGGCATAGGTATCGGTCGGGTAGGGCGCCAGCTTGGTCATCGCGCCTACAGTCTGCGTGGTGCCCAGCGCGGTGCCGCCGAGCTGGACCGCGCGTTCGGCCATCGTGTCGTTCCACTCGTCCTGTTCGGTGCGGAAACCGTCCAGCATCAAGTGTATGCCGATGAACTGCGGGCCTTTCAGGTTCCAGTGCGCCTGCTTAGTCGCCAGCGCCAGGTCGATGCCGTCCGCCAGCCGGGCGTTCAGCAGGTCGATGGACACGCTCTTCGCGTTGGACGGGAGGTTGTTGCGCGTGCGGTGCATGCGATGCGCCTGGGCGGGGGCTTTCTCGGTGACTGCCATGTCGTGGCTCCTAGGGTGGTGTGGCCCCGGAACGCGACTGGACGCCCGTCGTTTCCCGGCGCTTCATGACTGGCGTCCTATGGATCGACCAGGGCCGCCAGGTCGTCCGGCAGCGACACGGCGAACGTCAGTTTGACAGTGCGGCCGATCAGCCCCGGCAGCCCGTCTATCCCATAATCCTGCCGATGCAGGGTGCCGAACGCCGTGACCACCTGCCCGGTGCGCCTGGCCGTCAGCTCCAGCTTGCGCGTGACGCCGTGCATGGTGAGCAGTCCCGCTGCGCGGCCGCCGGCGCAGCTGCCCTGGTAGGTGAGGGTGGGGAATTGCGGCGCGTCCAGCAGCTTCGGCCCCGTCGCCGTGCGGGCGCGCTCCGGATCGGCCATCTCCAGGCTGGATACGTCGATGTTCAGGGTGACGGTGCAATCCTGCGCGTGGGCCGGATCGACCTGAAGCTGGCCGGTGAAGCGGGTGAAGTGCCCGGTGATCGGCCACAGGCCCATGGCGTAGCTGGTGAACTCGGCACGCGTGGCGGGGGGGAGGAGAGCGACCTGGCGGGTTTGGGCATGGGCCGCGGCCGGAAGGCAGGCAAGGCAGGCAAGCAGTCCTTTTTTGAAAAAAAGGACCAAAAAACTTTTGCTCCCGGTCGCGCCTCGTTTCAGCACTCGCCGACAGGGACCAAAAGTTTTTTGCTTCTTTCTTTCAAAAAAGAAGGCCTTTCTTCCTCCGGCCACGCCCGTTCCTTCCGGCAAGCATACAAGCTATGTGCCCCTTATACGGCAAAGACAGGAGAAGGGTGCATGGGTCTGCGCGGCAAAGTCGCCATCGTCACTGGATCGACGAGCGGAATAGGCCTGGGCATCGCCCGCGCCCTGGCGGCCGAGGGTGCCGCGGTCCTGCTGAACGGCTTCGGCCCCGCCGATGCAGTTGCCGCGTTGCGCGAGGAGCTGGCCACCACCCACGGCGTGCAGGTGCGCCACTCCGGCGCGGACATGACGAAGCCCGACGAGATCGCGGGCATGGTGGCGTATGCGCACAGCGAACTGGGCGGCGCTGACATACTGGTCAACAACGCCGGCATCCAGCACACCGCCACGATCGCCGATTTCCCTGCCGGCAAATGGGACGCGGTGATCGCCATCAACCTGTCGGCCGCCTTCCACGCCATGCAGGCGGCGATCCCGGGCATGAAGGCTGTCGGCTGGGGCAGGATCATCAACATCGCCTCCGCGCATGGCCTGGTGGCGAGCGCGCAGAAGTCCGCCTACGTCGCCGCCAAACACGGCCTGGTGGGGCTGACCAAGGTGGCCGCCATCGAGCTGGCAAATGACGGCATCACCTGCAACGCCATCTGTCCGGGCTGGGTGCTCACGCCGCTCGTGCAGGCGCAGATCGAGCAGCGCGCCAAGGCCGCCGGCCGGCCAGGGGCCGAGGAGGAGCGCGCGCTGCTGGCGGAGAAGCAGCCCATGCTGCGCTTCACCCAACCAGACCAGATCGGCGCGCTGTGTGTATTCCTGTGCTCCGAGGCGGCTGCCACGATGACCGGCGCGCCGATCTCCATAGACGGCGGCTGGACGTCGCAGTGAGCATCCTGGTCACCGGGGCGGCCGGCTTCATCGGCTATCACGCGGCGGCGGCCTTGCTGGCGCGCGGCGAGACGGTGATTGGCGTGGACAGCGTCAACGACTACTACGACGTCCGGCTAAAGCGGGCGCGCCTGGCGCGTCTGGCGGGGCCGGCATTCCGCTTCGTCCAGGCCGACGTGTCCGACCGCGAGGCGATGTTCGCGTTGGCCGCGCCGGAGATAACCCACGTGCTGCATCTGGCGGCGCAGGCGGGCGTGCGGTTCTCCATGGTGGACCCCTACGCCTACGTGACCGCCAACGTAATGGGCCAAGTGGTGATGCTGGAGTTCTGCCGGCGACTGCCGAACCTCGCGCATTTCACCTATGCGAGCTCCTCCTCGGTCTACGGCCTCAACCGGGAGCTGCCGTTCGAGGAGGGCGCGCGTGTCGACACGCCGTCCTCACTGTATGCCGCGACGAAGCGGTCCGGCGAGCTGATAAGTCACGCCTATGGCCACCTGTATGGGCTGCCGCAGACCGGGCTGCGTTTCTTCACCGTGTACGGACCGTGGGGGCGGCCGGACATGGCGTATTACGGTTTTGCTGAGGCGATCATGACCGGACGGCCGATCACACTATATGAGGGCGGGCGCCTGAAGCGCGATTTCACCTACATCGACGACATCATCGCCGGCGTTCTGGGCGCGTTGGACCGACCGCCCGCGGCAGGCGAGGTGCCCCTGATGCTCAACATTGGCAACCACAGGAGCGAGACGGTGAACCGGCTCGTCGAGCTGCTGGAGATCAGCCTGGAGCGGCGCGCCGTGATCACCGAAGTGCCGAGGCCTGCCGCCGACGTGGAGGAGACCTGGGCCAGTGTGGCGGCGATAGGCGCGCGTACAGGTTACGCGCCGAGCACACCGCTGGAGGTTGGGATTCCGCGTTTTGCCCGCTGGTTCCTGGATTTTCGTGCAGATGCGGAACATGTGCGTGCATCGTGTTGACAGTCTGGTTTCGCGGGCTTAGATACCCCTCACCGACGCGGTGC
>CAXTCL010000225.1:0-6077 GCA_964242035.1 uncultured Acetobacteraceae bacterium | reverse complement strand
CGGAAACGTACGCTTCAACGGTCCGCGACAGCGCAGATAAAAGCTTTTTGCTTCTTTTTCTCGAAAAAGAAGACCTTGTTTTCTTCTCCCTTGCCAGCGGTTGCTTCTGACGCACGCCCTGTGTCCAAGCAAGGCGGCTTCGCGCTTCTTCTGGTGCTCTGGACGATGTCGCTGCTGGCGATGCTCGCCGCGCAAGTGACAGGGCGCGGCCGTGCCGAAACCATGGCTGCGCGTGCACTCACCCTGCAGGCGCAACTGCAGGCCGCAGCCGACGGTGCCGTCGCGGAGGCCATCTGGCATTTGCTGCCGGGCACGCAGCCGGCCTGGACGCTTGATGAGACGGATCACATCCTGCGCGTAGGCCGCTTCGACGTGGCGGTCCACATCATCGACGATCGCGGCAAGCTCGACGCCAACCTTGTCTCCGCAAACCTCCTGGCGTCGTTTTTCAGCGTTCTCGGAAGCGACCGCAAATCAGCGGTGGCACTC
The DNA here is from genome assembly GCA_964242035.1 of uncultured Acetobacteraceae bacterium. Lineage (GTDB taxonomy): Bacteria > Pseudomonadota > Alphaproteobacteria > Acetobacterales > Acetobacteraceae > BOG-908. Next base: position 5,588 of record CAXTCL010000225.1, on the reverse strand, counting down.
GGCAACACGATCTACACCTGGCGCGGCGGGCAGGCACCCGAGAACACGCCGGCCAGCCCCGCTTTGCCTGACTGGCCATGGGGCGCGCCGAACCGTGACTTCGAGCGCCTCGATGAGCTGCTGCTCGTACCGGGCATGAATCCGGAACTATACGCGCTGGCCAGGCGGCATCTTGTCCTGCACATGAATCAGGGACCGCTGCAGCGCGCAGCCGATCCGGTCGTGGAAGCCGCCATACAACTGAACACGCGCGAGCACCACGAGACGCCGGCCGATTTCCAATCGGACGGCACGGCGGTGGCAGAGCTGGTGGCAAGCGTGCGTTTGCCTGAAGCGGCGTTCACGCGGCGCGCGACCATCCAGCTTGCCGGATCGCCCGGTGCAGGTGGCGCCGCCTACCGGATGCTGGACTGGAGCGACGGCGCGTCGCCCTGAGTTTCTGTCCAGCTGGAAAGTGCTGCGGCGACACGGGCGATGACCTCTCGCCAGTCCCCGATTTGTGTCTGCCGGAACAGGCGCATCGTGGGATACCAGGGCGTGTCGGAGCGGCCCAGCAGCCAGCGCCAATCGGGAGCCAGCGGCAGCAGCAGCCAGACCGGCTTGCCGAGTGCGCCGGCCAGATGGGCGACCGAGGTGTCGACGCTGATCACCAGGTCCATCGCCGAGATGGCAGCGGCAGTCTCGTAGTAATCCAGGAGGTCCGGCGCGAGGTCGGTCACGCCGCACGGGTCGGCGCGCATCTCCAGCCGGGCCTCTCCCACCTGCAGGCTGTGGAACGCGAGGCCTGGCACGTCGGCCAGGCCGCGGAACACCTGCCAGGGCACGGACCGGTTGTGGTCATTGCGGTGCAGCTTGTTGCCGGCCCATGCCAGGCCGACATGCGGCAAGCCGCCGCCCAGCCTTGCGCGCCAGCTTGCGACATCGGCCTGCGCCACCTGCAGGTAAGGTGGCGATGCCGGGATCGTCTCGAGCCGCGTGCCGAACAGCATCGGCAGCGACAGCATGGGGATGTCGAAATCGTAGCCGTCCGGGCGGTCGCCCTCTTCATGCATGTCGGCCACGTCGCACGCGCCGGCGATCAGGCGCCGCAACGCCGGCTGCACGCGCGCGCCCACACGCGCGCCGCGCGCGGCGAGCAGGCTGGCGTAGCGCACGAACTGGATGGTGTCGCCGAAGCCTTCTTCCGCGGTCATCAGGATACGCTTGCCGGCAAGGTCCTCCCCTGCCCAGCGCGGCGCGGCAGGAACCGCGCCGGCATCAAGGTCCCGCCCGGTGGGACCGTTGCGGAAGCGGGATTCCAGCTTTGCCCAGCCCTCCTCGAAGCGCCCCAGCAGAAGCAGCATCAGCGCCTCGAACCGCTCCACGCTGGCATCGCCCGGGAAGTCGGCCGCCATGTCCCTGATCGCCGTCAAGGTCGCCTCGAAGCGGCCGCGCTCCAGCAGCAGCGTGGCGGCGTTCGCGCGCACCATCAGGCTGTGCGGCTGCAGGTGCCGCGCCCGCGCGCTGGCCGCCTCGGCGCGGTCGAGGTCTCCCAGGTTGCGCCAGGCCGCCACCAGCAGCGCCACGACGGGCGGGCAGTCCGGCTGCAGCCGGTCGGCGCGTTCCAGCAAGGCCAGCGCCTCGCACTTCCTGCCTAGCGAGAGCAGGGCGCCGGCCTTGTTGCCGAGTGCGGCCACCGAGCCCGGCTGCATCGCCAGCGCCCTGTCGTAGAGCGCCACCGCCTCGTCCCACATCTCCGCGGCGCTCATCGCATCGGCGAGTTGCAGGATGGGATCGTGCGCGTCGGCAACTGTCTCGCGCGCCTTGCGCAATGCAGCGTGTGACGCCTGCCAAAAGCCAAGCCGCCGCGCCACCAGGCCGAACAGCGTCAGCGCATGGGCGTCGCCGGGTGCGCGTGCCAGCGCCTCCCGGAGCAGGGAAGCGGCCTCGTGGTCGCGTCCGCCCGCCGCCGCCACCGCGCCCAGCCTGCGCCAGGTCGCCGCACACTCCCCATCTTGCGACAGCATCGCCTTGAGGCAGGCCTCGGCGTCGTCGAGATGACCGGCGCGCAGCAGCGTCTCGGCCAGTTCCTCCATGCTCGCCGGGTCGCGGTCCATCACCACGGCGGTCTTGAGCTGCTCCAGCGCTGCACCCGCGTAGCCGGCCTCGCGCAACGCCATGCCGAACATGCGGCGCAGGGCGCCGGTGGGCTTCTCCCGCGCCAGCACGCGGGCAAATGCCTCGCACGCCTCGCGGAAGCGCTGCCGCTGATACAGGCCCTGGGCGTGCCTGGCGGCGGTGGAGAGCACCGTGGCCGGGGAGGCGGCGGTGTCTGCCTCAGGGCGCGGCATGCGGGCGGCGGTTCCGGTCAGGCGTGCGCAACGGTGGGCCGGATTACGCCGCCGCGCGCCAGCCCGTGGCGTGCTGCGCCAATCTGCCACGCACCGCCTCCACCTCCGGGCCGCAGAGCTTGAGCGGCGCGCAGGCGGCTTCCCACGCCAGCGCGGTGAAGTCCGGGTGGAGGTCGATCGGGCCGGGACCTTCGCCGAACTGGCGGTGGTTGCCCAGATCCAGGAAGCTCTCGACCGGCAGGCCCTCCGCCAGCACCACATCGTGCAAGGCGAGTTCCACATGCACGTAACGCACGGTATGCACGCGTTCCTGCACCACGCTGGTGCCGTTGATCAGCTCGCAGACCGGGATCAGCACGCCGTCCGCGAACACCGCATGGTCCGGCGAGAGGAACAGGTCGCGCTGCGGCAGCTCCGGGCCGAACGCACCCGCGCGCACACGCACGGGATTGACGCGCTCCGGCTTCGGATGCGCGTGACACGCGACATGGCGGCTGCCCACCCAGACGATCGCCTCCGCCCGCCCGTCAGCCGTGAGCACCAAATCGCCGGCCCTGAGGTGTTCCACAGCGACCGCGCCGCCGGGAGTGGCCAGGCGCGTTCCGGCGGCGAAGCATGGTGCCTCGACAGGCACCGTGGTGCCGCCGATCACCGGCGCGGCACCCGTGGTGGTGAAGGCCGTGTTCTTCGGCAGTGATCCCTGCTCCGCCGACATGTTCTCGGTCGAGATGACGATGTCGCCGCCGGGCAGCGCGGTATCGGTATTCAACCCGAAGGACGACGCGAAAGACAGCAGTACCGAGTCGCTGTTCCAGCCGAGCACCTTCACGTCGTGAAACACCAGCGGAGTCGAAAGGCTGAACGTCTGGCTGTTGAGCTTGGCGAGGGAGAACTGCGTCTGATGGCTGTTCGCCGACGATGGATGGAAGTTGTAGCCAAGAACCTGCGAGCCGCTGGTGATCTGTGACCGGTCTCGGAACGACTCGCCCAGCGTGTCGCCACCATGCGCGCCCTTTGGCAAAGGGGCGGATGATGCGCTGGAGGAGACAAACCCGATCGTTCCGCTGGGGAAGGCGCCGGACGCGACCACATACCCGCCGCTGCCGTTAGCGGTCACGTTGACAAAGGCCACGTTGCCGCCGATCGCCTCGGTGGGAGCAACGATCTGCGTGCCTGGCCCATTTGTCTCGGTCGGGCTGGGCGTCGTCGGCACGAACTCGCCCAGCGCAAACAGGTTCAGCGCCTCGTTCGGCGCCGGGGCCGGTGTCTCCGCGGGCACGTCGAACGCGGCCGGCTGGCCCGCCCAGGCGAGACCGTCGAGGCCAGGCCCGGCACCCGCCGCCTGCGGGGAACTGGCCGAAAAGATCCCCCGCGACGCGCCAGGCAGGCCGGCGAACGCGTCAGGTGCCGCCGTTCCGGATGCCGCGCCGTCGCCGGCCGCTGTGCCTGTCCCATGATGCCCGAACAGATTAGCCATGCCGCGTCTGTCTCTCTTGCGAGTGTATCACGGGAGACGCCAAGGATGCCGCGGGACCGAAACGCCGCTGGTCGCCGCGCGCGATGGCGCATCGGGCTGACTGGATTGCAGTGGCCGGAAGAGCCGATCGCTTTCGTGAAGTTTTCGTGTCAGCGGCGACGGCGCTCCGATCGCAGACTAGAAGCTTGCGCACCGCATTCCCGAGGCTGCCGATGCTGCATTTCCACCCAGGTTCCGCCACCGCCATCACCGCGCTGATCTTCTGTTTCGCCTTGGTGCTTGCCTTTGAATTCGCCAACGGTTTCCACGACACGGCGAATGCCGTCGCCACCGTCATCTACACCAACTCCCTCAAGCCGCAGCAGGCGGTCCTGCTGTCCGCGCTGATGAACTTCCTGGGCGTGCTGCTGGGCGGCATCGCGGTCGCCTATGCGCTGGTCGAACTGCTGCCGCCGGATGTGCTCTCGCCGCCAAACGGCGATCCTGCTGTGCCTATGCTGGTGGCGCTGTTCGCCACTGCACTCGCCTGGAACATCTTCACCTGGCTGTTCGGCATCCCGAACTCCAGCTCGCACTGCGTCATCGGCTCGCTGATCGGTGTCGCCGTGGGCGACGCGCTGCTGCACCATCGCGGCATCGGCGCCAGCGTGGATTGGGGGCAGATCTGGAACGTGCTGCGCGCGCTGCTGATCTCGCCGATCCTGGGTTTTGTCGGCGCCGGGCTGCTCTACATCGTCGTCCGCAAGCTGATACGCGACCCGCATCTGTACGAGGCGCCGCACGAGGGCCGCCCGCCGGCCGGCTGGGTGCGTGGCCTGCTTATCCTCACCTGCACCGGCGTCAGCTTCTCGCACGGCACCAATGACGGGCAGAAGAGCATCGGGCTCATCATGCTGACGATCATCGGGCTGATGCCGGCAACCTTTGCGCTGAACCCCCTGGACCAGGCCGGCATCCACGCGCTGCCGCACTATGCCGAGCAGGCGATCCCGCTGGTGCAGAAATACGGCGACCAGGCCAAGCAGGTAGCGCTGGATGCGGCGCAGCGTCTGCAACAGGCGGCCCCGGTCCTGGGCACCGATGCCAAACCTGCCGGCAGCCTGCCGCAGAGCACGGATCCAGGCGCCGGCGGCCAGTCTGATCCGACGGCCACGCGGTCCGGCATACGCGCGGAAGTCTACACTCTGGTGTCCGAACTGAAGGCCATCGGCAAAGACCAAAATGCCAGCCCGGAGGACCGCGCGCTGGCGGTGAAATTGCGCGGCAACATGCATTCCGCGGTCGAATACGCGCCCTGGTGGGTGCGCATGCTGAGCGCAGTCTGCCTCGGCCTCGGCACCATGATCGGCTACAAGCGCATCGTGCACACCCTGGGCGAACGTCTCGGCAAATCCCACCTGACGCCGGCGCAGGGCGCCTCGGCCGAGCTGGTGGGCGCCGTGCTCATCGGCACCGCCGGGTTCACCGGCCTGCCAGTCAGCACCACGCACATCATCACCTCGGGTATCGCCGGCACGATGGTGGGATCTGGCGCGGGCATCAACCCTAGCATGCTTACGCGCATCGCTTTGGCGTGGGCGTTCACCTTGCCGATCACCATCGCCGTCGCCGCCGCGCTGTTCTATACGCTGGCGCCGAAATGATGCGGCTGCGGCACCGAGATTCACGTGCAACAACGTGTGGCGGTGCCGGAACCTGCTGTATCAGCCTTGAGGTTGAGTCTTGTGCAAGGAAGGAAGGCCTTCTTTTTTGAAAAAAAGAAGCAAAAAACTTTTGATCCC
>CAXTCL010000224.1:940-6099 GCA_964242035.1 uncultured Acetobacteraceae bacterium | reverse complement strand
GAGTCTGCGGCGAGCAGGATGAAGGCGATTTCTATCCGGCTGCCTTTGGTGCCTAGCCCCATGTAGGGAATGACGCACCGCGCCGGCGGGTTGTTTGGGAACCAGCGCTTCCACACCCGGTCCATGCCGGCGTAATCGGACGGATCGCCGATGTAGACGTCGGCTTTAACCGCGCGCGCCAGCGAGGAACCAGCCGCCTCGGCGATCGCCGCCAGCTTGGAGAGCGTGTAGTCGGTTTGCGCTTCGATCGAGGAGCCGTACCAGACGTAAGGGTTTATGCGCGCCCGCTTCGCGAGCGCACTGGGTTCGCCCATGTTGCGCGCCTCGCCAAAATCGCCAATCCAATCGGTGGGCACCTCGCCGGCCAGAAAGACCCAATCGCCACGCCGCACCGCCGGCGAATAGCCCGCCAACGGAGATGGCACACCGGCGGGAGCCGCAAAACCCTCATTCACATGCGCGTCCGTCATCGCGATCATGTCCACCTCGATGCGGGCGCCACGCACCGGCAGGGCGCGGATGCTGACGGCGGTGGAGGCGGGCCGCGGCTCGGAAATAAACGCGTTGCGCACGTCCAGGTAAGGCGTAATGCTAAGCCCGGGCCAGCAATCGCCCTGCGCAAATTGCTCGCTGGTGGGCTTGTTCCAAGGAAACCACTGCCAAATTCTAACGACATCTTTTACGATATCGCAGCCGGCGGCAGCCAGGGTGCGTTGCAAGGTCTGCATCACGTAGCGGGATTGCAGCGCCTGGGCGTCCTGCAGGTTGGGATTGCCTGCCCGTGCCTCCGGCGCGATGCCGGTCTCGAAATCGCTCGCGAGTTGGCCGGAGACGAACACCCACCCTCCGGCCTTGACCGCCGGGCTATAGGGCATCAAGGGTTTCGGAATGTCCGGCCAGATTGCCTCGATCTCAGCTTCGCGGGACTGCTCGGTCATTCGGTTACCAATCCTTCTGTTCCAGCAGATAGGGTCTTCGTCAGACGAGACCCCCATCGATTATCAAGCTCCGTCCGGTGACGAACCTGGCGGCGTCGGAGGCAAAGAAGGCAACGACGGACGCCACGTCGGCAGGTTGACCGATGCGGCCCAAAGGTGTCGCCTCAGCGATCCCTCGGCGCACATCCTCGTCCAGCCACGACAGCATGGCGGTGTCCGTAGCGCCCGGTGCGACTGCATTGACCCTGATGCCGCGTCCGCCGAGTTCCTTGGCGAAACCGGCGGTGATCGCGTTCACCGCGGCTTTCGAGGCCGCATAGATTGCCAATCCCGCCAGTGGCGCGGCAGCGATATTGGTGGAGAGATTGATCACCGCGCCGCCGCCCGCGGGAAAGTGGGGGATTGCCGCCTGCATCATCAGCACGACGGACAGGACGTTGGTGTGAAATTGAGCGTCGAAGGATGCCGCCGTGACAGTGCCGAACAGCATGTTCTGCAACGCGCCCGCGTTGTTCACGAGGATGTCAACCACGCCGAAGCGCTCGACCACGGATTTGACGATCGCGTTGCATTGCGTGGCGTCGGTCGTGTCACCGTTCACGCAGAAGGCTTGGCCGCCTGCCGCCGTCAGCTCGCTGGCCAGCGCTTCCGCGGCGGCCGCGTGGCGGTGATAATGCACCGCCACCGCGGCACCTTCGGCAGAGAGGGCGCGAGCAACTTCGCCGCCAATGCCGCCGGAAGCACCGGTGACGATTGCCACTTTGCCGGCGCAACGCTGCGTATTCATGGTTGTGACACTCCGCCAGTCAGTGCGCCGCCTGCAGTCAGTGCGCCGCCTATGAGTGATAATGCCTTACCCGATACCGATGGTTGCATGCTGTTCGCCCCGTTGTTCACCCGAGGAAGCATAGCGGTCCTTTTAGGCACGTCCTTCAGCTCTGCTCGCGGCTTCATAATCTGGCATTTAGCGATCCAGGTGGGCGAGGTCCGCTTCGGGGCTCGCGGCGGCGATTTGCCATCCATTACAGGGATCAATGACCTGGCGACACGCCGTGCTCGGCGCGTCGATACCGTTGATCGTCATCTCCAACCGCAGACCTGCCAGCCATGCGGAGATGTCCTTTGGTGCGGCAGCAGAGGCAGCATCGACCGTTGTGGGGCTGACGAGCATGGTGGTCCCTTGAGGTTGCGCAGGGCGTCTCCGTCATCTTCGTTAGTGCAAGAATTGGCGGACGGGCCAACATTCTCGCGAATATCCGCGCAGCGAGAAGCCGGCAGGACGGCCATTCCTTCAGGAGAAGCAACCGTGGCAGGATCTGCAATCACCAATGCACGCTCGACAACGTAGACCTAAAATCGCGGCGTTCCTGGCCAGCATGGAGAAAACCCGCTCATGTCGAAGTTTGTTGCTAAAGACAGGCTTGGATGGCGGCTGAAATTCGGTGTCCTCGGGCCGTCGACAAACACGGTTGTGCAACCCGACTTCGACGACATGCGGCCGGCGGGCGTCACCAATCACTACAGCCGGATTTTCACCCCAGACACCCAGGCGCTCAGCGACGACAGTTTCATGGCTGGCGCGAGACTGATCGGCGCCAACACGCTGGATGCCGTGCGCAGCGTCCTGACCTGCGCGCCCGGCCATCTGGTGATGGGCATGTCGGCGGTCACCTTCTTCGGCGGCATCGCCGGTGCGCATGCGTTCCAGGCGGAAGTTGAAGGCGAAAGCGGCTTAGGGGTAAGCATCGGCAGCCATGCGGTCGCGGCTGCCCTGCGCGCTCTGGGCGGGATCAGCCGCATCGCCTTCTTCTCGCCCTACTATCCGGCGGCAAATGCCGAAGTCCGCCGCTACTTCGAGGAAAGCGGCGTGCACGTCGTGCGCGACGTCTGCCTGCGCTGCACAAGCTGGACCGCCATCGCCGAGATCGAGGACAGCCGGCTGCGCGAAACCATCCTTGCGCTGGATGGCGCGGACGTGGACGCCATCGTCCAGGTCGGCACCAACCTCAGCATGGTACGTCTAGCCGCTTCAGCCGAGCTCTGGCTCGGCAAGCCGGTCGTCGCGATCAACACGGCCACCTACTGGCATGCTTTGCGGGCCTGCGGCATCGACGACAAGATCCCCGGCTTCGGCAGGCTTCTTCTGCTGTGACGCGCGGGCGCATTAGCCACAGCGGAGGCATCGCGCGCACATGAGCATCAGGCCCGCCGATGCCTTCGCGGCCGAACTGCACGTCCCCGTCGTCATTGTCGGCGGGGGCGCCGCCGGCCTGATAGCCGCCCTCGTGGCACGCGACGGCGGCGCGGAAGTTCTCGTGCTCGAGCGTGACCGCACGCCAAGCGGGTCCACCGCTTTGTCTGCGGGCCTGGTGCCGGCCGCCGGCACGCGCTGGCAACGCGACCATCAGATAGAGGACAGCCCTGCCCGGTTCGCCGCCGACATCATGGCCAAGGCGCATGGCGAGCCCGATCCGGAGATGGTCGAGCTGTTTAGCCAGCGCAGCGGCCCGGTGCTCGAATGGCTTGCCGACCGGCACGGGCTGGCGTTTTCCGCGATCACCGATTTCAACTATCCGGGCCATTCGGCCTACCGAATGCACGGCCTGAAGCTGCGCCACGGCGCCGAGCTGATGGACCAGCTCAGGACGGCGGCAGAGGCCGCCGGCGTTGACATCCTCTGCGACGCCCAGGTCACCCAGCTGTTCGCCGGCGAGGACGGCCGCGTCGCCGGCGTGGCGTATGAGCGGCCAGACGGCGCCCGCGAGAGCGTGAGCTGCGACTGGCTGGTGCTTGCCTGCAACGGCTATGGCGGCAATCCCGCTTTGGTCGCAAGCCACCTGCCGGAGCTCGCGGACGCCCTCTATTTCGGCCATCCCGGCAACCAGGGGGACGCGCTGCTCTGGGGCACGGCGCTTGGCGGGGCCGCGCGTCACCTCAGCGGGCACCAGGGGCATGGCTCGGTCGCCCACCCGATCGGCATCCTGATCAGCTGGGCCACCATCACGGCGGGGGGCGTGCAGGTTAACCGGCACGGCGAGCGGTTCAGCGATGAGATGCAGGGCTATTCCGAACAGGCGGCGGTCGTGCTGCGGCAGCCAGGCGGGATCGCCTGGACGGTATTCGACGCGCGGATCGCCGCGATCGCCGCCCAGTTCGAGGATTTCCGCCAGGCCGAGGCGCAAGGCGCCATCCTGCGCGACGAGAATCTGGCCGGTCTTGCCGTCCGCATGCAGGTGCCGGCAGAAGCCCTCCAGCGCGCGGTGGCACAGACAAGCGGCATGGCGCCGGACCCGTTTGGCCGCGATTTCTCCGCCACGCCGCCGCTGGCCTCCCCCTACTGCGCCGTTCGCGTCACCGGCGCGCTGTTCCACACGCAAGGTGGCCTTGTGGTGGACACGACCGCGCGCGTGTTGCGCCCCGACGGCACGAAGCTGCCCAACCTGCTGGCTGCCGGCGGAGCCGCCTGCGGCGTATCCGGCAGCCAGGCCAGCGGGTATCTGTCCGGCAACGGGCTGCTGAGTGCCGTCGTGTTGGGGGCCATTGCCGGGCGCACTGTGCGGGCGATACCAGGAAACAAGCAGTCCTTTTCTGACTAAAGGGACCAGAAGAACTTTGCTCCTGGCACCTGCAAGAACGACCGTGTGCCTCAACGCAAGCGCGGCACTGCAACCGAGAAGAAGCCAGGCTTTGCACTTTTACAAAGTAGGCCTCGCTCTATCTTGACACCGGCCGATCCGGCGGGCCGCTATTGTTCGCCAGGCGAATAGGAATGCGATCTTGCTGGAGAATGCGCCAAGTCGCGGCGCAGGATACTATTTTACCGGGAGCGCCGATGATCGGTTCGGATGATGCCATGCCCGGCCCCACGGCGTCGTTGCGCACGTGTCTGACGTTTGGCCTGGGCACCACAGGCACTGCCATCCTGCTCAATACGGTCGTCGTGTATTTCCCTGCCCTGATGACCACCGTGCTCGGACAATCCGCCGCCTCCGCCGGGCTGCTGCTGATGATTTCCAAGCTTTACGACGTGGTGGCGGACGTGGTGATCGGCATTGCCAGCGACCGCACGCGCTCCGCCTGGGGCCGCCGCCGCCCCTATCTGCTGGCCGGCACGTTGATCTCGACAGTCGCCTTCATTGCCATCTTCGCGCCGCCCGCGCTGCATGGCGCTTGGCTGTTCGTCTACATGGCTGCCGTTCTGATCGTGTATTCTACCGGTTA
>CAXTCL010000224.1:0-930 GCA_964242035.1 uncultured Acetobacteraceae bacterium | reverse complement strand
CTGTTCAACGTGCCTTATACGGCGATGCCCGCGGAGGCGATCGCCGGCTACCACGAGCGCACGCGCGTACTCTCCTGGCGCGCCTTCTTTGCTGCGGTCGGCCAATTGCTCGCGCTGACCGGCGCGGCCTTGCTGATAAGCCGCGGCGGCGGAGGGGCGGGCGCCAGCTACGCGATGATGGGACTGATCGGCGGGCTGATGATCGGCGCCACCATGGGCCTGACGTTCCTCGGCAGCTTCGGCCTGCCTTCGATACTGCCGGATGCGCCCAGCGCCAGCCTTGCTCGTGTGCCGCCGCTGACATCGGTGGCCACGATGCTCGCCAACCGTCCGTTCGTCCTGCTGATGTCGTCCAAGACTTTGCAGTTCATCGCGCTCTCCGGTCTCAGCAGCACGTCGCTGCTGTTCCGGCTGGAAGTGCTGAAAGTCGGCTACAGCGGCCAGATCGTGTTCACCTTGGCGCAGAATATCACAAGCGCCCTGGTGATGGTGCTGTGGGTACGGTTGTCCCGCCGCATCGGCAAGCGCTGGACGTACATCATCTCTCTGCTGGGCTTCGCCGTCGCCAACGCCTCGTGGCTGTTCGCAAACCCGGGCGACCCGGTCTGGACACTCTGGGTGCGCGGCGCCTTTACCGGGGCCGTCGCCGCGGGCGCAATCCTGATGAGTTTCGCCATGTATCCGGACGTCATCGAATGGGACAGGCGCAGGACCGGCCTGCGCCGCGAGGGCATATACGCCAGCGCCTACGCGGTGCTGGAAAAGGCCGGCTTTGCCGCAGGGCCCGCCTTGTTTGGTGTCTATCTCACCGCCTCGGGCTACGTGCCGTCGGTTCACGGCCATTTGGCCGTGCAACCGGCGCGTGCCGTCACCGCGCTTTATGCAGGCGCTGGCGTGATCCCGGTCATACTGCAGGTCGCGGCCGTGATC
>CAXTCL010000223.1:0-6138 GCA_964242035.1 uncultured Acetobacteraceae bacterium | reverse complement strand
GAACGTGACCATCACAACGGGAATGTCGGCCAGCTCCGGATCGGCCTTCAGCGCGCTCAGCACCGACCATCCGTCCATGCCCGGCATGGTCACGTCCAGCAGGATGGCCCGTGGCCGGAGGCGGCGCGCCTGTGCCAGTCCGGTCGCCCCATCAGAGGCCGTGCGGGCGACGAACCCTTCGCGCGTCAGGAAGCGGCTCATCAGATAGAGCTGCGTCTCGTCGTCGTCGACGACCAGTACCACCTCGCCGGACGCGATCTCTTCGTCCGGCGCGGGCGTCGGCGCGTCCTGGGTCACGGCTTCCGGCTCGGGCAGCACCGCGGGCACGCTGACGATGAAAGTGCTGCCGCTGCCCGGTGTGCTCTGCACCTCCACGTCACCGCCAAGCATGGACGCGAACGCGCGGGTCAGCGCCAGGCCGAGGCCGGTGCCGCCGAACTGGCGCGTCGTCGAGGCGTCCGCCTGCTGGAAACGCTGGAACAGGCGGGCGACCTGCTCCTGCGTCATGCCTATGCCGGTGTCCGAGACGGCGAGGCGTATGTGGTCCATGCTGCCCGGCCCGGTCGTGCGGGAGACCGCCAGCGTGATGCGGCCGTGCTCGGTGAACTTGGCGGCATTGCTGAGCAGGTTCAGCAGGATCTGGCGTATCCGGGTGACGTCGGAGTGCATCGCGCCAAGCCCGTCGGCGACCTGGAGTACCAGCTCGTTGGATTTCTTCTCCATCAGCGCGCCGACCGTGGTCGCCACGTCGCGTATCATGCCGGCCACATCGAAAGTTTCGGCGTAGGCGTCCATCTTGCCGCTCTCGATTTTGGAGAGGTCGAGCACGTCGTTGATCAGGCCGAGCAGGTGGCGCGCGTTGCCCTCGATCTTCTGCACGTCGCGCGCCAGGTCGTCAGGCGGGGTGCCGTCCTCGATCTCCTCGCCCAGCATCTCGGCATAACCGATGATGGCCGACAGCGGCGTGCGCAGCTCGTGGCTCATGTTGGCGATGAAGGTGCTCTTCGCCCGGTTGGCGGCTTCGGCCTCGTCGCGCGCGGCGAGCAGCGTCTCTTCGGCCTCACGCATGTCGGTGACGTCCGTGTTGGTGCCGAACCAGCCCAGTATGCGTCCGGTCGGGCACGCCGCATCGGGCTCCTCGCGTATGGGCAGGGCGCGCGAGAGAAACCAGCGGTAGGCGCCATCGTGGCCGCGCAGCGGGAAGGTGTCCTCCCAATTCGTCCTGGCGGCGAAGCTTTCGCGCAGGCGCTTCTCCACGCGCTCGATATGGTCGGGGTGGTGCACGCTGCGCCAGCCCCAGCCAGACATGTCGGCGAAACTGGTGCCGGTGAAATCGTACCAGCGGCGGTTGTACCAGGTGATCGCGCCCACGGCGTCGGTCACCCAGATCATCTGCGGGATGGCGTCTGCTATGGTGCGGAAGCGCGCCTCGCTTTCGCGCAGGCGCTGCTGTTCCAGGCGCCGCTTGGAGATGTCGCGCAGGTGTATGGTGAACAGCGACCGCGGCTCGCTCGCCACCCGGGTCACTGAAAGCTCCATGGGAAACAGCCTGCCGGACGCATCGACCGCATCGACTTCAACCCGCCTGCCCAGCATCGCGTCCTCGCCGCCGGCGGCGCGGGCAAAGTAGCTGCGGTGGCCTTCCAGCGTCTCGGCCGGGAAGATCAGGGGCCCAAGTTCCTGGCCGATGACCGATGCGGCGGTGCGGCCGAAGATGCCTTCCGCCGCGGCGTTGAATTCCAGGATGATGCCGTGCGCGTCCAGCGTGATCACGCCGTCCGGCGAGGCGGCCAGTATGGCGCCTTTCAGCCGCTCGCTCTCGCCCAGCGCGCTGGCCACGCGCTTACGCTCGATCGTCAGCCCGATCTGGTGGCCGAGCATGGAGACGGATTCCAGCAGGCTTTCGTCCAGGCCAATGGCGCGGCGGCTGTAGAACTCGACGGCGCCGACCACTGTGGTGCCGTCCATTAGCGGAAAGGCGAGCGCGCTGGTCAGGCCCAGCCGGGCGGCGTCCACGCTGCGCAGGCTGTCAGTGGCCGTGGCCAGGTCGGCGACATGGATGGCGGCCTCGGTGGCCCAGACCTTGCCCGGCAGGCCCGCGCCCAGTTCCACCGCCGAGCCTATCCTGTCGCGGCCGAATGCGGCGGCGCGGCCGGCATCGCGGGCCTGCCACTCGGCCACGCAATGGAGCACGTCGTGGCCGGGGGCGGATTCCTCACGCTGCCAGAACGCGCCCACATCCCAGGCGAGGCCGGTGCCGATCGCCTCGAGCAGGCGCGCGGGCATAGTGCCGTCCGAACTGGTTCCGGAGAGCACCTGGCTCACCGCATACTGCACCGCGAGGCGCTTCTGGGCGTCCTGGCGCACGCTTACGTCGTTGAAGGTGATGATGCTGCCGACGATGGCCGCATTTTCCATCACCGGCGAGGATGAGTATTCGGCGAAGAAGGGCGTGCCGTCGCGGCGCCACAGCATCTCGTTGTCCAGCCGGACTGGAAGCCCGCTCGTGGTGGTGTGCAGCAGCGGGCATTCGGCTTGCGGGAAGGGCGAGCCGTCTGGCCGTGTGTGGTGGATGGCGGCATGCATGTTGCGGCCGAGAAGGTCTGCCGGCCGGTCGTAGCCCAGGGTGCTTAGCGCCGATCTATTTATGAACAGGCAGTTGCCGGCGGTGTCGACGACGTAGACGCCTTCGCGGAGTGCGTCGATGCACTGCCATTGCGTCACCTCCGAGGGCAGGTCGGTTGCGGTCTGATGATCGGCCATGTCGGCTCCAGGCGGGCCACTCCGGCCGCGGCGGCACGGTCGTAACGCTAGGCGCGGTTACCGGTTCTGGGTGTTGGTCATGCCGCCTGTCGTAATCTGCCTGTCGCGCGGGCTGTGGGCGGCCTGGCATGATCCGGCAGGCGGAATGCTGCGGACACCCCGCATCGCCACCACGCCCGAGAACGACGACGCGGCAATTTCATGAGCGTACCGTTGCAGAGCTTGACGACTGGCCCGGGTGGCTGGGCGAGGAAGCCGGGCGGCCTGTGGTTAGCTTCGTCCTGCCCGGTTTGGCGGTAGTGGGCACTTCTTGCCTTTGCAGGCGGGCTGGGCGGCGCTTGCGGAGTCGCAATCCGCCCTCCGGCGATAAGTACCTGAAAAAGGGCGGGTGGGCCGGGCAATCGCGGTTCTTAGAAATGGCATGAGTGACTTGCGCCCGGCGTGTCCACTACCGCTGCGAAATCAGATTCGTGCGCCAGGCTACGTGTGTTTCGCTGCCTGTAAGGCTGGGTTGATCCTGTTCGCCGTTGGCGGGGCCGTCTGTAGCGCCGCCTCAAGCGAGGCCCGTATCTCGTCCGGATTACGCAAACCTTCAGTCTTGCCGGAAAACGGGTCGTTAGAGCCGCCTGGACCAGTTCTGTCCCGATTGAACCGATGCCGGCGGACGGAGAGAAGGTTCCAGCCCAGAAAGGCGAGAAGAAGAGCGAAGGTGGCTGCTGCAAGAATGCCGATCTGGTGCATGACACGCCTCTCAGGTATTGTTCCTAGCAGAACGGCTGACACCTTCTCAGTTTTGCAAACTGCCTTTTGTGACAGTAAAGTGAGAAACAATTTCGAAATATCCTTGCCATAGCGACGCTTTTGCCATCGCTAGACTTTGCTCCGTTCAATCACGGCTGCGTGCCGCTGCTCGCGGCGCGCAACTTGTTGAGGATGTGGGTGACGGCCAGGTCGTGCCGGTGGGCGGAAGTCCTGACCTGTCATACAACCCGCGTTGAGCGTGACACATAGAAAGCAAGCAGTCCTTTTTTAAAAAAGGACCAAAAAACTTTTACTTCCCTCGCATTTGCAGCGTCCGGATATGTCCGGAGACACCGAAGCGACTGAACCTGCGCCAGGGATCAAAAGTTTTTTGCTTCTTTTTGTCAAAAAAGAAGGCCTTTCTTGCTTGCACAAGAGTCGACCTCAACGCTGGCTGGTATCAGCAGGCTTGGAGTTCTGCCGGCGACCTCGCTTCGGCAGATCGCGTCTTCTCTGAAGTGCACGCTATCACGGGCATGCATGACCTGGGATTGTAGCCTTGCATGTGGCGCGCTTGCGGTTGCTTACGCCGTTGATCCCTGGTCAGAGCCTGCACTGTTCCGACGCCGTCGCATCGCCGCCCGCCTTGTCTGGCTTTCGATGGTGCCGGCACGACGCTTCCCGAAACGAGCTTCACGGTTGACGATCCGGTTCACCGTGGGCGGTTTCACGCCAGGGTTGGTGAAGTCGTGGTTCCACGCTGAACCGCTCCTTGCGGTCACATGCCTTTGCAGAGCCCGTGGGCGCGCCGTTCGATGGAGTGAGTCTCGCTGCAGGACAACGCCAGCCGCCCACGACCAGGGACTTCGGATGGTAGCGACGGGGTGACTTGAACACCCGACCAAGGGATTATGATTCCCCTGCTCTACCGCTGAGCTACGTCGCCATCCGCTCCGGAGCACGCGCACGTAAAGCCCAAGCCCCAAGAAGGCAACCCCCTTGCCCACAGGCTGTCGCATTTGAAGGCAAGCAAGGAAGGAAGGCCTTCTTTTTTGAAAAAAAGAAGCAAAAAACTTTTGTTCCGTTCGCATTTGCCGCCTCCGGTGCTTTCCGGGGCTGCCTCGCGGCTTCAATGCCAGAGATAAAAGTTTTTTGCTTCTTTTTTTCAAAAAAGAAGGCCTTCCTTGCCTTGTCCTAGACCGGCAACCGAACCCGAGCCCGCAGCCCCCCCATGGGACTCTCCTCCAAGGTAATATCCCCCCCATGCGCCCGAACGATGTCGCGCGCGATGGTAAGCCCCAGCCCCGTCCCCCCCGCCGCCCCGCTCTCGAAGGGCCGGAACACGCTCTCGCGCCGGTCGGGCGGGATGCCTGGCCCGTCATCGTCCACCATCACCAGGGCCGAGCGGCCGAGCGTGGCGGCCGACAGCGCTACCGCACCGGCATGGCGCCGGGCGTTGTCCACCAGGTTGGTCAGCGCGCGCCGCAGCGCGTCCTGGCGTAGCTGCACGGTCAGCGGTCCTGGCGCGTCCACGCTGACCAGCGCGCCGGCGCGCCGCGCGTTAGCCGCCAGGTCCTCCAGCATCTCCGGCAGGTCTACCGGCTGGGCCTGTTCGGCCTGCTCGCCGCGGGCAAAGGCCAGGTAGGCGCTGATCATGCGCTCCATCTCCTCCACGTCCGCCGTCATGTCGGCGGCATCGGCGGCAAGCGAGCCTTCGGTCGGCAGCATGGCCAGCGCCAGGCGCAGGCGGGTGAGCGGCGTGCGCAAATCGTGGCTGACGCCGGCCAGCATCTCGGTACGCTGGGTGAGGAAGCGGCGTATGCGCTCCTGCATGCGGTTGAAGGCGGTGGCCGCCTTGCGCACTTCGGTGGCCCCTTCCGGGCGTATCGCGCCGGTGTCGCGCCCCAGGCCGAAATTCTCCGCGGCTGCCGCCAGGCGGCGTATGGCGCGCACCTGGTTGCGCATGAACAAAGCCGCGATGCCGAACAGCAGGATGGACGAGCCGCCGAGCCACAGCACGTAGACGTAGATCATGCTGGTGTAGAGGCGCTTGCGCGGCGCCTCCACGTGCAGAACGCCCTGGCGGAGCTGCACGTCGACCAGCACGGAATTAGGATCGTGCGTCCAGTCCATCAGGAACGGTCGGCCGACCCGTTCGCGCAAGGCTACGGCCAGGTCGTCATCCATCGGTCCCAGGATGTTCACGCGCTTGGGGTCAGACGGCAGGTGGGCGCCGGGGCGGACCTGCATGCGCAGCTCGAAATCGGTAAGGCTGGTGCGCAGGATCCAGGCCTGGTCAGAGGCGTCGTCTGTGGAGTTCAGCAGGCGTATGGTCTGTGCGATCTCGCCGGCCACCGCGCCGGACAGGCGGCGGGAGATGAGGTTCAGGTGGCTACCGTAGAAGATGAGCAGGGCTACCGCCTGGACGACGACAAGCGGGATCAGGATGATCAGCAGCGAGCGGCCGAGCAGGCTGCGGGGGAGGAATTTTCGCGCGGGACGGTCCCAGGTGGTCAAAGGAAGCAAGGCCTTCTTTTTTGAAAAAAAGAAGCAAAAAACTTTTGTCCCGCTGTCACCGCCTGTTTCAGCAGCCGCCGACAGGGAGCAAAAGTTTTTTGGTCCTTTTTTTCAAAA
>CAXTCL010000222.1:0-6151 GCA_964242035.1 uncultured Acetobacteraceae bacterium | reverse complement strand
AGCAAAAAACGTTTGCTCCGTCCGCTGCCGATGCAGACGTTTTCGTTTTGGAAAGGCCACGCGCGTTCATGCAGGCGTCAGGTGCAAAAGTTTTTTGCTTCTTTTTTACAAAAAAGAAGGCCTTGCTTGCTGTCCTTGATGCTCCTGCGCAATGCGCATAACCATCCTGGGCTGCGGCGGCTCAGCCGGCGTGCCCAGTATAGGCGGCGCGGACGGACGCGGCGACTGGGGCACGTGCGATCCTGGTGAGCTGCGTAACCAGCGCACCAGGTCCAGCATCATCATCGAGGGGCCGGAGGGGCGGATACTGGTCGATACCGGGCCGGACATGCGAGCGCAGTTGCTGGCCTGCGCGGTGCCGCGCATCGACGCGATCGTGTTCACGCACGCGCATGCCGACCATGTGACGGGGCTGGACGACGTGCGGCTGCTCAACCGGATCAGCGGGGTGAAGCTGCCGGCGTTTGCAACACGGGCGACGCGCGACGAGCTGGTTCGCCGGTTCGATTACGCGTTCCGGCCTTGGACGCCGCCGTATTTCTACCGGCCTGTGCTGGATCTGTGCGTGATGGAGCCTGGCGAGGTGATCGGGGCGTGCGGGCTGCGGGTGCGGACGTTCGATCAGGATCATCATGTGATGCGCACGCTGGGGTTGCGGGTGGGCGGGTTCGCTTACTCGACCGACGTGGTGCGGCTGGACGCGGCGGCGTTCGCGGTGTTGGCGGGTGTGGACACCTGGGTGGTGGGCTGCTTTCAGCCTGAGCCGCATCTGACGCATGCGGATGTGGCGCTCGTGCTGGAGTGGCGGGCCAGGCTGGGGGTTCGGCGAACGGTGCTGACGCATATGGGCAACGGCATGGATTGGGCGCGCTTGCGGGCCACGCTGCCGGAGGACGTGGAGCCTGCGTATGACGGCATGCTTCTGGAGGTTTGAGCCGGCTTTCGGGCCTGCCTGCATCTGAATTGGCATAATAATCATTCTGCGACTCCGGGCTGGGACATCCACGCTGCGCGGTTTCGGTTGTGTTGCTTCGGCCTGCGAAATGTCTGGTCGTCCAGCTTTTGCACCAACCGCCGGAGCGGTAGGTCCGGGTGACACTGGGCTTCGGCATTATCACGTCGCAGTGGTCGGACTCGGCCGGCCGGCCGGCGTAGTTGCGGCGTCCTGCACAGCGGCCGGCCGACTGCCAGAGTTCAGATGGTCGAGTCGGCGGCTTGCGTCGGGAGAACGGCGGAGCGCCGGTGCACGGGATTCGACGTCGGTAGTTCCGCGGAGGGGGTCGCGGGAGGATGAAAATACCTTCTTTTCGAAAGGAAGGGGCAAGCTTTACTCCCGGCTGCACGATTGGGCGTGTTGTCCGGCGGACTATGGGTTTGCCGCTCCGGGTGGGCTTTGGTGCAGCCGGTAAGAACGCGGTTCTGTATGCGCAGCGCAGCAACCTTGCCAAGCTGGGTGCGCCGGAACGACTGGCGCGGGATGGCGGGCACCACCAGTTCTGCCGTAACTAGTTTGTAGTCGAGTGGCGACAGCTGATTTCGAGACCGGTAGAGGGTTGATCAGTATTTACCATCACCGCGCGGGCATCGACTTCGGTGTCGATAACGCCAGCATGCCGGCTATACGGGCTCGGCGAGTAGGCCGCGTTTCGTTGAACGCAGGAGGCGGTTGCCGTGGTGTGTGTTCAACCCGCGGGTGAAGCTAACCCGCTAAACTGTGACTTTCACAATTCATGTATATGAGGTAGGTTGATTGGCGTTCGTGAGGCAGCATGTGTTTCCCCACGTTGTTTTGTGAAATGAGAGAATGTCCCAACCTGCACGCAGACCCTACCAGCCGCGCCGCCGCGGCTTCGATGACGACCAGCCGTCCGCACCCGACATCAACTGGGGTGCCCTGAATGGCGGCGGCGGCAACCGCTCCGGCGCTGCGCCGGCCGCGTTTGGCCCTACCCTCACGGCTACCGTGAAGTGGTTCAATTCCGAAAAGGGCTTTGGTTTCGTCGCGATGGGCGACGGTTCGGGCGATGCTTTCCTACATTGTGCGGTGCTGCAGCGTGCCGGGCATGACAGCGTCGGCGAAGGCGCGTCGCTCGAAGTCCGCGTGGGTCCCGGCCAAAAGGGCCTGCAAGTGACCGAGGTGGTCAGCGTGGATCAGAGCACGGCGGCCCCTGCCCGCTCGTCGCGTCCGCCCTCCGCTGGTCCGCGTCAGGACCGTGCCGCGCCGTCCGGCCCCACGGTCGAGACAACGGGCACTGTGAAGTGGTTCAACCCGACCAAGGGCTTCGGCTTCATCGCTCCCCAGGACGGCAGCAAGGACATCTTCGTCCACATGTCCGTTCTCGGCAGCCTGCGCACGCTCAACGAGGGCCAGGTGGTTCGCGTCTCCGTGCGGCAGGGTGCCAAGGGTCCCGAGGCGGGCGCTGTTTCCGAGATGTAAATAAGGCGGCAGCCTGTTCGGAACAGGCTGATATGCCCGGCTTTGCTATTACCTAGGTAGGGTATCCGCAGATCAGGCTTACCTCTCAAAAGGCTGCCGGCGATACATCGCCGACAGCCTTTTTGTTTTAGTCCGTCCAGCCGGCGATCTTGAGCCGCGTAGCTTGTCGGGTGGCGGATCGGATGGGAGTGCATTCCGGATACACGCTGCAAGGGCGCGAGCGGCGTAGAACTCATCCTGAGTGACTGCAGCACCATTGCACCTCCCCAAGCTTCCGCATGCTGGCTGTGCCTGACAGGGTCGCCGGGAAGATGGTTTGTTGCCGATGTCTGGACCAATCCGTATCCTCCGTCCGGCAAACCACAGTGCCGCGCCATTGTTGCCGGGCAAACCGTATCCGCAGGAGGCAAGTCAATGTCCGAGATGCGCACGCCCGTGTTGAACGGCGGCTGCCAGTGCGGGGCGATACGCTACGCGCTGTATGCCTTGCCGGTTGGCACAATCTGTCATTGCCGCATGTGCCAGAAGGCGGTCGGCGGGCCGTTCGCGGCGTTGGCCACCCTGCCCCGTGCGGACCTGGCCTGGACGGCCGGCGCGCCGGCCCATTTCCAAAGCTCGTCGCTCGCCAGCCGCGGGTTCTGCGCCGCCTGCGGTACGCCGCTGACGTATGAGGGCGTGTCCGAACCGGACAAGATCGACATCACCATCTGCAGCCTGGACGATCCGGCTCGCGCGGCGCCGCGCGAGCAATACGGGGTTGAGAGCAGAGTGACATGGTTCGGCACGCTTGCGGAGCTGCCGGCGGCCAGGACGGATGCGAAGTATGATGGTTTGGTCAGCAGGCAGCATCCGGATTTTTAGTTCGGCACCACGGTACACATTACGATAACGCAAGGTCGGGTTGGTGTTTACTCTTCGCTGCTGTGCTGTTTGATGCTGCGCGGTGCGCGAACCAGAAAGGCCACTGCGACAGATTGCATTGATTGTCTAACGCGGGACTCTGCAATCCGCCGGGTGATGTTCGCATTCCTGTGTGACCAAAAGCAAAAAAACGAATTGGGACGGATCCGCTAGGACTTGCCCTGCCCCTCAAGCCGCCTGCAACGCGCCGCCAGACCGCGCGCAGATCGCGCGCGTCAGTGCAAGCAACTCGCTGAGCGACAGCACGATCATCTCGTCGCTACCCTCCGAGCGCAACGCGGCAAGCGTGGCGCTTGTACCCGCCGCGTTCCACAGGCAAACGACCACGGCGGCTTGCGGCATCTGGCGCGCAATACGGCGCAGCAAATAGCGTATGGCGGACGGGCTGCTGCCCTCCTCCAACACGGAGAGGCAGACGAGCAGAGCGTTGGCGTGTGCCGGCGGCGTGCCGTCGGCAGTGTCGCCGCGACGGGCGCCCAGGATCAGGTTGGTTTCGCAGCTTGCGCCGAAGCCCGCTGCCTGCAGCACCTGCATGGCCATGCGGGCACCCAGATCGTCGAGCTGGCCGCGGCCGGGAATGCACAGGACGGTGCCGTCGGTCTGCCAGGCCGCCGGCGGCGGCTCGGCCGGCGCTGCAGGGGCAGCGCGCTCGCCCAGGGCGGTGACCACGGTCTCCACATGGGCGTGCACCGCTTCGAGCCGGTCGAAAGCCAGGGCGTCACGCGAGAGGTCGGCCTGGGCCAGCGCCAGGCCGCGCAGGGCGACGCGGTCATAGTATTCCACCAGCGAGGTCTGCGCCACGGCCAGGCGGGCCTGCTGGGTCAGGACGCGCGCGTTGCCCTCCAGCGCACGCTGGTAGAACGTCTCCTCGGCGTCGAGCGGCGGGCTGTCGCCGAGTATCACCTCTAGGAAGGCCAGGCTCTCCACATGGCGGCCGATCACCACCAGGCAGACGGTGAGCGGTGTGGCCAGAAGCAGGCCGACGGGACCCCAGATGAAGGCCCAGAACGTGGCGGCCACGATCACCGCGATCGGCGACAGGCCGGTGCTGTGGCCGTAGATGAGCGGCTCGACCACCTGCCCCATGATCAGCTCGCTGAGCACGAACAGCAGCAGCACGATGACCGCCAGGGACCAGCCGGGCGAGACGGCCAGCGCCAGCAGGACGGGCGGGGTGGCGGCGATGAAGGTGCCGAGGAACGGCACGAACCGCATCATCGCGGCCAGTATGCCCCAGAGGATCGGGTTCGGCAGGCCGCTCACCGCGAGCCCCGCGCCGATGAAGGCGCCGAAGCCGGTGTTGATCGCCACCTGGAAGAGGAAGAAGCGGGACAGCCGGCGGGCCGCATCGTTCATCGCCAGAATGGTGCGGTGCAGGTCCTGCCGGCCGACCAGGCGGACGAGGCGGTCGCGCAGGTCTTCGCGGAACAGCAGGACGAAGATGACGAAGATCAGCACCACACCAAGCGTGGCCAGCACGCCGAGCAGCGAGGGCGCCACGGTGCGCACGATGACCAGCGTGGACGGCGCCTCGAACGCGGTGGCCGGCGCGGTCGCCACGGCCACCTTGGTGGCCGGCGCGCGGCCCTGCGCAGGGGCTGCGTCCTTGGCGGTGCCCAGGATGGAATGCAGCGAGCTTTGCACCTCGCGCGTCATCTGCGGGCCCAGGTCGAGCGTGGCGATCTTGTGCTGTATGGTGGCCTGGTAGGCGGGGATGCCCTCCGCCAGCGTGCTCATCTGCCGACCCACCACCATGCCTATGCTGCCGATGACCGCGAAGGCGAGCAGCACCGCGATGAACACGGGCAGCGTGGCGCCCAGCCTGGCGCGTTGCAGGACGGCGACCAGGGGCGCCAGCACGAAGGCGAGCAGCACGGCCAGGACCATTGGCTCCAGCAGGTCCCGCCCGAAATACAGCGCGGCGACCACGATCGCGCCGGCGGTGAGCGCTGCCAGGCCGCTTGTGCTTGTGGCTGGTTCGGGGCCCTTCTCTGGTTCTGACATGCGTTTAGGCCCCTTTGTGGGTGTATCAACTCGCTCTGGGATTGATCGTTGCGAAGGGAAGGAAGGCCTTCTTTTTTGAAAAAAAGAAGCAAAAAACTTTTATCTTCAGCCTGCGCAAGCGCTCGCGCCGGTTCTGCCGGGTCGCGTTGTGGCAGGATCGGCGCGCGCGCCAGCGCAGGCGGGGAAGCAAACGTTTTTTGGCCTTTTTTTCGAAAAAGGACTGCTTGCTTTCTTCCTCTTAAGTTCCGAGGCAGCAATCTTTCAGCGCGCTGATGCGCTTTGCAGGAACAGAGAGGGCGACACGACGCAATGACCAAGATACTGCTCGTCGAGGACCATGAGGAGCTGTGGGACTTCCTGTCCCGCCGTCTCCGCCGCCACGGGTTCGACGTGGTGCTGGCCCATGACGGCCAGCAGGCGCTGGATCAGGCGAGCGCCGAGGCGCCGGATGTGGTTCTGCTGGACATGGACCTGCCTGTGCTGGACGGCTGGACAGTGGCGCGCCGCATGCGCGCGGACGCGGCGCAGGCGCACACCGCCATCATCGCGTTGACGGCGCATGCCATGGCAGGGGACCGGGCGCGCGCGCTGGAGGCGGGGTGCGACGATTATCACTCCAAGCCGGTGGATTTTCCGGCCCTGCTGCAGCAGATCGACGAGGTGCTGTTGCGCCGAGAAGAAGAGTAGGATCAACCAACCCTGCAAATTCAAAGCCAGGTGCATCAAGACAGATCAAGACGTAAAAGGCGGCGACAGGAGCAAAAGTTTTTTGCTTCTTTTTTTCAAAAA
>CAXTCL010000221.1:0-6169 GCA_964242035.1 uncultured Acetobacteraceae bacterium | reverse complement strand
CTCACCCAGGGGCATAATCGTGGCCGGGGAGCACGTCTCGGTGGTCGCCGAATCATTAAACAACTGCAGATGCGGAAGAGCGCGCGCAAAACGCGCGATGGTGGGCTCCGGCATCGGCGCGCTGCCATACGCGCCGATGCGCCACGATGACAGGTCAAACGCGGCAAGATCAGACTCCAGCAGGCATAACCCATACATCGCCGGCACCATCAGCGCGTGGGTGATGCGCTCCCGTTGCGCGAGTTCCAGGAAATGCCGGCGCTTGAACTCCGCCATCATCACCACCGTGCCGCCGATGTGCAGGAACGGCAGCAGCACGCCGGACAGCCCGGCCACGTGCGACCACGGCACACAAAGCAGCGTGCGCTCGCCTTGGCGGAGCCCATGCACCTCCTGCCAGTGCATGCAGGAATGCACGACGTTGAGATGGGTCAGCATCGCGCCTTTCGGCGTGCCTGTAGTGCCAGAGGTGTAGAGTATGCCGAACAGATCGTCCTCGCCGCGCAGTGCCGGCGGCGGCGCGGCGTCCGGCACGGCCGCTCCCCAGCCTGCCTGCGAGACGTCCATCAGGATGCACGCGGCCGCACCCACCAGCGCCAGTTCGGCGGCGAATGCCGGCCCGTGGATGACCGCGACGGGGGCCGCATCGGCGAGGATGTAGGCGATCTCCGGTGCGCGCAAGCGGGTGCCGACCGGCACGATGACGGCGCCTAACCGCACGATGGCGATCACGCTCAGCAGGGCGTCTAGCCCGTTTTCCAGCATCACCGCAACGCGTTCGCCGGCGATGACGCCGGCAGACGCTAGTTGTGCCGCCACCGCCGCCGATTGGCGCGCCACCTGCGCGTAGCTCAGGCGAACCTCGCCGTCCACCACCGCAATTTCGTCGGCGGCCTGTGCGAAGCGGCACGCCAGCATGTCATGGACGGTGGCGTGCCGCTCCGCATAACAGGTGACCAGCCGGCCGCCATGCATCTCCTTGCGACGGCGCGGCATAGCCGTCAGCCGGCCTTCGCGGCAGTGGCGCCGGTGCGCCGCGTGC
Source organism: uncultured Acetobacteraceae bacterium (assembly GCA_964242035.1). Classification (GTDB taxonomy): domain Bacteria; phylum Pseudomonadota; class Alphaproteobacteria; order Acetobacterales; family Acetobacteraceae; genus BOG-908. The sequence continues at coordinate 5,127 of CAXTCL010000221.1, read as the reverse complement.
GCTGCGCGCTTGCGACCGCAGCCTCCAGATATTTGGCGTAAGCCAGGACGTCGCGTTCGGCACGGTGTCGCGCGGCATCGCCGTCGCCCGCCTCGATCGCCTGCAGGATGCGCCGGTGCGCCTGGGTCACCAGCCGGCGCACGTCCTCGGAGGCGAAATTCTCGATGCGGGAGGCCTCCATCATCAACCCGGACACCGACGACGTCAGCGCGCAGAGCAGGTCGTTATGGCTCGCCACCGACAAAGCCATGTGCCAGTTCGCGTTCTCCTCGAGGAAGGTGCCCACGTCGGCCGGCGCTGCGGCATCGAGCAGTGCAGAAATGCGCGTGAGCTCCGCCAGGTCGGCCGCCGAACGATTGCGCGCGGCGAGATAGGCCACCATAGGTTCGAGCGCCTGGCGCACTTCGACGAGCGAGCGCAGCGTCACGCTCCTGCCCTTGGCAAACAGGTTGATGTGGCTTGCGAGCAGCGCACGCGACGGCTGCGCCACCACCGAGCCGCCGTAGCGGCCGGCGCGCGTGTTCACCAGGCCCTGCGCCTCCAGGATGCGCAACGTTTCGCGTATCGAGCCGCGACTCAATCCGGTCGCCAGAACCAGCTCGCGCTCAGTGGGAAGCGAGGCGCCGGGAGGATAGGTGCCGCTGAGTATCTGCGCCTGCAACTTCTCCGCGAGAACGTCGCAGGATTTGGGTACTTTGATCTTACCGAGGGTTTCCAGCATCCGCGGCGGCAGCGCCTCGGCAGCATGTACTGGTTTTGCTGTTGTCATGCGCGTTCCTTTAATGATAATGACCGCGCCAGTCAATTGTCAGACCGTAGGTTTACTGCGGCTCGTATCGAGGAGATACTCAATCAGCCTGGAAGCGCCCGTGCGGGATGTCGGGTTCCTGCCCTTGCAAGGAATACGCGTGCTGGATTTCAGCAAGATTCTCGCCGGTCCCCTCTGCACGCAATACCTGGGCGACATGGGCGCCGACGTGATCAAGATAGAGCCCTGCGGCGGTGACGACACAAGGAAGTGGCCACCGTTCCAGAACGGCGAGGGCACGATTTTCCTTTCCGTGAACCGCAATAAGCGCAGCCTGGCGGTGGACCTGAAATCTCCGGAAGGATTGGCGATCTGCCTGAGCCTGGCACGCACAAGCGACGTCGTGGTGGAAAGCTTCGGGCCTGGCGTGGCCGAGCGGCTCGGCATCGGCTACGCGGCGCTGCAGGCGGTCAACCCCGGCCTGGTGTATTGCAGCGTGTCCGGTTACGGCACGGTCGGCCCGATGAAGGATGGTAAGGGCTACGACCTGATCGCTCAGGCCTTCACCGGCATGCTCTCTATGACCGGGACGCCGGGCGGGGCGGTGGCGCGCAGCCCGTTCTCGCCTGTCGACCAGGGAACCGGACTGCACGCGGTGATCGGCATCATGGGTGCGCTCATGCAACGCGGCCGCACTGGCGCGGGCATGAAGATCGAGTCCGCATTGTTCGACACGGCAGTGGGCTTTCTCGGCTACTTCCTGCAAGGCTACTGGCAGACAGGCATCGAGCCGGTGCCGCCCGGTTCCGGACATGACTCATTATGTCCTTACCAGGCCTTCGACACGCAGGACCAGCCGCTCATCCTGGGCGTCGCGAACGATGCGTTGTGGCAAATCTTCTGCAGCGTGGCCGCACGGCCTGATCTTGCCGTCGACCCGCGTTTCCTGACCGGTGCCAAACGCGTGGCGCACAGGGAGAAGACGGTCCGCATCGTGGCGGAAATCCTGCGTGGCAGGACGCGCAGCGCCTGGCTCGCCGCATTCGAGGCGGCCGGCATACCCTGCTCCCCGGTGCACTCGCTCGGAGAACTTTCTCGCCACCCGCACACCGACGCGTCCGATATGGTGATGCAGTACCGTGACGCGCGCGGCACGCCGGCAAAGGGCGTGGCGTCCGCGTTGCGAACGGACGGGCAACGCATGACGTTGCGCACGCCGCCGCCGCTGCTCGGCGAGCACACGATCAGCGTGCTGAAGGAATGCGGCTACAGCGAGACAGCCTGCGATGCCCTGATACAAGCGGGCGTGGTGTTCGCCGGCGACAACACCCGGGCAAAAACCGCGGCCTTTCCCTCCGATGCGCACGCACCGTCATAAGGCGGTAGCGCCGCGAACGCTGAGGAAAGTAAGCAAGGCCTTCTTTTTTGTAAAAAAGAAGCAAAAAACTTTTGACCCGGCTGTCGCGTGTCTATCCGGTTAGGGCATCGTCCGGCCACAAGGGGCCACCCGTCGGATAAAGATGCTCATCGCAATAAGCACTTATATCAACCCGCGTCGAGCATGACATATAGAAAGCAAGCAGTCCTTTTTTGAAAAAAAGAACCGAAAAACTTTTACTTCCCCCGCATTTCCAGCGTCCGGGTACTTCCGGATACACCGAAGCCGCTCAGCCTGCGCCAGGGAGCAAAAGTTTTTTGCTTCTTTTTTTCAAAAAAGAAGGCCTTGCTTACTTCTGCCTCAACGCGAAGGAAGCGCCGCCTCCTTCTGGCGCAGCTCGAAATCCCGCCCCATGCCGCCTGAAGAAAGCCACTCGCGCAGCAGATCCATATACTCGAAGGGTCCGCCACCATAATTGCTGAGCCAGATCGAGTCGCGGAGGTTCTTGCCTTCGTTGTTGTAATATCCCGGCGTGCACTCGCGCAAATACGTGTCGTCCTTGACCGCCTTGCTTCCGAGGACGGCCAGCCAGTCGCGCTCGGCCTGTTCCGTAGGCTCAACGCGATCCAGCCCTTCGTCCAGACAGCGGCGAACCACCGCCGCAAAATGCTCGCTCTGGCGACGATTCATGAAGGTGATGCTCCAGGTGATGCCAGCCTGCTTCAACCCGGAAATGATGCCCATGTTTGGAAAGTTGTGCACCCACATGCCGTGTAGCGACGTCCGACCGTTTTCCCAGTGACTGCCTAACGTCACGCCACCGGCGCCCTTCATTTCGAACCCTGCCGTCCGATCGGGCGGTGCGGCCACTTCGAAACCGGAAGCATAGATGATGCAATCAACCTCGTAGCTCTGGTCGTCGAAGACGATGGCGTTTTCCGTTATGCGATCAAGGCCTCGCCCGACTGTATCGATCAACGTGACGTTCGGCCGATTATATGTTTCGAAATATCCATCCACGAACAGCGGCCGCTTGCACATCCAATTGAAGTAGGGTTTCAATGATTCCGCGGTCGCCGGATTCCTCACAATGCTCGAGATGCGCTCGCGCATGCCTTCCATTTTCTCGTAATCCGCGAGTTGGCGTAGCCGTGCCGCGTCGTCCGGTGTCGTTGCTTGCGGAGACCTCGCCGCCTCGGCCATGCGGGTCCAGCTCCTGGTCCATCCGTCCTGTATCAGATCTTCTTCCTGCGGCAATCCGATAACGAAACCCTCGAAATTCGTCGCGCGCTTCTCCCACCAGCCTGGCTCGAGGCTGTTCCACCATGCGGGATCGGTCTCGCTGTTCTCCCGCGGATCGACGGCCGCCGGTGTGCGCTGCACGACATAGAGCTGCTTGGCGCAAGCGCCAAGGTAGGGAATGGCCTGCACCGCGCTTGCACCGGTGCCGATGATTGCAACCCGCTTGTCCTTCAGCCCAGCCAGCTCACCCTTTTCGTGCCCGCCGGTGTAGGCGTAATCCCAACGTGAGCTGTGGAAGGCATGTCCCTTGTACGTCTCCACGCCGGGAATACCAGGCAGCTTCGGACGACTGAGGATTCCGCTCGCCATGCACAGGAAACGCCCGCGGATAGTGTCTCCACGGTCAGTGGTAACCACCCAGCGTGCAGCACTCTCATGCCACTCGGCGCCAGTGACGCCTGTCTGTAGCAAGCTTGTTTCGTAGAGGCCGAGATGCTGGGCGATCCGGCGTGAATGGGCAAGGATGTCGGACGCGCGCGAGTAGCGCTCCGTCGGCATCTCCCCGTATTTCTCGATCAGGGGAAGATAGGTATACGCTTCCACATCGCACCGGCAGCCGGGATACCGGTTCCAGTACCAGGTGCCGCCGAAATCTGCACCTTTCTCGATGACGCAGATGTCGGTTATGCCTTCATCTATCAAGCTGCTTGCGGAAAGAAGACCGGAGAAGCCGCCTCCTATTATGACGACATCTACGTCTCTTGTTACAGCTTGGCGCGTGACAAGGTCTCTGGCGAACGGGTCCGCATCCCCCTGAAAAGGATGTTCGAGCGCAACATATTGATCCACACCCTCTGAAAGAATCCGCTTGTTACGCTCTGCAAGATATTTTTCGTGCAGGGCTCCGGCCTGACGCTGGACATCCGCGGTGTCACTCATCGTTCTCTCCCCAAAGCCCATTCGGGCTCGATTCTTTTCTGTAGGCCCAGAGATCGTCCGACCGGCAGCCCCCTGCTGAAATGTCCCAAGGAATCACGTTGCGCAGCCGGGTGTCGGCTACGGTCTGATATCTGGTGGCTTTCCTGTTCAGGCCCGGCCAGGCCTGTTACGCTGCCTATCAGATGCCGTTTTTACGGCGTCCGAAGGTGGTCCTGGTGTCTCCGCTGCCGCAGCACTGATTCGACCTCTCTGACGTTTGCACCGAGATCACGCGCGACGCCCGCAGAGCGGCATCATCAGCAGCCTAAACAAACAAAGCATGCGCCTGTCCTTCAGCGACATGACAAGGGCCATTTTCTCTACGGTCCTACAATTAGCTGTGTCACGCTTTATCAGCTTGGACAGAGCCTGACAACTGCCATCTGGCCGCCAGGATGGCAGCCGCCACCAGGCACTCGCCACAGCGTGCGAGGTCCGACGCGCCGCCAGCCGGCCGGTCGAGGGCTGCATCCAACACGGCGGCCGCAGCTTGGCCACATCGACCTTTTGCGCCCTCGCCGTCTTCAGCAACCAACGGAGCGGGCGCGCGAACCCCGAGCCGACAACATGGGTGCGTCAGATCACGGCCGCCCGTTCAGGGTGGTGTATGTTGATTTCTCGGGCGGGGTGCCGACAGAAGCGGCGCCGGTTGCAGGAAATGAAACCGGCCAAAACGGTTTACTGGCGGAGGGGATGAGATTCGAACTCACGGTACACCTTTACAGTGTACAACGGTTTAGCAAACCGCCGCCTTCAGCCACTCGGCCACCCCTCCGCCGGG
>CAXTCL010000220.1:0-6299 GCA_964242035.1 uncultured Acetobacteraceae bacterium | reverse complement strand
TCATCAGGTCCAGGATCACCGACACGTCCGTCCCGCGCGGCTTGAACGGCGCGATACGCGTCGCCTCGATATACAACGGCCGCGAGATCCGCGCCGAGATCGCACGGTGCTCCGGCGAGTAGCGCAGCAGGTGCCCCACCTGCAGCACGCGGCCCTGCGCGCGCGCCAGCTCCGCAAGCCGGTCCGCCTGCGCCAGCGTGGCCGCGATCGGTTTCTCCACCAGCACGTGGCAGCCGTTCTCCAGCGCCAGTGCCGCAATGTCGAAATGCGCCTCCGCCGGTGCCGCCACGATCACCGCGTCGGCGGTTGCCAGCAGGTCCGCCAGCCCCATTGCCGGCACCCCGCCCAGCTCCCGCCCCACCACCGCGGCCCGCGCCGCGTCCACATCCGTGATGCCGACCAAGGCCGCGCGCGCGCTTGCGGCCACCTTGATCGCGTGGAAACGGCCGAAATGGCCGGCGCCTATGACGCCGATGCGCAGGATGGGGGACATGGCCTGGAAGAAAGCACGTCTCTCGGGGGGTGGACAGGCAAGGCAAGCAGCCAGTCTTTCTCAGGACTGCCTGCCCTCCTACCACCGCAGAAGGTCGATCATCCCCACAGGCGCCACGCCCGCCGCCGCCGCTTCCGCGGACGCCCGCGCGTCATCCCCGGCCAGCGCCGCCGCGTGTATGCCGCCCAACACCCAGAGGCTGTCGATGCCGGCGCCCTGCGCGCCGCCTATGTCGGTGTGCAGCGAGTCGCCGATCGCCAGCACGCGCGCAAGCGGGGTGTGCAGTTCGGCAAGCGCCATGGCGTAGATCGCAGGGTCCGGCTTGCCCAGGCTGAAGACGTCGCCGCCGCATTGGGCGTAGTGCGCGGCCAGCGACCCGGCGCACAGGATGCGTATGCCGTCCCGCATCACCACCAGGTCGGGGTTGGCGCAGATCATCGGTAGGCCGGCGTCCAGGCAGGCTTGCAGCTCGGGGAGGAATGTGGCCAGCGTGCCGGGATCGTTCATGTCGTCGTCCGGGCCGGTGTTGACGACGAAATCGGCGTCGGCGGGGCGGGCCGCGAGGGTGAGGTCCAGGCCTTCGAGCACGTTGCGGTCGCGCTGCGGGCCCAGATGGTACACGCGCTGCCCGAGGCGGGCGAACCAGGGGTGGGTGCGGTCGCGCAGCGCCAGCCAGGTGGCCTCCCCGCTGGTGAGGATGGATGTGTAGAGCGTGTCGGGTATGCCCATGCGGCGGAGCATGTTCTGGGCGGAGGCGGCGCGCCTGGGAGCGTTACTGAGGAGCAGGACGGGGCGTGGGGCGAGATGGGCCAGCGCGTCCAAAGCCGCGGGGTAGGGGCGCACGCCGTCATGCACCACGCCCCAAAGGTCCACGATAAAGGCGTCGTAGGCGGCGGCGATCTCGGCCAGGCCGGCGATGCGGGCGATCACAGGCCGGCGCCTATGGCGTCCGAGGCGCGGGCGAAGCCGCGCTGGCGCAGGGCGGTGAGCAGCTCGGTCTTCAGGCGGGCGACCAAAGCCGGGCCGGCATAGGCGAACTCGGTGTAGAGCTGGACCAGGCTGGCGCCGGCCATCAGCTTTTCCAGTGCGTCGGCGCCCGTGCGCACGCCGCCGCAGCCGATCAGGGTCAGGCGGCCGGCGGAGAGCCTGGCGGCCAGGCGGAGCATGGCGGTGGAGCGGGCGAACAGCGGGGCGCCTGACAGGCCGCCGACCTGGTGCACGTTCGTGCCGGTGAAGTCGGCCGGCCGGCTGATCGTGGTGTTGGTCAGGATCAGGCCGGCGGCACCGCAGGCGATGGCCGTCTCCACCACGGCGGCCAGCCCGTCCTCGCCGAGGTCTGGCGCCACCTTCACCAGCACCGGCGGGCGTACCGGCACCGCGGCGGCGATCGCCTGCAGGATGGCGCGCAGCCTCTCCTCGCCCTGGAGGTCCCGCAGGCCGGGGGTGTTGGGCGACGAGACATTGATGGTGACGTAGTCCGCGTAAGGCGAGACGGCCGCCACCAGTGCGGGGTAGTCGCGCTCCGGCACGGCGCCTGTCTTGTTGATGCCGACATTGGCGCCGAGGCGGCCGGTGCGCGGGCCGAGCGCGCGCAGGCGGGCCACATAGGCCTCCACGCCCTCGTTGTTGAAGCCCAGCCGGTTGATCACCGCGCGGTGCTGCGGCAGGCGGAACAGGCGCGGCTTCGGGTTGCCGCCCTGCGGCAGGGGCGTGACGGTGCCGGCCTCCACGCAGCCGAAACCCAGGCGAAGCAGGGGGGCGACGGCCACCGCGTTCTTGTCGAACCCGGCGGCCAGCCCGATCGGGTTGGCGAACAGCAGGCCCATGGCGCGTATCTCCAGCGCAGGGTCGTCCGGGGCGGCCTGGGCGCCGGCGAGGCCTGCGGCCAGGCCGCGCAGCGCCAGGCCGTGTGCCCGCTCGGCGTCCACCCCGCGCAGCAGGGGGGTGAGCGCGGAGGCAAGCGTGCTGAGGTTCATCACCGCGCGTTCCTGCCGGACGCGGCCGCATGCATCAACCCTCGCGCGCGCCGGGCTGCCGCAACTTGCGCAGGCCGCGCCGAGGCGCAAGGTTGGGACGATGTGGAACGAACCTTATCTGGAGACGTGCTGCCGCTCCGCCCTGCACCGGCTGATACTGGCGGGCCCGACAGGGCGGCCGGGCGGGCTGAAGGATGGGCCATGCCTGGAGCGGCTGGAGGGGGACGGGTTTGCGTGCGTGCGTGCGGATGGGCGCTATGAGCCGACGGCAGATGGATTGGCCCGGCATGCTAGCGAAATACGCAAAGCGGTCGCCGGGTAAGGCCAGCCGTCTTCCTGGAAGACGACGGACCCAGAGCCCGGAGCGAACGCGGTCACCGCTCGAAGCCCTCTTCTAAGTCGCTGCCACCCTGGCCTTCTTCGATGTCAGCCCAGCATTCAGCCTGCCAAAGGCTCGCGCAGCGACTTCCCCACTAACACCAGACCCGCCCTCGCAGAACCAGACCGCACCTCAACCCAGCCGTCAGAAGTAAAAGTTTTTTGGTCCTTTTTTTCAAAAAAGGACTGCTTGCTTGCCTTGCCTCCCGCTCAGCAATCATTCCCACGCAAACTGTAGCTCTTCACGACATGGTTCTGCAGCTCAAACGTCGTAGTGCAGTCGCGCTGGACGATCTCCGGCCCGAACCCGCCAAATCCGCCATACCCCAGGCCACCGCCGTAACCATACCCGCCATAGCCAAACCCGCCGTAGCCGCCATAGCCCCCGAACCCGCCATAGCCGAACCCGTCGCCGGGATAAGACTCGATACGGCTCATCTGGTAGGACACGAAGCGCAGGCCGCTCGTATCGTAGGTGCGGTTCGGCACGCCGTAGCTGCGCAGCAGGTCGGGCTCCGGTTTGCCCACGAGCGCGTTCAGCTCCCGCACATGCTGCGGGTTGGGGTAGGCGCACCCGGCCAGGCCGAGCAGGGCAGTAGCCGCGAATAGACTGCGCATCGTGTCGAAAGCTCCGGTGGATCGGCGTGGTGTGCCTGGCCTCAGATAAGGTCGGAACCGCTCGGCAGCCACTGGACCTGATCAATTCGGCGTGCGCCAGTGGCAAGCATCACCAGCCTGTCGAAGCCCAGCGCGATCCCGGACGCCGGCGGCAACCCATGTGCCAGGGCGGCCAGGAAATCCTCGTCCAGCGCCCAGTCCGGCCCTGAAATCGCATGGCGCCGCGCCCGGTCCGCCACGAAACGCGCCCGCTGCTCGGCCGCATCCGTCAGCTCCTCGAACGCGTTTGCCAGCTCCATCCCGCAGGCGAACAGCTCGAACCGCAACGCCACCCGCGGATCGGCCGCATCGCGCACCGCCAATGCCGCCTGCGCCGCCGGCCAGTGCGTCAGGAACGTCGGATGCCCGCGCCCGATCCGCGGCTCGACCCGCTCCAGCAACAACCGGAAGAACAGATCCTCCCAATCCTCTCCCGGACGCAGCGTGGCCCCCGCCGAAGCCGCCAAGCCCGCCGCATCATCCAGCGTGCCCAACAGATCCGCCCCGGCAAACCGCCCGAACGCCTCTTCCATCGTCAGCCGCTCGAACCGCCGCAAATCCACCGTCATGCCGTCGCGCGCGCAAACCGGCGGCAGCACCGCCCGCAGATACGCCTCCGTCTCGTCCATCAACGCCGCCAGGCCGGCCCCCGGCCGATACCACTCCAGCATGGTGAACTCCGGCGCATGCAGCGCGCCCGCCTCCCCGTTACGCCACACCCGCGCCAGCTGGAAGATCGGCCCCGCCCCGGCCACCAGCAGCCGCTTCATCGCAAACTCCGGGCTGGTGTTCAGCCAGAGCTTGCGCGCACCGCCCTCCGGGGTGCGCAGCTCGGTCGCGAACGTCTGCAGGTGCACCTCCTCCCCAGGTGCTGCCACCGCATAAGGAGTCTCCACCTCCAGGTAGCCCCGCGCGTCGAAAAACGCGCGCGTCGCCTGCGTCAGCAGCGCACGGCGTCGCAGGAAACCGGCACGGTCGGCGAAGCTGTCTGGGTGCCAGGGAGGAAGCAAAAGCAGATACCAATCGGCGTTGACGTTAACTCAAGCCAGGAAGCAAGCAGTCCTTTTTTGAAAAAAAGGGCCAAAAAACTTTTATCTCCCCCGCCTTTGCAGCAGTGGCACTTCTCCGGACAAACACGCTCGCTGCAGATGCGGGGAAGTAAAAGTTTTTTGCTTCCTTTTTTCAAAAAAGAAGGCCTTGCTTGCTTGCCTTCCGCAACACCCTCACCGCGAGAACACGAACACCGAGGCCCCAAGCGTCAACACAGTGACCAGCAGCCCCACCCGTCCGGCCGGATCGAAAAGATCGAACCCCGCCACCGCCAACAGGAACACCAAACCCAACACAGGCAGCGCCGGAAAGCCAGGCATCCGCCAGGTGGTGTGACCGCTGGCGCCCGTCCGCCGGCCCTGCAGCGCCGCCAGGCACAAGGCAGAGTAGGTGGCGACGTTACTGTTGCCCGAGATCAAAACCAGGGTGTGCGGGTCCAGCACGCAGCTCGCCAGCCCGCAACCGCCCATGACCAGGGTGGCGACCCAGGGTGACCCCCAGCGCGCATGGGTGGTGGCCAGCGCCCGGCTCACCGGTCCCGGCCAAAGCCCGTCGCGTCCCGTGGCATAGAGCTGGCGGCCTGCCATCAGCGCGATGGCGATCATGGTGTTGAACACCGCCAGCGCCACGCCGAGGCTCATCAGCCGGGCCAGGTCCCGCCCGCCCACCTGCGCGATGAACGCCGGGATCGGCGCCGCGGACGCCGACAGGGCGCGCAGGTCAGGTGCCCCCAGGATCACCGCAGCGACCGGCGGCATAACCATGACCACGCCGGCCGCGAGTGCCAGAAGCACGACCGGCGCCAATTTGCCTGCGTCACGCATGTCCTCGCCGAAGAAGATCGCAGCACCGTAGCCGTTGAAGGCGTAGATGCCCGCGGCGGTGGCAGCACCCAGTCCCGCCAAAGTCGGTGCCGCCAAGCCACCCGGCAGCGCAGCCACCACCGGGTGCAGCAGGACGGACAGATCCTGGTGCGCGTGCATGGCGCCCAGCACGGTCAGCACGGCAAGCGCCAGCAGCTCGACCGCCAGGAAGCCGCCGGTGACCACAGCGCCCACCTTGATCTGCAGGACGGCGATGCCAGCCACGGCCGCAACCAGCAAAGCCGCCACCGGCCGCGCAGGCAGGCCCGGCACGATAGCGCCGAGGTAGCTGACCACCCCGAAGCCGGACAGGGCCAACGATATGCTGAAACCAAGCAGGTTGAGCCCGAGCACCCCACTGGCCCAGCGCGGCCCGAACACCCGGCCGAGTATGGTGTACTCCCCGCCGGCGCCGGGAAAGGCCGCGCCGAGCTCGCCATAGACACAAGACATCGCCACCCCGAACAGGGCCGCCGCCGCGAAGCACAGGAAGACGCCGGTGCCCACCTGCCGCATCAGGTCCGAGCCCACAATGAACACCGCAATGCTCGGCGACAGCACCGACACGGTGATGAACAACGTCCCGATCGGCCCCATGGACCGTTTAAGCCCGGTCGCGCCGCCGCCGGTTTGAGCGCTCAGGACGCGACGCTCGAACGTGTCATGCCAGGAGCGATACGTATCTTCATGGGCACGGTCATAGGGCGCGCCATCCGGGGTGTCGACATCGGCTTGAGAGTGACCGTTGCGCAAGCAAGCAAGGCCTTCTTTTTTGCAAAAAAGAAGCAAAGAACTTTTACTTCTCCGACGCTGCGACGCGCGTGCTCACCGGAAGCACCCCCCTGTTGCAGATGCGGGGCGGTAAAAGTTTTTCGGTCCTTT
>CAXTCL010000219.1:0-6334 GCA_964242035.1 uncultured Acetobacteraceae bacterium | reverse complement strand
TTCTTTTTTGAAAAAAAGAAGCAAAAAACTTTTGCTCCCACGCCTGCACCACGGCCGAGCCTGCTTCTGCCGACATGCGCATTGGCAGAAACAGGCAGCGCGCTGACGCAGGCGGGCAGCCAAAAGTTTTTTGCTTCTTTTTTTTCAAAAAAGAAGGCCTTGCTTGCCTTCTTCCTCGGAGCACCCCGCGTTGGACCTAAAAGACCACATCCGTTCGATCCCGGATTTCCCCAAGCCCGGCATCCTGTTCTACGACATCTCCACCCTGCTGCGGCATCCCGACGCCTGGCAGGTCGCCATGGGCCGGCTCGCCAATCGCGTCAGCGGCTACAAGCCGGACCTGCTCGCCGGCATCGAATCGCGCGGCTTCCTGCTGGCCGCCCCGCTGGCGCTGAAGCTGGGCTGCGGCTTCGTCATGATACGCAAGCCGCGCAAGCTGCCCGGCGCCACGGTGGGACTGGACTACGCGCTGGAATACGGCACGGACCGTATCGAAATGCAGGCGGACGCGGTCTCGCCCGGCCAGCGCGTGGTGATCGTGGACGATCTACTGGCCACCGGCGGCACGATGTCCGCGGGCATCAGGCTGCTGCGGCAGATGGGGGCCGAGGTGCCGGCGGCGGCCGCGCTGATCGAGCTGAATTTTCTGGGCGGGCGGGCGAAGCTGGACGTGCCTGTGGAGGTGCTGGTGGGTTACGACTCATAAGAGGAAGGAAGAAAGCAGTCCTTTTTCGAAAAAAAGGACCAAAAAACTTTTACTTCTCCCGCATTTGCACCAGCCGGGTTTTTCCGGACAGGGCGAGCGTTTTAGCGTCGGGGTAGTAAAAGTTTTTTGGTTCTTTTTTTCAAAAAAGAACTGCTTGCCTTCCTTTCTTTGCACCACCCAAAACCCACCCAGCCTTGCCTAGCGCGGCCCGCCCGTGTCACCACCCTGGCCCGCCCCGCTTACCGCACTCCCCCGAGGACGCTTATGCCTGACCAGACTCACACCCTACCGGTCCGCGGAACGCTGATGGCCGGCAAGCGGGGCGTGATCATGGGCGTGGCGAACGACCGCTCGCTGGCGTGGGGCATTGCCGCCGCTTGCGCCGCACAGGGCGCGGAGATCGCCTTCACCTACCAGGGCGAGGCGTTGGGCAAGCGGGTGCGCCCGCTGGCAGCCAGCGTCGGCGCGTCCCACGTGCATCCCTGCGACGTGACCGACGAGGCCAGCATAGACGCCGTCTTCGACGCGCTGCGCGCCGACTGGGGCACCATCGATTTCCTGGTCCACGCAATCGGGTTCGCCGACAAAGCGTATCTGCGCGGCCGCTACGTGGATACACCGCGCGAGGTGTTCCTGCAGGCGCTCGACATCTCCTGCTTCTCGTTCACCTCCGTCTGCCGCCGGGCCGCCGCGATGATGCCGCAGGGCGGCTCGCTGCTCACGCTCAGCTATCTGGGCGCCGAGCGCGTGGTGCCGCATTACAACGTGATGGGTGTGGCCAAGGCGGCGCTGGAGGCGTCCGTGCGCTATCTGGCGATGGATCTGGGGGCGGACGGCATACGCGTGAACGCGATCAGCGCCGGCCCGCTGAAGACGCTGGCGGCCAACGGCATAGGCGATTTCCGCTACATCCTGCGCTGGAACCAGCTCAACAGCCCGATGGAGCGAAATGTGGGCGTCGACGAGGTGGGCGGCGCCGGGTTGTACCTGCTGTCGGACCTGTCCACGGCGGTGACGGGCGAGGTGCACCATGTGGATTGCGGGTATCATGTGATCGGGATGAAGAACCCGAAGGCGCCTGACATTGCGGCGGTGACGGAAGAGTAAGGAAGGCCTTCTTTTTTGAAAAAAAGAAGCAAAAAACTTTTGCGCCCTGTCGGCGGGTCTCCGGCTGGCACGCGACAGGGGACTCAAGAGTCTTTTGCTTCTTTTCTTCGAAAAAGAAGGCATCTCTTCCTGTGAGCCACAACACCTTCGGCCACCTGTTCCGCGTCACCACCTGGGGCGAAAGCCACGGCACCGCGATCGGCTGCGTCATCGACGGCTGCCCGCCGCTTCTGCCGCTGACGGAGCAAGACATCCAGCCGTTCTTGGACCGCCGCCGCCCAGGCCAGTCCCGCTTCACCACGCAGCGGCAGGAGCCGGACCAGGTGCGCCTCCTGTCCGGCACCTTCGAGGGCCGCACCACCGGCACGCCGATCGCCCTGCAGATCGACAATGTGGACCAGCGCTCGCGCGATTACGGCAACATCGCCCAGCAGTACCGCCCAGGACACGCCGACCTCACCTACGACCAGAAATACGGCCTGCGCGACTACCGCGGCGGCGGCCGCAGCTCGGCGCGCGAGACGGCCTGCCGGGTGGCGGCAGGTGCCGTGGCGCGCCTGGTGCTGGGCGCCGCCGTGCGTGTGCGCGGCGCGCTGGTGCAGGTGGGCGGACACGCCATTGACCGCGCGCGCTGGGACTGGGCGGAGGTGGAGCGTAACCCGTTTTTCTGCCCCGATCCCGTCACCGCCGCTGCGTGGGAGACCGAGCTGCTGGCAATACGCCGCGCCGGCTCCTCGGTTGGTGCGGTGATCGAGCTGGTGGCGGACGGCGTGCCGGCCGGACTGGGGGCGCCGCTCTACGGCAAGCTCGACGCGGACATCGCAGCCGCGCTGATGAGCATAAACGCGGTGAAGGGCGTGGAGCTGGGCGACGGCTTCGCGGCCGCGGCACTGACCGGCGAGGCAAATGCCGACGAGATGCGCATGGAAGACGGCGTGCTCCGCTTTGGCAGCAACCATGCCGGCGGCGTGCTGGGCGGGATCGCCACCGGCCAGCCGGTGGTGGCGCGGTTTGCGGTGAAGCCCACCAGCTCCATCCTGACCGCGCGGCAGAGCGTGGACGCGTCGGGGCAGAACGTGGATGTCAGCACACAGGGACGCCACGACCCCTGCGTGGGCATACGCGCGGTGCCGGTAGGCGAGGCGATGCTGGCCTGTGTGCTGGCCGACCACGCGCTGCGACACCGCGCGCAATGCGGCTGAATTGCGACCGCACCCGCCCGACTCGCCGCGCCTTGCTGACTAAATTCTTAAATCACTGAAATGTTGCTGGGGAACGGCATGGTGCATTCCCCATTGTCATAGTCATGAACCCCGCGGTTGACACCGACCTGTCCGAAGCCCTGAACGCACTCGTTGACCGTATTGGCCGGCACGTGTGGCAAGCGCGGATGGCGGAGCTGAAACGCGGCTGCGGGCCAACCTACGCGGGCCGCGGCCTGTGCCAGTTGCACGCCCTGGAGCTGACGCTGGAGCGCCTGCGCCGCCCTGGCCGCAACACGCCGCTCACCACGCTGGACCGGCGGATCGTCTCGCTTGCCGCCGAGGTGGTGGACCTGGCCGAACAGTTGACGGCCGCCGGGAGGCGACGGCTGGAAGAGACGCTGGCCGCGGCGATGCGCGGCGCCGGCAACTTGGTGCCGCTGTTTCACATGATGCGCACCGCCGGCCTGCAGCGCCGTCGCGGTTTCGACGTGGGCTTCGACGGGCTGAACGACGGTGCCCCTTATGACCTCCTGCTCCATCGGCAGAACTGCGAGGCGGAGGTGGCCTGCGAAGTGGTATCCGCGGAAGCCGGGCGCGACCTGCACCGCCGCGCCTGGTCCCAGCTCATGGACCGGGTGGACCCGGACCTGCAAAGCTGGCTGGCCGCCCATCCTGGCCGCTATCTGCTCAAGATGACGCTGCCCAAGGGGCTAAAGACCACGGAGGACGGCACGCCGCCTCTGGCCGAGCTGCACCGCCGCATCACCAAGATGCTCTCCGAGCAGCGCCGTGCCGACCACGACGAGGCGGCCGTGCTCCGGCTCGACCCGCTTATGCTGGCAGCCGCACAGATGGGCGACCGCGGCGGCACGGAAAGCGACCTGATGCCGCGCCTGCGGCGGGAGTTCGGGCCCGAGGCGCATCTGGGTGTCACCTCGGCCGGCGCCGGCGTGTTCGTGCTGGCCGCGCGGGCCGGACGGGAAGATGCGGTCGCCGGCGCCGTGCACCGCCGTATGGCGGATATCGCACCCACCAGGCTGACCGGCACGCGCGCCGGCATACTGGCGATGTTCATCGAGGACACTGACCGGCCCGAGTGGCAGGCCTTGCGCGCGCAGCTGCGGCTTGAGGGCGAGGCGCGTCATTTCATGACCAAGCCGGAAGCCCGATCCGTCGTGGCGGTCACCTGCGCCTCCCGTCTCGAGCTGCTGGGACCGGAGGAGACCGAGGGCCAGCCGTCTGGCGAACTGCGTTTCCGCAATCCCGGCCACCCGCAGGCCAAGCTGCCGGCACTGGCGCCTGCGGTGTTGTCGTCCACGTGAAACCCGAGTTCCAGAGCCACGTTTTCCGATGGAAGACGCGGCTCTGGAGTTGGTGAAATGAACGACACGGACTACGTCAGCAAGCTCGAGGAGCTTGAGCGCCTGCTCAACGACCCGGAAGTGGACATGGAACCCAACCGTGTGTGGTCGCTGTTGGCGGAAGTCTCCCAGCACGATCGCGCTGTCATTTACGCCTGAGCATCAGGCGTTTCTGCGCGGACGAAGTTTCAGCGTTTCATAGCGTAGCTCGGACAGGCGGACAGCAGCAAGAAAGTAGTTCTTTTTTGCAAAACAGGACCAAAAAACTTTTACTTCTCCGCATTCGGAATTCTTAGCGTTTTCCACAATACCGAGGCAGCGGGGACAACGCGAAAGCGCTTTTATCTCAGGAATACGATCCGGGGCTGCCACGCTGGCCAGCCTGACAAAAATTGACTGGACGCTGCTTGCTTCCTGTCTTGCCCACCCGCCACCAACCTAGCTGCCCTTAAACGGCTCCGAAGGCACCGCCCGGTGGCCGTTTATGTTCAGCGGCATCACCCGGTAATACGCCGGCGCGTCCGGTGGCGACGGGTCCTGCCAGAAGCCGGGCACATCCGTGGCGCAGCCGTCGCACAGCGTGGTCCACGTGCCGGGCGCGGATGGATCGGGCGAGCGCTCCACCGTGTAGCTCGCCGCACCGGCAGAGCCGCGCCAGGTGATGCGCCCGTGCGTCACGCTCAGGATTTCCGGTTGCGGGGTCAGCAGGTAAGACGGTGCGAGCGTCACATCCACCATAGCGAAGTTGAAGCGGCGCAGGGCGCGGCCGCGCTCCTCCATCGTCGCCAGGTTCACGTCCGGCGTGGCCACGCCGGGGAAATACAGCGCGGCCAGCCCGGGGCCGGCAGGCGGCGGCGGGGGCAGGTAGCCGCCCTGGTCGGCATGCGCCTGCAGGTTGCCGGTGAGCGCGCCCTGGAGCAGGCGGCCACGGACGACGTCCGCTAGCCAGGCTTCAAGGTCCGCCTCGGTATGCCATAACGTCGGCGCCCAGCCGAAATCGTCGAGGATGTAGGCGCGGCCGGCCGTGCTGACGCTTTCAACCTGGCGGGACAGCGCGGCCCGCACGCTGGCGGGATCGCCTGTGATGGCAGGCCGGTCGCCGATGACATCCACGCTCGGCGGTGCATACAGCGTGGCGCCCACGCCGCCCGAGGCGGCAGGGCCGACATGGCCGGCAAACGCGCCGCTTTCATAGAGGTGGCGCGTGTCCGCCGCCTTCACCACCTGGCCCGTGCGCTCCACCCAGGCCGATACGGCGTTCGCCTCGCCGGCGGCGGCACAGGCATCGCAATCCTCCCAGGCAAGGATCGCCGGGTCATTGCCGTAAACCGCGCCGCTCAGGCTGTTGACGTGTGTCAGGATGGCACGCACGCGCGCGGCGAACGCCGCCTGGGCGCGAGGGTCCGTGAAGAACGCGGCGTGGCCTGACCCGGCGCCGGCTTGCGGCGTGCTGGCGCAGATGACACCGGCTGCGCCCGGCCCGTCGCAATCGGCGCCGGAATCGGCCAGCGGCAGGATGAGTTTCAGGCCCATGTCACGCGCCGTGTCCAGAACCAGGTCGATCTGCGCGAAGACGTCCGGGTTCATCTGGCCGGGCGTGGGTTCGAGGCAGAGTTTGCAGCCGGCGGTGGACGCCAGTCCGGGCAGGCGGACCACCTCGGCGCCCAGCGCGCGTGCGGTGGCCAGCGCGTCGCGCACCTCGAAGACGGTCGGGCGCCGGGGCGCACTCGTGCCGTCCTGGCGCAGGCCGAGCCAGGTGATGTTCACGCCACCAAACCGCATCGTGCGGTCCTGCAGGGTCAGCGTGCTGCCGGTCCGCTTGACGAAATCACGCGGGTCTGGCTCGCCGGCGAGGGTGGCGTAGGTTTGGGCTTGGGCTTGGGCGGTGGTGGCCAGGCAGAGAAGGAAGGCAAGGAAGGCCTTCTTTTTTGAAAAAAAGAAGCAAAAAACTTTTG
>CAXTCL010000218.1:0-6342 GCA_964242035.1 uncultured Acetobacteraceae bacterium | reverse complement strand
TTCATCGGAGCGGCTTGCGCGACCATGCCGCCACCCGCTACCGCGCGTGCGCCGCCGCCGCTGGGGCCGGCGGGGGCTGGCCCGGGGGCCGTGCCGGTCGGCTGGTTTTGCAGGCGGCGGACGAGCTCGCCGGGGGGCGGCAGGTCGGCCACGTGGCACAGGCGGATCAGCACCATCTCGGCGGCGGCGCGGCGGTCTGGGGCGGTTTCTACCTCGGCGCAGCCTTTCAGGAGCATCTGCCAGGCGCGGCCGAGTATGGGGATCGGCAGTGCGTCGGCCAGGGCGCCGCCGCGGATTCGTTCGGCTTCGGGTAGGTCCTGGGATTGCCGGAGGTCTGGGACGGCACGCAAGCGGCTTAGCGTGTGGGTGAGTTCGAGAAGGTCGGCCAGGAGCACGCCCAGGTCGGCGCCCAAGGCGTAGGCGCGGTCCGTGATGGCCAGGACATCGGCCGTGCGGCCGGCCATTGCGGCTTCCATCAGGTCGAAGATCACGCCGCGGTCGGCTACGCCTAGCATGTTGGCGACCGAGGCGGCGGAGACTGTGCCGTCCTCGCCTACGCCCTGGGCGATTGCCTGGTCCAGGAGGGACAGGCCGTCTCGCACGGAGCCGTCGGCTGCGCGGGCTATGGCGGCCAGGGCTTCGGTTTCTACGGGCACGTCCTCGGCGGCGGCGATCTTGGCGTAGTGCGTGGTCAGCATGGCGATGGGGATGCGCCGGAGGTCGAAGCGCTGGCAGCGGGAGAGGACGGTTACCGGGACCTTGCGGATTTCGGTGGTGGCAAAGACGAATTTTACGTGCGGTGGGGGTTCTTCGAGGGTTTTCAGCAGGGCGTTGAAGGCGTTGCGCGACAGCATGTGGACCTCGTCCACGATGAACACCTTGGTGCGGGCCTGCATCGGGCGGAAGCGGGTGGCGTCTATGATCTCGCGCACGTCGTCCACGCCGGTGCGCGAGGCTGCGTCCATCTCGACCACATCGGGATGGCGGTCGGCGAGGATGGCGCGGCAGTTGTCGCATACGCCGCAGGGGTCCGGGGTGGGGCCGCCGGTGCCGTCAGGGCCGATGCAGTTCAGGGCGCGGGCGATGATGCGGGCGGTGGTGGTTTTGCCTACGCCGCGCACGCCGGTCAGCATGAAGGCGTGGGCGATGCGGTTGAGGGCAAAGGCGTTGCGCAGGATGCGGACCATCGCGTCCTGGCCGATCAGGTCGTCGAAGGTGGTGGGGCGGTATTTGCGGGCCAGCACGCGGTAGGGGGTGGCGGCCGTGACGACGGGGGCGGCGGGCGGAGGAGGGGGCGCTTCGCCGAACAGGCCAGGGCCTTCCGGCGCCGGCGCCGGCAGCACGTCCTGGTCGATGTCGTCACTCATGCGTGCTGGGCGGCCCCACGGGTTTCGGGCGAGGGTGGGAGGCCAACAAACGACCCGTGCGTTGACCCACTGCGGCTGCTTCCTTCCGGACCTGACCGGGTTGGCAGGGCGCCCGTCCGCCGCTGACCTCCCGATCGGGAATATCGGCTGGGGCGGTTTAGGAAGCAAGGCAAGGCCTTCTTTTTTGGAAAAAAGAAGCAAAAAACTTTTGCTCCTGACGGCTGCGGGTGGGCGCGCGCTGGTCCTGCCAGCTTTGCTGTTGGCAGAATCAGGCGAGGTTTTTGTGCAGGCGGGGAGATAAAAGTTTTTTGCTTCTTTTTTTCAAAAAAGAAGGCCTTGCCTTGCCTTCATTCCCGCTTCGGGTAGTGCGCGGGCGGGCGTAGCTGGGATTCGAGGTGGGGTTGGAGGCGGGTGCGGTCTGGTTCGATGTCGTAGGCTAGGCACACGCGGGCGAAGTTGGCGGAGACGTGGTCGTCAGGATGGGCGGTTAGGGTTTCCTCGATGATTTCGTTCAGGGTTTCGGGAATTTCGGCGTGGTCGGGGTGGATCAGGGCGAGGTTGGCTACGGCTTCGTAGAGGTTGCCGCGGTCTGCCTCGCTGTAGGGGGGTCTTTGGGTCGGGCGGTGGTTTTCGAGTTCGTCCAGGTATTGGTCTGGGTCGAAGTTTGAGGGTTCCTGCGCGGTTTGGGGGCGGCGGGCGAAGGTGTTGTTGGTGATCTTTTCCCATAGCTCGACGGACTGGCGGACGCTGCGGGAGTGTCGCGCGAAGGCCAGGTCCGGGTCGGCGGCTTTTGGGGTGGGTTGGGGTTCGGGGGCTTCGGGTTCTGGGGCTTGGGTTTGGTGTTCGTGGGCGGCGAGGGCGCGGGCGGCTGCGGCTCGGGCGAGTTGCAGGCCGAGGTCGCGCAGTTCCAGGCAGGCGGCGAGGTTTTCGGCTCGGTGCTGCGCTTGGGTTGGGTCGGTTGGGTGGGGTAGGATGGCGTTCAGGGGTGTGGGCCCGAGGTGAGTTTGGGGAACATTTGTAGAACGGTGGGAGGAAGCTCGGCAAGCGGTGTTTAGGCGTTTTAAGGAGGGTGGGAGACGGGAGGGCGGAATCTGATAATCGGGACGGCCGGGGTTCTGTCGCAGTCAGGGCAGCACTGAGGAGGGCGCTGCTTGGCCGTCCAGCGGCAACCCATTCAGTGGAGTGTTAAAAGCTACGGTTACTGCCAAGCGAGTAGGACCGGCTGAAAGTGACCAAAAGCGGAATAGCTGGCTCGGGCATGTGAGCCCACGAAGCGGACGTGTGGCCAAATCGCTTTCTCGTCGTGGTTACCAGCGAGCGTGCCGAGAATGGTTGGTGTCGACCTTTTCACTTACGAACGAAAATGTCTGCCTCACCTTGCTGGGCAAAAGCGGTCCCGATTGTCAACTCACCCTCTTTGATGGCGTAGGGGAAAAAGACCACGACGGAATAGCTGTCCCGGTGGTTCAGCACGATGGCAATCGCATCGGATTTCTGATTCGAATCCGGCAGCGTAATCTTTGCGTCATATACGAGTGCTGTAGCCTTACACTCGTCTTTTTGCGCAGCCTGAACAAACCCTTCCTTGATAAGGTGAATGATCTCGGCTGACGGAGGTTGTTCTGTGCCGTCGTATCCCGCGACGTGGACCAGCTCTCCATCCGGCCGCATCGCTCCGCCGAACGGAAAGAACTCGCCATATCGCTGAAGCATTCGTTCAGCAAAAGGCAGGACCGCACTCATCAACGTTTCACAATCGAACTTTGGATTGCTGCCCATCTCGGCTCCATGCTCTCTAGCCGGCTGCCATGCAGCTTTACAAGCTGAACCGGCCGGCATCGACGTGTCAATCGTTACGACCAAGGCGGGGTTCAGTGCGGTGTCTGCTTCACGGTAACTCCTCATCGACGTGGCTTCTCCGTTCGGGCTCAAAGCTGCCGACTTCAAGTTCTGGCCGATTGTGTGCGATGACTCTAATAAGCGGTTCTCCAAGGCGGAGCGCTGGGAAAGATGGCGCTCAGGACGGTGAATAGCCATCACTAGGCTTCACGCGCGTCCTAGTGCGCCGGGTTGCGACAGGACTTCGTGTTGTGGTTGCGGCGATTCGGCTTGCCACAAACTACTCGGTGAGTCCGCGACAGCGAGTCAAAAGTCTTTTGCTTCTTTTCCTCAGAAAAGAAGGCCTTGGCTTCCTTAAATTGCCGGCACCGGCTCCTGCAAAGGCGGTAGCTGAATGTCCGGCGGAGGCACGTCCGCATCCGGCATAGGTGCGGAAGGCGGGTTGGGTGGCTGCGGCGGGAGGATCGGGTCGGGGAAAGCCTGGGCGTGTATCATCCGTTTATCACTGAGCCTCCGTTGGGGTGGAGCACCTGGCCGGTCATGTAGGACGCGTCGGCTGAGGCCAGGAAGATGTAGCTTGGGGCGATTTCGTCGGGCTGACCGGGGCGCTCCATCGGGACGGCTTCGCCGTGCTGGGCGGTTTTGTCGGCGGGGTAGCTGGCGGGGATCAGCGGCGTCCAGACGGGGCCGGGGGCTACGGCGTTCACGCGGATTTTGCGCTTGACGAGCTGCATGGCGAGGCTGCGGGTGAAGGCCACGATGGCGCCTTTGGTGGCGGCGTAGTCCACCTGGGTGGGCGCACCTTTGTAGGCGGTGACGGAGGTGGAGTTTATGATGGTGCTGCCTTCGCCCATGTGCGGCAGCGCGGCCTTGGTCAGCCAGAACTGGCCCAGGATGTTGGTGCGGAAGGTGCGCTCTACCTGGGCGTCGTCGATCTCCTCGAAGTTTTCGCAGAGGTGCTGTTCGGCGGCGTTGTTGACGAGGATGTCGATGCGGTTGAATTCGGCAATGACCTGGCGGACCAGATGCGGGGCGAAGTCGGGGTTGCCGATATCACCGGGGATGCTTAGGGCGCGCTGGCCTTCGGCCTCGATCAGGCGGACGGTTTCTGCCGCGTCGTCGTATTCGTTCAGCCAGGTGATGGCTACGTCTGCGCCTTCTTTGGCGAAGCCTATGGCGACGGCGCGGCCTATGCCGGAGTCGCCGCCGCTGATCAGGGCGACGCGGCCGGTGAGGCGGCCGGCGCTGCGGTAGTTGGTCATCTGCGACTGCGGCCGCGGGTCCATCTCCGCTTCGCTGCCGGGCTGGGAGGCCTGGGACTGCGGCTTTGGCGTGAGGTCGTCGTCTTCGGGTAGGGTTTCGCTCATGATTCTGTGAACGAGGCGTCGCGGGCGGGGTTCTTCAGGCGCTCGGCAGCCTCCCTCACGATCGTGCGACCGTGCTGGCGTTCCAGGCGACGTATGGTGAAGTGGGCGGCGGCGAGGTTGCGGTAGTGGTCCAGGAAGGCGGCGTTGAGCGAGGCGCCGGCGATGGCGCCGGAAATCGGCACCGCCTGCAGGCTGAACTTCTCGCCGAGGACGACGCCGTAGCGGGTGGCGACTTCGGAGAGCAGCATGGTGAACGGGCGGCCCTGGAAGACGAGGCGGGCGGAGAAGTAGCCCAGCTCGGATTCGTCCTGGTCGGCCTCGCTGCGGAAGGCGAACACTTCCAGGCAGGCGCGGCGGGCTTCCTCGCTGGAGAGGTCCTCGCCTTCGGCCAGGGCGGCGCGGGCGATCTCGCGCATGATGGTCAGCGTGGTGAAGGTGGCGTCGGGGATGAAGCCGACCAGGCCGGTGAAGCCGCTGATGGCGCCGGATGCGATCACGGCGGCGCGGGTCAGGGCGGCCTGGCGGCGCGGGGTGGATTTGACGTGCGCGAGGCCGAGTATCGCCACGTCGTAGGCGCGCTCCAGGGCGGCTTCGGCCACGAAGCTGAAGCGGGATTGCAGCGTGCGGCTCATGCCGAGGCGCGCCAGGCCCATGCGGCTGGCCATGTTGACGGCGCCGCCTACCATGTCCGCCATTCGTACGATCAGGCCGCGGCTGCGGTCCAGCCGGTGCAGGGCGGCCTGCAGCTCGGCGCGCGCGGCCGCGTCCAGCGGCACGGTGGCGATGTCGGACGTGGCAAGTAGCTGTAATGTTTCAGTCATGAGAAAGCGCCCCCAGGTTCCACAGAAGCCCACAGGCCTGAACGCTGCCAAGTGCGGCCGGGTGCGCTATTAAATCGTGCGATGACGAATATCGATTCTCCGCTCCTCGGCCTCTCGCAACGGCTGCCGCCTTCCAACCTGGCGGCCGAGCAGGCGCTGCTGGGCGCGCTGCTGTCCAACAACCGGGCCTATGACCGGGTGAGCGAGTTTTTGACGGCGGACCATTTTGCCGATCCGGTGCATGCTCGGATCTACCAGTCGATCTCGCGGCGGATAGAGGCGAGCCAGATCGCCGATCCGGTGACGATGCGGGCCGAGTTCGAGCATAACGGCGTGCTGGATGAGGTGGGGGGCACGGCGTATCTGGCGCAGTTGCTGACCGCGATGGTGGGCATCATCAACGCGCGCGATTATGGGCAGGCGATCTACAATTCGTGGATACGCCGGCAGCTTATCGACATCGGCGAGACGGTGGTGAACCAGGCGTTCTCGCCGGAGCCGGATATGGACGGGCCGAAGCAGATCGAGCTGGCGGAGCAGTCGCTGTTTGATTTGGCGACGCACGGGACGGCGGACACCAAGATGATGGTGTTCAGTGCGGCGTTGACGATTGCGATCCATAACGCGGAGCTGGCGTTCAAGCAGGCGGGCCACGTCAGCGGGTTGTCCACCGGGCTGCGGGATTTGGACAAGAAGACGGGCGGTCTGCATCCGAGCGACCTGCTGATACTGGCCGGGCGGCCGGGCATGGGGAAGACGGCGCTGGCGACGAAGATCGCGTTCGGGGCGGCGGAGAGCATGTTGGCGAATGCGCGTGCGACCGATCCGGAGGCGATGGCGAAGAACTCGGTGGTGATCTTCTCGCTGGAGATGAGCGCCGAGCAGTTGGCCAACCGGTTGCTAAGCGAGTATACTCGTGAGTGCAGCGACCGCATACAACGCGGGGAG
>CAXTCL010000217.1:0-6413 GCA_964242035.1 uncultured Acetobacteraceae bacterium | reverse complement strand
CTCCGTGACTCTCTTGGCCCCGTAAGCCCAATCCGACAGGCTGCTAGAGCATTTTACGACCTTCGTGAGTCGATAAAGCAGCCGGAAAATGCTCTAGGTTTTTGCTATAGCGGCATCTTATCCGACGGGTGACCCCTTATGGTCGGATCATGCTCTAGCTGGAGACCGGCGCGGGCAGCAGGCCGGTCAGCGCGGTCACCAGGTCGCCGGGCAGGAACGGCTTGGAGCAGGCGATCCAATGGGCGTGCTCGGGCGGCACGCCGTCCCGACCGTAGCCGGACATCAGCAGGAACGGTATGCCGCGCGCCTCCAGCAGTTCAGCTACCGGGTAGACGCGCTTGCCGCGCAGGTTCACGTCCAACACCGCTACGTCCGCCACCACGCCGCGTGCCGCCAGCAGCGCCGTCTCCACCGTGCTGAACGGCCCCACGATCTCGCAGCCATGCTCCACCAGCGCCTCTTCCAGCAGCATGGCCACCAGAAGCTCGTCCTCGACGATCATGACGCGGCGGCCGGCCAGGGCGCCCGGGACCGGGGCGGGCTTGATGTCCGGTGTGGCTGGTGTCTCGCTCATTCGACACCAACGCCTGGCGGTGGGCTAACGACGCGTTCCAGCGACGCACACAAACGCGCGCGCAGCCCCTCCGGGCGGAAATCCAGCGTGGCACCGCCGCCCAGCTCGTGTGACAGGCCGCGCTGGATGAGCAGCGTGCCGAACCCGCTGCGTGAAGGGGCTGCCACTTCCGGGCCACCTGCCTCGATCCAGTCCAGCACAAGCCATGTCATCGGCGCGCCAGGCGGGGGGTCCTCCCCCGCGGTCAACTTCCAGGCGACACGCACCCGGCCTTCCGGCTGGGACAGCGCGCCGTATTTTACCGCGTTGGTCGCCAACTCGTGAACGGCCATGCCGAGTGCCAGGGCGGCCGGGGGTGTCAGCAGCACGTCACCGCCCTCCAGCACGACGCGCCCCATGTCGCGGCCGTGGAACGGGCTCATCTCCTTGTCCACCACGTCGCGCAGCTTCACGCTCATCCAGTTCTCCCGGCTGAGCAGCGCGTAGGAGCCCGACAGCGCATGCACCCGGCCGAGGAAGGCCTCCCCGAAGGTGTCCAGGTCGTCGGCCCGGCGCAGCGTTTGCGAGGCCAGCGACACCACCACGGTGAGCATGTTCTTCACCCGGTGGTTCAGCTCGTCCACCAGAAGGCGCTGGTGCTGCTCGGCGCGCACCACGCTGGTCACGTCCAGGAAGGTGACCAGCGTGCCGCTGACCACGCTGTTGCTGTCGCGATAGGGCAGGATGCGCATGATGTAGTGGGTGCCACCGTCCGAGCTGGTGACCTGGCGCTCCAGCGGCTCGACGGTTTTCAGCACAATGGCGGTGTCCTGGCCGAGCGTGTCGTAGCGCAGGCGGCTGACGATGTCGGTCAGCTTCCGCCCGATGTCGCCGGGGATCAGGTTGTAGATGGCGGCGATGGCGGGGGTGAAGCTTCGCACAACCAGCTGGCGGTCCAGGAACACGGTGGCGATCTGCGTACTGTCGAACAGGTTCTTCAGGTCGTTGTTGACGCGGTCCAGCTCCTCCACCTTGTCCTGCAACTGGGCGTTGACGGTGTGCAGCTCCTCGTTGACGGACTGGATTTCCTCCTTGCTTGTCTCCAGCTCCTCGTTGGTCGATTGCAGCTCCTCGTTGACCGAGTGCAGCTCCTCGTTGGCCGAGCGCAGCTCCTCGACGGCGGTCTCGTGCTCCTCGGTGACCGATTGCAGTTCCTCGCGCGTCTCGGCGAGGGCGACGGAGACGGCCTCGTGGCCTGCCGCCTGGCGGCCAGGAGGCAGCACGCGGCGCAACAGCCCTGCCAGGGCCCACTCCGCCTGGCCGGCTGCCTGCCGGAGATAGGAATTGGGTTGCGTGGCTTGCTCCCTGGCGATCTGCCGCATGGTTGGATCGGCATTGTGCGCTGCTGCCGGGTTCTGCGGCTGGGCCGTGCGCTCAGGGTGTTCCAGGCGCCGCATGTCGCGTTGGCCGAGATGGATCTGCGGGCTGCGCACGTTGCGACGCAGGAAGATGCGGGCGGGTTTGTCCAAAGGCGTGAACAGGTCCTCGTGCCGCGCGGTGCTTTCGGAGATGCCCAGGATGAGTATGCCGTCCGGCGCCAGCGAGTAGTGGAAGCTGGGCACCACCCGCGCCTGCAGGTCGGCATCCAGGTAGATCAGCAGGTTGCGGCAGGAGACAAGGTCCATGCGCGAGAACGGCGGGTCGCGCACCAGGCTGTGGGCCGAGAAGGTGCAGATGTCGCGGATTTCCTTGGTTACCACGTAGCCGGACTCGGACTGGCGGAAGAAGCGCTCCCGCCGGTGCAGCGCCATGCCGTCCAGCAGCGTGCTCGGGTAGCGGCCGAGCCGCGCGGTGCCGATCGCCGGCTCGTCGATGTCGGTGGCGAAGATCTGCACGCGCGGCGGGCCGCGCATCGTGTCCATGTATTCGCGCAGCAGGATGGCCAGCGAGTAGGCCTCCTCCCCGGTGCTGCAGCCCGGCACCCAGACGCGCACCGTGTGGTCGGCCTGGCGGCCGGCGAACAGGCGGGGCACCACCACGCGCTCGATCACGTCGAACGCCTCGCTATCGCGGAAGAAGCTGGTGACGCGTATCAAGAGGTCGCGGAACAGCATCAGCGCTTCGGCTGTGTCCTCCTCCAGCAGGTCAGCGTACTGCGAGACCGTCGACACGTCGCGCACCTGCATGCGGCGGTGCACGCGCCGCAGGAAGGTCTTCTCCTTGTAGTTGGAGAAATCGTGGCCGATGCGCGAACGCAGCAGGCCGCAGATGCGCTGGCGCAGCGCCTCCGTGGCGGCTTCGCTCTCGTCCTCGTGCGCCGGCACCTCGAGCTTGGTGCCGAGCAGCCGGATCAGGTGGCCCGGCATGTCCTGCACCGCGCTGACCAGGTCGACCGCGCCCGTGGCGATGGCGCCTGCGGGCATGCCGTCATAATGCTGCACGTTGTCGGACTGGTCGTCCACGAAGCTCTGCGCCATGGTCAGGCCGCCGGTGGCGCGTATCGCCTTCAGCCCAAGCGCGCCGTCGCTCCCCGTGCCGGATAGCACGATCCCCACGGCATCCTCGCCTAGCCCTGCGGACAGCGAGTCGAAAAAGCCGTCGATCGGCCGGAACTCGCGCTGAGCGTCCGGTGGCGGCATCGTAACGTGCAGACAGCCATCCCTATAGACGGCGGTCGTGTGCGGCGGCGGAACATAGATCGTGTTCGGACGGATCTCGTCACCGTCTTCCACCTGGCGGACCGGCATGGTGGTCCAGCGCTGCAGTATTTCCCCGAGCAGGCTGCGCCGGTTTGCCGGCAGGTGCAGCACCACCACGAACGCCAGGCCGGTATCGGCCGGCATGGCGGTGAAGAACGAGCGGAACGCTTCCAGCCCACCGGCAGAGGCGCCGACGCCTACAACTTTCAAGGGGACTTTCTTTGGCGGGCGGCCGTTGTCCCTGGTTCATCTATGGTTGCGGTCTCTGCATCTGCACAACGAGAAGTCGCAACGGTCGCTATGCTTAACGCCAAGTTTTTCATCCCAAGCCTTACGCAGCCGTAGCGCGTGCGACCCGGCTTGACCATGACGGTGCATCCTCCAGACGATAACCGCTACGTGAAAAGATGGCATTGTGATCGTCAGCCATCGCCACAGATCGGATGCTGAAAAGTGCAGAGGCGCCGGGACAAAGTTTCTGGTCCTTTTTCGAAAAATCGGCTGCTTTTCTTCCTTCCGCCGCGTCGGCAGGTGACTGCCCGTCACATTGTGTCGCGCGAGAAGCCTTGACCGCGCGCCGCGTGCGCCCTCTCTACTCGGGCGTGCCCGGCCAGACGGAACCATGACAGCCATCATCCAAGAAGCCGCACCCGCGCCGGTCCTGCAGGCCCCCGCGCTGCCAGGTCTCATCAGGACCAACCGGGACCTGCGTATCGACTTCTTCCGCGGCCTGTCGCTGTGGTGGATCTTCACCGACCACGTGCCGGCCGACGTGCTGGGCGTGCTCTCCATACGCAACTTCGCGCTCTGCGACGCCACCGAAGTGTTTGTGCTGCTGGCGGGCTACGCCGGCGGCCTCGCCTACGGCAGCACGCTGCGCAGCCAGGGCTGGATGTCCGCGGGTGCGGACGTGGTGCGCCGCGCCTGGACGCTGTACATCGCCCACATCTTCCTGTTCGTGATCTTCGCCGCCCAGGTCGGCATGTCGGCCACCAAACTGGACCGCGCCGACTACCTCGACGAGATACATCTCAACGTGCTGGGCGAGGCACCCTACCGCGCGCTCTTCGAGGCGCTGACGCTGCACTTCCAGCCGGCTTACCTGAACATCCTGCCGCTCTACGTCGTGCTGCTGCTGCTGTTCGCGCTGGCTTTGCCGCTGCTCTACCGGCCCGGGCTGTTGGCCGGGCTGTCGCTGGCGCTCTATGTCGGCGCGCGGCTGTTCTCGCTGAACCTGCCGAGCTGGACCGGCGGCGGCTGGTTCTTCAACCCGTTCTGCTGGCAGCTCCTGTTCATGATGGGCGCCATACTCTCCTTCGCGCCGGGCGAGGTGCCGCGCCGCCTCGTCCCAATGTTCGACTGGTGCGCGGTGCTGTTCACCGTCTTCGGCGTGCTCACGCAGTGGCTCGTCTGGCCGCAGGTGGTCAGCGTCGCCTGGCTGCCCGCCCCGATCCAGCACGCGCTGTTCAACGTGGACAAGGCCGGCCTGCACCCGTTCCGCCTGCTCTCCATCCTCTCGCTCACCTGGCTTGTCACCAGGCTCATACCGAAGGGCGCGCGCTGGCTGACCTCGTGGGCGGCGAACCCGTTCGTGCTGGCGGGGCAACACTCCCTGCCGGTGTTCTGCGCCGGCATCTTCCTGGCATTCCTGGGCCGGCTGGCCAGCGAGGCGAATACCGGCTGGGCGATGCAGGTTGCGGTGAACGTCTCTGGCGCGGCGCTGCTTTGGGCGGTGGGGGCAGTGGCCGCCTGGTATGCGAACAAGGGGCGCGCGAAGGGGCGGGCTCGGGTGGTGCCTGCGCCTGCTTCTGAGTTACCGCCCTGAGGGACTAGGCAAGGAAGGCCTTCTTTTTTGAAAAAAGAAGCAAAAAACTTTTGTTTCCCCTGCCGGTACGCGGCTTTGTTTTAGCTGACGGCGCACGACTGGCGCATCTGGTGTTTTTGTTAAGTTTTCGATCACATCATCGCGCCAGACTGTGCCCGGCGGGACACGCCTGGTAGCCCTGATGCAACCGCGCAGCCCTGAGCCGCATTGAGGATGGCATGGCTGACACGGAAGACAGCAGGCACGTCATGGTCGAAGTTCGCCACGCATCGCAACACAAGGCGATCGACGCGTGGATCGCGGCCGACCTCGCCCGGCGTTACGAAGCCACCCTTGCCGAACCGTTGCCGGCCGATCTTCTGGCCCTGCTGCGGGATTAAACGCAGCCCTTCGCATGCGCGGCATAGCTATCCAATGCGCGCCCGGTGCCGACAAGCAGGCCAACATCGCCGAACTTGAGCAACTCATCACCCGCGCCGCAGGTGATGCGCGGCCGGCGCTGGTAAGCCTGCCGGAGATGTGGAGCTGCCTAGGCGCCAGCCGCGACCATAAGCTAGCGCAGAGCGAGACATTGCCCCCCGGCACCCCCGGCCCCGCCTACAGCTTCCTACAGCAGACGGCACGGCGCCTCGGCGTCACCCTGCATGGTGGCTCGATCGGCGAACGCGAGGGCGACACGCTCTATAACACGACGCTGGTGTTCGGCCCCGACGGCGCCGAACTCGCCCGCTACCGTAAGATACATCTGTTCGACGCGACCACGCCGAGTGGCCAGGGCTACCGCGAAAGCAGCCTGTTCGGCGCCGGGGGCGCGGTGGCCACCTGCCGCATCGGCCCGGCCGGCGCTGAACTCACGCTCGGCCTCTCCATCTGCTACGACCTCCGCTTCCCGGAGCTCTACACCGGCCTGCGCGCGGCAGGCGCCGACGTGATCGTCGTCCCCTCGGCCTTCACCGTGGAGACCGGGCAGGCGCATTGGGAGATCCTGCTGCGCGCCCGCGCGATCGAGACCCAGTGCTGGGTGATCGCGGCGGCCACCACGGGCACGCATCATGACGGCGCCGGCCGGCCGCGCGCCACCTACGGACACAGCCTGATCTGCGACCCTTGGGGACGCGTGGTCGCCGCGGCGGGGGAGGAGGTCGGGACGATCGAGGCGGTGATCGATCCGGCGCAGACGGCCCAGGTTCGGGGCGCGATGAATGTTCTCAAGAGCAGGGAAGAGAGGAAGCAAGGCCTTCTTTTTTGAAAAAAGAAGCAAAAAACTTTTGGTCCGCTGTCGCACGTTGTTTCAGCGCTCGCCGACAGGGAGCAAAAGTTTTTTGGTCCTTTTTTT
>CAXTCL010000216.1:0-6511 GCA_964242035.1 uncultured Acetobacteraceae bacterium | reverse complement strand
GCCTTCTTTTTTGAAAAAAAGAAGCAAAAAACTTTTGACTCCGCTGTCGCGCCGTTTCCTGAGAGGTCTCGCTCGCGCCGGCGGACAAAATGCCGCAAGACGCGCCCCAGCCGCGATCCAGCGGGAGGAGCAAAAGTTTTTTACTTCTTTTTTTCAAAAAAGAAGGCCTTGCCTTCCTTCCTCCCGGAGTTCGAGCGTTCGTGAGCGTCACCCACATCATAGGCGGCGGCCTGGCCGGCCTGGCCACTGCGCTGGCACTAACCGAGGCCGGCCAGCGCGTCGTCATCTACGAGGCAGGCCCGGCCTGCGGCGGCCGCGCGCGGTCCTATTTCGACCGCGAGCTCGGCTGCCGGATAGACAATGGCAACCACCTGCTGCTCTCCGGCAACCGTGCGGCGATGCGCTATCTGGATATCGTGGGCGCGCGGGACACGCTGGCGGGGCCGGCCGGGCCGGTGTTTCCGTTCATGGATCTGCGCAGCGGCCAGCGCTGGACGTTGCGGCCGAACGCCGGGCGGCTGCCGTGGTGGGTGTTCTCGGCCGGCCGCGGCGTGCCTGGGGCAAGGCTGGCCGATTACGCGGGGTTGCTGCGGCTGCGCTTTGCCGGCGCGGAGGACACGGTGGGCGGCCTGCTGCCGCATAACGCGCTCTATGAGCGGCTGATCGAGCCGCTGGCGGTCTCCGGGCTGAACACGCCGGCGGATGCGGGCAGCGCGCGGCTGTTCTGGGCCATCGTTGCCGAGACACTGGCGCGCGGCGGGTCGCACTGCGTGCCGTGCTGGCCGAAGATCGGCCTGTCGGAAAGCTTCATCGACCCGGCGGTGGCCTGGGTGCAGGCGCGCGGCGGGGTGCTGCACACGGGCCACCGTATCGCCGCGCTGGAACAGGCGGACGGCAGAGTGACCGGGCTGGCGGGCCCCGGCGGCGCTGTTTCGGTGGGCGCTTCCGACAGCGTGGTGCTGGCGGCGCCGGCTGCGGTGTCGGCAGGGCTGCTACCCGCCCTGCGCGTACCGGACGAGTATGAGGCGATCGTGAACCTGCACTTCAAGACGCAGGTGCCGGCGGGAGAGGCTGGGTTCTGGGGACTGGTCGGCGGCAGTGCGGAGTGGGTTTTCGCCAAGGCCGGCATAGCGTCGGTGACGATTTCGGCGGCAAACCGGCTGCTGGACAGGCCCGCCGAAGTGCTTGCCAGGGTGGTCTGGCCGGAGGTCTGCCAAGCTGCCGGGATGGTGGCGCCGATGCCACAATGGCGGCTGATCCGGGAGAAGCGGGCGACGTTCAGTGCAACTCCCGCGCAACACAAGCGTCGCCCCCAGAGCACAACACGCTTGCCGAATCTGCTGCTGGCGGGCGATTGGACGGATACCGGATTGCCCGCAACAATCGAAGGTGCGATCAGATCGGGTTTCGCTGCGGCGCAACAGGTAACAGCCAGTCAGCCCAGCGCGTAATTAATTTTGAACGAGTGATGCAAAGCCAGACCCTGACCCCGCCCGCCGACACGGAGCCGACACCAACCCTGCAAGCCAGCATCGAGCGGGCGGCACAGGCCCTTGGGCGGCGACAGAACGCGGACGGGCACTGGCGCTTCGAGCTCGAGGCCGACGCTACCATTCCGGCTGAGTATATATTACTCGAGCATTATCTGGACCGGATTGATCCGGCGCTGCAGGCCCGCATCGGCGTGTATCTACTTGAGATACAGGGCGAGCATGGCGGCTGGCCGTTGTTCCACGGCGGCAAGTTCGACCTCTCCGCCAGCGTGAAGGCGTATTTCGCGCTGAAATGCC
This sequence comes from uncultured Acetobacteraceae bacterium, assembly GCA_964242035.1. Lineage (GTDB taxonomy): Bacteria > Pseudomonadota > Alphaproteobacteria > Acetobacterales > Acetobacteraceae > BOG-908. Next base: position 4,721 of record CAXTCL010000216.1, on the reverse strand, counting down.
TGGGCCATGCGCCGGACGCGCCGCACATGGCGCGGGCGCGCGCGGCAATCCTGGCGGCCGGCGGCGCCGAGCGCTGCAACGTGTTTACCCGTATCCAGCTCGCCCTGTTCGGCGAAGTGCCGTGGCGCTCCATCCCCACCATGCCGGTGGAGATCATGCTGCTGCCGGAGTGGTTCTTCTTCCACCTCTCCAAAGTGTCCTACTGGTCGCGCACCGTGATCGTGCCGCTTCTGGTGCTGATGACGCTGCGGCCGCGCGCCACCAACCCGCGCGGCGTGCACATTCCCGAGCTGTTCACCACCTCCGCGCACCAGATACGTGATTACATTCGCGGCCCGTATCGCAGCTACTGGGGCCACGCGTTCAAGGCATTGGATCTGTGCCTCAAGCGTGGCGAGAAGTGGTTTCCCAAGCAGTCACGTGCCCGCGCGCTTGGCGAGGCGGTGACGTTCGTGACGCACCGGCTGAACGGCGAGGATGGGCTTGGCGCCATCTACCCGGCGATGGCGAACAGCGTGATGATGTTCGCCGCCCTGGGCTATGCGCCGGACCATCCGGACGCCGCACTTGCCTGGCTGTCGGTGCGCAAGCTCATCGTCGATGACGGCGAGCGCGCCTACGTGCAGCCTTGCGTCTCGCCGATCTGGGACACCGGGCTGGCGGGCGTGGCGATGGCCGAGGCCGCGTATGGCTGCGACGATTCGGTGCCTGGCGGCCGCGCGCCTGTCGAGGCGGCCAGCGACTGGCTGGTCGCGCGCCAGATACTCGACGTGAAGGGCGACTGGGCGGTGCGCCGGCCGGACGTGGCCCCCGGCGGCTGGGCCTTCCAATACGCCAACGACCATTATCCTGACGTGGACGACACCGCGCTGGTGGGCATGCTGCTGGCGCGCAACGGTGACCCGGCGCACGACGAGTCGATCGCGCGAGCGCGCGACTGGATCGTGGGCATGCAGAGCAGCGACGGCGGCTGGGGCGCCTTCGAACCGGAAAATACCCACTCCTACCTCAACCACATCCCCTTCGCCGACCACGGCGCGCTGCTGGACCCGCCGACGGCGGACGTGACCGGCCGCTGCGTGGGCTTCCTGGCGCAGATCGGCATGGAGAGCACCCATCCGGTGATGGCGCGCGCCATCGCCTACCTGCGGCGCGAGCAGGAGAAAGATGGCAGCTGGTTCGGCCGCTGGGGCACCAACTACATCTATGGCACCTGGTCGGTGATCAACGCGCTGAACGCCGCCGGCATCCCGCCGGAAGACCCGGCGATGCGCCGCGCTTGCGACTGGCTGGTGAGCGTCCAACGTGAGGACGGCGGCTGGGGCGAGGACGAAGAGAGCTACGCCCACGCGCCGCCCGGCCGCTTTACCGAAAGTACGCCATCACAGACTGCCTGGGCCGTGCTGGCGCTGATGGGCGCCGGGCGGACGGACGATCCGGCCACCGCACGCGGCATCGCCTGGCTAGCCGCGACGCAGAAACCGGACGGCGAGTGGGACGAGGCACCCTACACGGCGGTGGGTTTCCCGCGGGTCTTCTACCTGAAGTATCACGGGTATCGGCTGTTCTTTCCTCTGCTGGCGCTGTCCCGTTACCGGAACTTGCGGCGGGGTAACCAGCGGCGGGTGGATTGGGGTATCTAAGGAAGAAAGCAGTCCTTTTTTGAAAAAAAGGACCAAAAAACTTTTGCTCCCTGTCGGCGGTTGCGGAGAGGCGCGGGACAGCGGACGAAAAGTTTTTTGCTTCTTTCTTTCAAAAAAAGGCCTTCCTTGCCTGATGCGGACCGGTAGATGCTAGCCTTCGTGGTCGGCCTGAAAGCCGAAGCGCGCCTGCTGCGTCCGATCAGCCGGAAAGTGTTCGTGGGCGGCGGCACTACGCGCGGCGCCGCAGATGCCGCCGGGCGCGCGCTGGCGGCGGGCGCCACCTCCTTGGTCAGCTTCGGCTTGGCCGGCGGGCTTTCGCCGGACATCGCGGCCGGTGCGCTGATCATCCCCTCCGCCGTGCTGTTCCGCGGCCGCCATGTGCCGACAGACCCCGCGCTTTCTGCCGCTTTGGGCGGTATCACCGTGCGCGCCCTGCTGGCCGGCGATGCGGTGGTGGCCTCGATCGCCGGCAAGGCCGAGCGCTGGCGCGGCACGAACGCGGAAGCCGTGGACCTGGAGAGCGGCGCAGTGGCCGAGGCGGCGCGACAGGCGAACGTGCCCTACGCGGTGCTGCGCGCAGTGTGCGATCCGGCAACGCGCGCGCTGCCGCCGGCGGCTGTGGGCGCGCTGAACGCGGGGGGCGGGATCGGGATGTTTCGGCTCGGCGCGTCTTTGATCATGCGGCCAGGGCAGATAGGCGACCTGCTGGCGCTCGCGCGCGATGCGCGGGTGGCGCGGCGGGCGCTTGTGGGGCGAGTGCGGGCGTTGCGGGAGAATGGGGCGCTGAAGGCTTGGGTCGCTCGGGATTCGGGGGCGTTCTAGGGTAAGAAAGAAAGGCTTTTTTTGCAAAAAAGAAACAAAAAACTTTTGCTCCCCGCCTGCATCGGCGTCCGCGCTGGTTCTGCCGCGCCGTGACTTGCAGAAGCATGTGATGCCTTGATGCGAGGGTCCTTTTTTTTCAAAAAAGGACTGCTTGCCTTTCTGAGTCGAACGCTACGCGCGCCGGCATTACCCGGCCGTCCACGCTCGCTACGCCGCGCAGGCCCAGGCTGGACGCCAGGAAGGCGGCATCGGCGGTCAGCAGCCGGGCCGGGGTCAGAGTCGCTTCGGTGGCGAAGCCGGCCTCCAGCAGCAGCGCGCGAGTGATGCCTGGGAGCGCGCCGTCGGCGACAGGCGGCGTGGTCCAGGTGGTCGCGTGCCGGACGAAGAGGTTCGCCGCGGTGGCTTCGCAGACCTGGCCGGCGGTGTTGAGCAGTATGGCATCGTCGGCGCCAGCGGTGGCGGCTTCCTGACGGGCGAGGATGCTGTCCAGGTAGTTGAGCGATTTGATCCTGGCGAGCGGAGAGTGCTCGTTGCGGCGGGTGGTCCGGGCGATGATGACGTGGGCGGGTGGTGGTGGTGGCGGAAGCGGGGACGCGGCGAGGAGCAGCGTCGGGGTGGTGCCGGCAGGGGCGACGAGGCCGCGTGGGCCGGGTCCGCGGGAGAGGGTGATGCGCAGGGCGGCGTCGCGGCCGGCCAGCACGGCGGTGGCGGCTGCGGCGATGTCCGCGTCGGTCCATGGGATGGCGATGCCGAGGATCGCGGCGCCGTTACGCAGGCGGGCGAGATGGCGGGTGAAGTGGGTGGTGCCGCGTAGTGTTTCAAATACGCCGTCGCCGAGCAGGAGGCCTCGGTCTGTGGGGTGTATGCGGGCTTCGTGGGTGGGGAGGAGGTGGCCGTTCAGCCAGAGCAAGGAAGGCAGGCCTTCTTTTTTGCAAAAAAGAAGCAAAAAACTCTTGCTCCCCCCGCTGCACGGACGCGCGCGCTGGTCCTGCCACGCCGCGCCTTGCAGGACGGAGCGATGCCCGTATGCAGGCGCAGTGACAAAAGTTTTTTGCTTCTTTTTTTCAAAAAAGAAGGCCTTCCTTGCTTCCTAACGCCCGCAACAACGGCCCAACCTTGACCATCACCTCCTCATACTCCGCCGCAGGATCGCTGTCCGCCACGATCCCCCCACCCGCCTGCAAGGTGACCCGGTCCGGCGTGATCGTAGCCGTGCGTATGGCGATCGAGCTGTCCATTGCCCCGTCCCAGCCGAGCCAGAGCACCGCGCCGCAATAGGGGCCGCGGGCGGCGGGTTCTAGCTCGTGGATGATCTGCTGGGCGCGGCGTTTGGGGGCGCCGGTGATGGAGCCGCCTGGGAAGGCGGCGCGCAGCAGGTCCACGGCGGTGGCGCCGGGGCGGAGCTGGCCGCGCACGGCGCTGACCAGGTGGTGGACGTTGGCGAAGGTTTCGGCGGCGGCGAGCTCGGGGACGTGGACGCTGCCGATCTCGGCCACGCGCGAGATGTCGTGGCGCAGCAGGTCCACGATCATCAGGTTCTCGGCGTGATCCTTCGGACTGGCGAGGAGTTCGGCGCGCAGGGCAGCGTCCTTGGCGGGGTCCGGGTGGCGGGGGCGGGTGCCTTTTATGGGGCGGGCTTCGATCTGGCCGCTGGCGGTGAGGCTCAGGAAGCGTTCGGGGGAGACGCTGGCGATGGCGCGGTTGTGGCCCAAGCCGAGAAAGGCGCCGAACGGGGCGGGGCTGGCGGCGCGCAGGGCAGCATGGATGGCGGCGGCGGACAGGCTGGCAGGGCGAGCGGCGTGGAAAGCGGCGGTGATGTTGGCCTGGTAGATGTCGCCGGCTTCGATGTAGGCGATTGTGCGGGCGATGCGGGCTTCGTGGACGGCGCGGGAGGTTTCGGCCTGCCAATGCAGGGCGGGTGGGTTGGTGGGGGCGGGACGGGCTTGGGCCAGGCGCTCCAGCGTGGCTTGGGCGCGGGCGGTGGCGCGGGCGGCGCGTCGGTGTGGGTCGGTTTCGGGCAGGCCGGAGCTGTGCAGGCAGGCGGTGTTGTCCTGGTGGTTAAAGACGAGGACGACGTCGTAGAGGCCGATACTGGCGTCCGGCAGGCCGGGTGGGGACGGGTGGCGCGGCACGGGCTCCAGCGTGGCGCCGAGTTCGTAGCTGAGGAAGCCTATGGCGCCACCGGTGAACGGGGTGGGGCCTGGAGTGGCGGGTTCGGCGAAGCGGCGGAGGGCGGCGGACAGGCGGTCCAGGACG
>CAXTCL010000215.1:0-6590 GCA_964242035.1 uncultured Acetobacteraceae bacterium | reverse complement strand
CGACGTCTGCCGAGGGCAGACGCCCTCTGGTCAGACGCGGCGAGACGGCTTTGCCGACAGCGCTTAGGTGGATGCCAGCAGCGCCACACCGGCAATGCGCACCAGCTCGGGAGCCGACAATGCTGAAATCCACCAAGGTACTCGTTGCAGTTGCAAGCCTGATGTGCACGGCTGCAAGTTTCTCAATCGCTGTCAGCCCGGCGCTGACGGCAACGGCACGCCAGGCGCGCCCCGTCATTGTCAACGCGCGCGCCGTCCCGGCGTGCTACGCCGCAAACACGCAGGTGCAGATGTTCGACCTGGTGGAGTGATACCGACCCGCGTTGACGTTGACGTTAGAAAGCAAGCAGTCCTTTTTTGAAAAATTTTTGCTTCCGTCGCCCGCAGCAACGCTTCGAATATGTCAGGATAGATCACGGCGGCGGAACAGCGCGGGAGCAAAAGTTTTGCCTCCCCCGAGGTCGCAGCGTGCGTGTTCTTTATGGCACCCGCCCGCTGCAAATGCGGGGAACAAAAGTTTTTTTGTCCTTTTTTTCAAGAAAGGACTGCTTGCTTTCTATCACGAGTCAACGTCAACACCGTCTGGTATTTGAAGGCCTTGTTTCCTTCACCGCCTCATCAAAGCGCGCACCGCAGGCAAATAGCTGCGTCCCACGCGTAACACCCGCCCATCGCGCAGCACCGCATCCCAGATACCCCCACCGTCGTGCTTCAGGCTGGCGACACGGTCCCGCGGTACGATGGTGGAGCGGTGCAGCCGCACGAAGACCGTGGGGTCGAGCTGCTGTTCCAGCTCGGTGATCGTCTTGTGTATCAGGAACGATCGCCCGCTGACGTGCAGGCGCATGTAGTCGCGCTCGGCTTCTATCAGGTCTATGCTGCCGGCGGCGATGCGTATGACTTCCGAGCGGTGTGGGACCCAGAACTCTTCCGTCCACGGCGAAAGCGCGGCGGCAGCGGCGGGGGCTGCGTGTTTGGCACGTATGCGGCCGATGGCGCGCTCCAACCGGTCTGCGGCGACCGGCTTGAGCAGGTAGTCGATCGCGGCGACCTCGAAGGCGGCTACCGCGAACTGGTCGAATGCGGTGACGAAGATGATCGACACCGCGGCCGCGCGCTGGCCGAGCGCGCGGGCCACGCCCACGCCATCCAGGCCGGGCATCGAGATGTCCAGCAGGATCAGGTCCGGGGTGAGCGCCTCGGCCAGGCGCAAGGCGGCCTGGCCGTCCGACGCGGTGCCGGAGAGTTCGATGTCCGGCAGGCGGGCGCAAAGGATTTGCAGGCGCTCGATCGCCAGCGGCTCGTCATCGACGATGAGCGTGCGCAGGCGGGCGCTCATGCGCGCGCGGAGGATTGCCGGAGCAGCGGCAGGCAGAGGTGTACGGCGAAGCCGCCATGCGGGCGCGGCCCGGAGCGGCAGGTGGCGTCCGCGCCGAAGCGTGCGAGCAGGCGCGCGGCCACGTTGCGCAGCCCCACACCCTGGCCGGGGCCGGACGCGGGTGCGCCGTCGCCGTCATCTTCCACGGCCAGGCAGAGCTTGGCGTGTTCCACACGCGCGCTGATGGTGATCGTGACGGGCCGCGCGGTGCCGGCCACGCCGTATTTGATGGCGTTTTCCACCAGCGGCTGCAGCAGGAAGCCGGGCAGCAGGGCGCCTTGCAACTCCTGTGGGATGTTGACCTGCAGGCGCAGCCGGTCCGGGAAGCGCACCTGCTCGATGTCCAGATAGAGCAGCTGCGCCTCGATCTCCTCGTCCAGGGTGACGTCCGCTTCGGGGTCGGCGGCCAGGCTGGCGCGCAGGAAGCCGGAGAGCATCATGATCATGCGCTCGGCCGGTCCGGTGTCGCCGCGCATGACGAGGGTGGAGAGCGAGTTGAGCGTGTTGAACAGGAAATGTGGGTTGAGCTGGTAGCGCAGCGCGCGCAATTGCGCAGCCTGTGCTTCCGCGCGGTACACACCGGCGCGGCGTTCTGCGAGCTGGGCCTGGGCCGCGTTGGACATCGCGATGTAGAGGACTGCCCAGGCGACCACGAAGAAATACCATTCGGCGGCGGAGTCGAAGATCTCGGCCAAGGGCGTGGTGCGTATCAGGTGCATGTGCTCGACATCCAGCTGCAAGGCCCATTGCGGGCTGAACAGGGTGAAGGCTTCGTAGTTGATGGCGGCGTAGGCGAGTGCCACGGGCACCGAGACGGCGAACGCGACGGCAGTACGCAGGCGCATGCCGAAACGGTCCAGCGGACGCAGGATGACGTAGAGGACGAAGCTGAGCGCCATGCCTATGCAGCTCACCGCCGCGCGCCGGCCCAGGTGGCCGAGCTGGCCGTCGCCGCCGGCGACGCAGCTGCGCAGGGTGTTCATGACGAAGTAGAACAGCCAGAAGCCGACGATGGAGAGCGAGGCGAGGCGCGCGCCGACGAGGGGGACGCCGTGCGTGTCGGCTGTTGGGGTGTCCATTGGCCGATTGTAGCGTTGGTTGGATCCCAGTGCGCGGGGTTCGGTCGATGGGGAGCGGGGATTGGTCGAAGGAAGGCAAGCAAGGCCTTCTTTTTTGAAAAAAAGAAGCAAAAACTTTTGGTCCGCTGTCGCGCGCCTATCCGTCAGCCGCCGACAGGGAGCAAAAGTTTTTGGTCCTTTTTTTCAAAAAAGGACTGCTTGCCTTGCCTTGCCGTGCCTTCAGGTAATCACAATCCTGATCTTCTTGGACATGACAGGCGGATCGAACGGCATGTGGTTCGCGTCGCCGAGCACGAGCTGCAGCGTGTGCTCGCCCGGCGGCAGGTCGATGCGCGCTTCCGTCTGGCCCTTGCCGAAATGCAGGTGGTTCTTATCGGCCGGGATCGGCTCGCCGGCTTTGGGCATCTCGTCGATGTCAACAAGCAGGTGGTGGTGGCCCATGTTGGCCATCGGGTCGCCGGCGTGGGTGACCCCCATGCCGCGCAGGCCGAAGCGGCACCAGAACGCGCCGCGTATCCGCTCGGCGTTCTGCGGCCAGATGAAATACAGGTAGGCGTCAGGCGCCGACGCCGTGGCGCGTGCGGGAAACGCTCGCGCCAAAGGCAGCAGCGACAGGCCGGCGAGCAGGCTACGTCTCAGCATGATCAGGACTTTCCAGAAATCGGTTTTACGATGACGGCCGCGTCGGCGCGTACCAGGCGGAAGCCGTGGGTGGGGTAGCGGACCGAGGCGTCGTACGAGTCACGGCTGGCGGTGCGAATGTCGGCCGCCTTGTTCTCCCAGGAGCCGCCGCGCAGCACGCGCACCGAGCATCCAGGGGTGTCCCACGCGCGCGGTGCCGTGGCTGGCGCGCCGTCGTAGTTCTTGTGCCAGCAATCCTGCACCCATTCCTCCACGCCGCCGCCCATGCCGTAGAGGCCGAAGCCGTTGGCGGGGAACGCGGTGGCTGCCGGGGCCTGGGTGGTGTGGCCGGCGCCGCAATCGGCACAGGCCGCGTGGCCGGCCAGCATGGTGTCGCCCCAGGCATAGCGGGCGGCAGAGCCGGCGCGGGCGGCGTACTCCCACTCCGCCTCCGTGGGCAGGCGGTAGCGGGTGCCGGACGCGCTGGACAGCCACGCGGCGTAGAGGTTTGCGTCGTCCCAGCTCACGTTTGTCACTGGCGCGTCGGGTGCGCCCTGGCCGGCCGGCTTGCAGGCGCCGGCCTGGACGCAGGCTGCCCACATCTGCACCGTGACGGTGTGCGACGCGATCGCGAAAGGCGGCACGTTGACCAGGTGCACGGGGGCCTCCGACCGGTCCAGCGTGCTGCCCATCCGGAAGGCGCCGGTGGGGAGTTTCACCATGTCCGGAAGCTGGAGCGGCGGCGGGGCCGGTTTCGGCGCCGGCAGTGCGGCGACGATGACCTTGGGCGGCGCGGCGATGGTTGGGGCAGGCGCCGCCGGCCTGGGCGGCGGGACGGCGATGCTGGCCACCGGCTTCGGCGCGGCCTGCGTGGATGCCGCAGCCTGCGGCGAGGGTGCCGGAAGCGGGGAGGATCTCGGCCAGAGCAGGAAGCCAGCGCCCAGCACGGCGAGTGCGCCGGCGCCGGCCGCGATCGGGATGATTGGAAACCGTCTGCCGCCGGCCTCTGCCGGCCCGGGCTGGGTCTGGATCACCTGCATCGCGAGGGGTGCCGCCAAGGCGAGGATGTCCGCATCGGGCGGCGATTCGGGGGCGGGCTGCACGGCGAGGAAGACGAAACGTTTGCGCACCGGCGCTAGCAGGGGGGACATCACGATGCCCTCCAGCGTGCCGTGCCCGATCAGGACCAGGCAAAGCCGGCGCTGAATCGACATCGCGTTGGCAAGGAACTGCAGCGTGGCTTCGGACGACAGCGTGTTCGCGTCGGTGATCACGAGCACGATGGACTTGGTCTTCGCATCGACGGTCGTCAGCACCTTGAAGGCTTCGTCACGGCCGGCCTTGCCGTCCGCCGCGGCGCCAGAGGAGATCTGGTCCGCGAACGACACCAGGTCATGCGGTTTGCCTGCGGCAAGGAAGCGCACATTGCTGATGTCCAGCGCGGCGGCGATGTCCGCGGGAGACAACGTCTGTCCCGGAGCGAGCTGTACAGCCGCACTCTTGCCCGCGCGGACCGCCTGGAGGACCGGCTCGGCCGGAAATACGTTGTTGATGGGTGCTATCTGGTCCATTTGGATGCCAATGCCGCAATGAATTCTGGTTCGAACGCGGAACGTGTCGTCTTAATAATTATTGTTACCATATCGTTTTCAAGAATGGCAGGGCTAAATCGCGCTTTTGTAAGGATGTGGTAAATTTGCCGTTCCTGCGTGGATGCAGATAGCTTGCCGGCGCGATTAGCAGGGCAGGCGACCTCATTCGCCCACCAGTGGTCCTCTACGCCCCTGTCGTCGCCCATGGCTGGTTGCATCCGGGCCGCGGCCGGCATCCCCGACAGCGCCGTTGCAGGCAGGCGATGTATTTGCTGCGCTGCAGCATATATAGTGGTCAGCCCGATCAGCGCGTGGCGATCGGGCGGCGGCTTGGCTGGAGTTAAACAAAGTGGGTGACAGATGAAGCGCAGCCGGAGCGTCGCACAGGGACTATGCGGGAGCTCGGCTGGATTGCGGAGCCGGTTTCGGGCGAGGACCGCAACCGGGCAGCTCGGTTTGCACATGGCGGAGTTGCAAAAATTGGTAACTTTCCTGCTGGTAATGTCTGCGCAAACGGTTAATCGTAGTTACGCGTTCGTAACTCTCACCCGTTGCGGCGCCTGGCACGGCCGAGTTGCCCGACTTGGCCGTGCCGCCTTTCCCACCCGCCAGCCAGCGTTGGTGGGGCGGTGAGTTCGCCCTTCCTGAAACATTTGCTGCGCACGCGCGGTCTGGGCCTGCCATCGGCAGGCGACCTGGTGAGCGCCTCCCTGAAACGGGCAGGGCTGGGCGACATGCCGGCCGGGCTTGTCGCCAGGCTGCTCCACCGCGGCCAGGCGACGCCGCCCCAGGCCGATGGCGCGCTTGCCGAAGGCGGTCGGTTCGGCCAGGGAACCTATAGCGGCGCAGCAGGCACTCGGCCGTATCGGCTGTTTGTGCCGGAGGTGCACGGTGCGAGGCCGCCTCTGCTGGTGATGCTGCACGGATGCACGCAGACGGCGGAGGATTTTGCGGCGGGTACGCGGATGAACGCGCTGGCGGCCCGCGCCGGAGCGCTGGTGCTGTACCCTGTGCAGGTGGCGGGCGCCAATTCCCAGCGCTGCTGGAACTGGTTCAACCCGGCGGACCAGGCCCGCGAGGGCGGCGAGGCGTCGCTGCTGGCCGGCATGACGCGCGAGGTGATGGCGACGCATGGCGTGGACCCCAGGCGGGTGTTCGTGGCCGGGCTTTCGGCGGGCGGTGCGCAGGCGGCGATACTGGGGGCCGCGTATCCCGAGCTGTTCGCCGCGGTGGGCATACATTCCGGGCTGGCCTGCGGGGCGGCGTCCGACGTGATGGGCGCGCTTTCGGCGATGCGGCAGGGGCATGCCGGGCGGGGGCGGCACGCGATGCGCACGATCGTGTTCCATGGCGACCGCGATCATACGGTGAGCCCGCGCAACGGGGAGCTGGCGGCCGAGCAGGTTTCCGGCGGCGGGCGCGTGCTGCGGGAGGAAGGACAGGTGCCCGGCGGGCTGGCTTATACGCGCTGGGTGGAGCGTGAGACGGGCGGGCGGGCGATTGTGGAGCGCTGGGTGGTGCATGGGGCGGGACATGCTTGGAGCGGAGGGAGTGCGGCCGGGAGCTATACGCAGCCTGACGGGCCGGATGCTTCCGGGGAGATGCTGCGGTTCTTTCTGCAAGGATAGGCGCGGCCTGCTTTTTCGAACAGGAAACGCTGGGAACTGGGATCTTTGAAAAGCCGGTGATGTTAACCCGCGTTAAGGCGGACTTTTGCAACAGGAAGCAAGGCCTTCTTTTTTGAAAAAAAGAAGCAAAAAACTTTTGTCCTGACGCTGTTTTCGAATGTCTGGGTGCCTTCTGCCGCACTGGGCTGCTGCGAGTGCGAGGACGCACGCGTTCTTCGTTTGGTTTTGTGAGTCGACGCCCAAGGCGGTTGGTGCCAGACGGCCGCCGGGGCAGGTTGCGTCCGCGCTGGCA
>CAXTCL010000214.1:0-6614 GCA_964242035.1 uncultured Acetobacteraceae bacterium | reverse complement strand
CCGATTTTGCAGTAAGGCAAGCAAGGCCTTCTTTTTTGAAAAAAAGAAGCAAAAAACTTTTGTCTTGTCGGGTGCGCGTCGTTGAGGCGCGCGTTTCAACGTTCCCCGACAGCGGAGTCAAATTTTTGGTTCTTTTTTCAAAAAAGAACTGCTTGCTTCCTTGCCTAGCCTAGACAAACAACGAGCCCCCAATAACCCCGCCCGGAGCCACCCCGGGCGGCACAGCAAACAACCCGCTGGCCGTATGCGTCACGAACTGGTTCAGCATGTCGAACTTCGCCATGCGGTCGAATATCTTGCTGAACTGGGCGCGCGGATCCTTCTGGTAGGCCAGGAAAAGCAACCCCGCATCGTATTCCATCGCCTGGCGCCAGGGCGGCCAGCGCTCGGCGGTGAAGCTCACGCCGTCATTGTAGCTGTAGCCGCGGCGGAAGATGCGCGCGCCGGTGGAAGCCGCACTTGCCAGGCGTATGTGGGCGTTCTCGGCTATGACCGGGTTGCCGTCGGCGTCCTCGGCGGCGAAATCCTCCGGGTCGTGCTCGTGGTGGGCGCCGATGGCGGCACCCTCCGGCTTGGTGCGGCCCATCGTCGCCTCCTGGAAGGCGACCGGGGTGCGGTCCCAGTGTTCCAGCGCGATGCGTATGCGGCGCGCGACCAGGTAGGTGCCGCCCGCCATCCAGGCGGGTCCCTCGGCGCCGGCCCACACCACCGCGTCCATGTCCATGGGCACGGCGGGGTTGGCATTGTTGCTGCCGTCGCGGAAGCCCATCAGGTTGCGCGGCGTCTGCGCTTCGGGCTGCGGGATGAAGCCGGCCTGCACCCAGCGTATGTCGGCCACGCCGTAGGCCAGGCGGGCGAGCTGGCGGACGGCGTGAAAGGCGGTCTGCGGGTCCTCGGCGCAGGCCTGCACGCTGAGATCGCCGTCGCTGCGCGCGGGCTGCAGCTGGTCACCGGTGAAGTGCGGCAAATCGGCCAGCGCCGGCGGGCGGTGCGCCGCCAGGCCGAAGCGGTCCTGCCCGTCCTTGGTGAACAGGGTCGGGCCGAAGCCGAAGGTCAGCGTCAGGCGGGAGGGCGCCATGCCGGCCACGTCGCCGGAATCGCCGTCGGCCGGCTGGCCGGCGCACAGGCGCGCGGCCGCTACCGTCCAGCGCGCGAGCAAGGCCTGGACGTCCTGGCGCTTGGCCGTGGTCAGGTCGAACGCGGCGAAATAGGTGTGCGCCTGCTGCGGCGTGGTGATGCCGGCCTGGTGGGCGCCGTGGAACGCCACGAACGGATCAGGCGTGTCGCGCGTGGCGTTCTGCGCCGCCGCCGGACGCAACGCAGCCGCCGCAGCAGCCAGGCCGGCGGTGGCGCCCAGGAAGCCGCGGCGCGAAGCCATCGGGCAGCCAGTCACCGCCCGCCAGCCCGCATCAGCGTGTTCACGTCGTCCATCACGTAATAGAACCCCTTGGCGTCCGGCGTCATGGCAATGCCGAACAGGTCGCCATTGCCCGGGGGCGACTGCGCCTGGTCGTTATTGATCCATTGCGCATAGATTTGTTTGCCGGCCGCAGGATCAACCTCCACCAGGCGCCCATCCTTGCCGTTGCACACCAAAAGATGGCCCTGCGGCGACAGCGCCATGGCCAGCGGCCAGGACAGCAGCCCCCCTTGCGTCACCACACGCCCAGTGCCGGCACTGGTTGTGCGGGTCAGCGCGTCAGGGATCGCGGCGATCAGATTGTCCAGCCCGTCCGTCACATACAGCGTGCCGTCGGGCGCCAGCACGATACCCGTCGGCCCGAGCAGGAAGTTGTCGCGGTCCGCGCGCTGCGCGAAGCCGCTGCCCACCACGGTCTGGCTGGCCAGCACCGGCGGCTTGCCGTCCGCGATCACCAGGCCCAGCCGCAGCACGATCGACTTCTTCACCACGATCGGCAGGCCGGTCGCAGGGTCCAGCACGCCCGGCCCAGGCACGCCGAAGCCCGCCATGCTGACGAACAGGGTCGCCGTCGCACCCCGGTCGTCGATGCCCATGTTACCCCAAGGGTCGTTGATGTTCGGCCCGGCCCAGGCGGTGACGAACCGGCCGGAGGAATCGAGCACCACCAGGCAGCCGTCGCCCTTCGTCGCCGTGGTGCCGTCCCGGCTCGGCGCGCTGCCCACCACCACCCAGCCCGATTTCAGCACCGCCATCGCGGTGGTCAGCCCGATGCCGCCCGGACACTGCGGCAGATGCTGCGGCAGCTTGGCAAACAGGTACGTGTCACGCGTGGACGGCCGGAAACCCACGATCGTGGTGCCGGTGCCCTGCAGGTTGGAGATGTTGTTGAAATTGTCGACCAGCACGTCGTCTTTGGCGATCTTGCCGGCAGTGACAGGGGAAACGACCACGGCGTAGGGGTTCAGGTCACCGTTATCGGTGACCGTGGAGGTGAGTGTGGCGTGGCGGTGCACGGTTTCCAGGAAGCCGGCTGGCTGGTCGGCGTAGGCCGGGGAGGCCAGCACAAGGAAAGAAAGCAAGACCTTCTTTTTTGAAAAAAAGAAGCAAAAAACTTTTACTACTGACGACGTCGATGCGTGCGCGCACGTTTTGAGGCGGGCGCGTTGGTGTCCGCAGGCGCCGGTAGTAAAAGTTTTTTGCTTCTTTCTTTCAAAAAAGAAGGCCTTGCTTGCTGTCATCTCACGCGTCCTCAAAACAATATATTCGTGCGCAGGCCAAGCACGAACTCGCTACCCACCTTGCGCGCAGGATCCGCTGGATCGGCCAGCCCACCGCCTGGATTGAACACATATTGTAGGTCCGGCTGCAGCTGCCACCAGGGATGGACCTGGTATTGGTAGGTGGCCTCCACATACGTCTCGCTGGTGCGCACCGGCGTGTACACATCCGGCTGTGCGGCCGCCACATCGCGGTCGAACGCGGTCACCGCGTGGCTGACATGGGCGAACCCCATGCCGAGGGCCACCGTGTCAGTGTTACGACCGCGGAACGGCGCGTGATACACCACGCCGGCGTTCAGGCTGAAATCGGCCAGGTTCCGGTCGGCCTCCGGCGTGCCCATGATGCGGCCGAACACGCTGACGGAGCGGTTCGGGTTGCCAGAATCGCGCCACACCATTTGGTCGGCCACCGCATATATCGAGTAGTCGCCGCGGTGCTGCGCCGGGTTGCCGCTGCTGGCGGCCGAGGCGAGCAGGTTGCCCCCGGTGTCGGCGCGCTGGTCGGAGAAGCGCTCGCTGTCGTACCAGAAGCCGACGCGGTAGGTGTGGCCCAGCGGCGCGCCCTCGCCCGGATAGACGAGCGCGCCCACCGCCGGATAGGCGTATTGCAGCTCCACGAAGGTCAGCGTGCCGCCGTTCAGCGGGAAGCTGGTGCCGGAGGCGTCCGCGCGTTGCGGGTCTCCGTCCGTGGTGGGCGCCGGGTTGCCGTTGAACACGCCGGCCAGGATGGTCAGCGCGTTGATCGGACGGTAGCGCAGCCGCACGCCCAGGTCCGACAGCGGATAGGCGGGCCCGCCGCCAGGCAGGTCCACCGAGGGCACCAGCGGCCAGCCGAACGACGTGTTGACGAAATACGCGGCGTTCGGGCTGTAGATGAACTCCTGGTCCACGCTCTGCTGGCCGAGCTTGATGTCGGCACGGTCCTCGTCGAGGAATTTCTGATCGTACCAGGCTTCCCACAGGCGGGTGGAGCGGTCGGCCTCGATGCCGCTCGAGGTCTGCAGGCTGAGCAGGTTGTCCGTGCTGAGGTTCCGCCCGTGTATCTGCAGCGCGCTTATGTTGAACAGGCCGCCGTACCAGCCGAAGGCGCGCTGCGTGTCGAGCTGCATGATCGCCTGGGTCAGGCCGTCATAGTCGGCGCCGCGGTGCACACCGCCGGTGACGTTGCCCAGCACTTCACTGGTCTCCTGCACGGCGAGCGAGATGCCGTATCTGGCCAGCACCGTGCGTATGCCGAACAGGTCACCCAACAGAAAGTTGGTGCGCGACAGGTCGCTCAGGAAGCCGGAATAGCCCTGGCCATCCGGGTTCGCCTGGTCCGTGCTGCTGGGGACCGATAGCGGAGGTGGTGCTGCGAGGGCCTGCGTGCTCCAGGCGCCCAGGGCCGTGGCGATGGCGTAGTTGCGAATAACTCTCATTTGCGATCACGTAGCGGCCACGGCGGGCTGTGTCAACGTGGAGTTCACACGCCTTGGTCGTTTCGCGAAGGGTCAAAAAAGGGCTTCTTTTTGAAAAAGAAGCAAAAAAGTTTTGGTTCCTGTCGGCGGGTGCTGAACGTTCGGGTCTGGCGAGGGCACACTGCCATCCTCGCAGAAGGACTGCCGCCGTCCCTCGCCTCAGGACAGCCGGTTTATATATCCGACCTGCACGCCCGCATCACTGAGGACGAGCAAACTCCGCGAGGCCGGCGAGACCTCCAGCCGCTGCATCAGGTCGATCGGCAGGCCGAGCGCCCAGGCGAGGATCGCTTTCAGGATGTCTGCGTGGCTTATCAGGATGAAGCTGCCGCCTGGGGATTGCGCGTGCAGGCGCGCCAGGACGGCGGCGGCACGCGCCTGCGCCTGCAGCATCGTCTCGCCTCCCGGCGGAGGCGCGAGGCTGCGATGCGTGTTCCACAGCGCCCAGTCGGGACGGCCATCGAGTTGGCTAAACGCCTGGCCAGTCCAGGGGCCGAAATCCACCTCGTCCAAGCCCGCCTCCGCCTGGGGTTCCAAGCAGAGCACTTGGCTGATCGCCTGCGCCGTCTGCAGCGTGCGCACCTGCGGGCTGCTGAAAATCGCGTCCGCCGCGGTGCCCGCCAGACCTTCGGCAAGGTGCCCGGCTTCTGCCTGGCCGTGTGCGTTCAGCGGAGTTGGGCTGCGGCCGGACAGGGTATGACCGACGGCGTTGGTGCTGGCGTGGCGGATCAGGTGGAAGCGTGTGGTGGGCACGTGGGTGCTCCGGGAAGGAAGGAAGGCCTTCTTTTTTGAAAAAAAGAAGCAAAAACCTTTACTACTGCGACGCTGCCGCGGCTTCGGTGTGGCTTGGTGCGGCCGGCTGGTGCAGATGCGGGGTAGAAAAAGTTTTTTGGTCCTTTTTTTCAAAAAAGGACTGCTTGCTTCACTTGCCTTCCACAAACGCCTCAGTACGTAGCCGCGCCTCATGGTCGTCGAACTGCTCCGGCGGCGACTTCATGAAATAGCTCGAAGGCCCAACCAGCGCGCCACCCACACCACGGTCCATCGCCAGCTTCACACAGCGTATCGCGTCGATCACCACGCCGGCGGAATTGGGCGAGTCCCACACTTCCAATTTCAGTTCGCAATTCAGCGGCGTGTCGCCGAACGTGGTGCCTTCGATGCGTATGTGACACCATTTGCGGTCTTCCAGCCAGGGCACGTAGTCGCTAGGCCCCACATGCGCGTCGCGGTCGGAGAGGTGTTCGGCGAGCTGGCTGGTGACGGCGCGGGTCTTCGACAGCTTTTTCGATTCCAGCCTTTCGCGCTCCAGCATGTTCATGAAATCGGTATTGCCGCCGAAATTGAGCTGGTAGGTGCGGTCCACGCGCACGCCGCGCTCGCGGAACAGATTTGCCAGCACGCGGTGGATGATGGTGGCACCCACCTGGCTCTTTATGTCGTCGCCCAGGATCGGCAGGCCGGCGGCTTCGAAGCGGGCGCGCCAGGCGGGGTCGGATGCGATGAACACAGGTACGCAGTTGACGAAGCCGCAGCCGGACGCCAGCGCCTGTTCGGCGTAATAATGTGTGGCTTGTTCGGAGCCAACCGGCAGATAGGAGACCACGATCTCGGCGCCGGCTTCGCGCAGGGCGGCCGCGACGTCCACCGGCGCGGCGGCGCTTTCGTGCACCACATCGCGCACGTAGCGGCCCAGGCCGTCCAGTGTGGGGCCGCGCTGGACGATGACCCCCGTGGCGGCGACGCTGGCAAAGGTTCGCGTGTTGTTGGGCGCGGCGCCTATGGCGGTCGCCAAATCCTGGCCGACCTTGGTGTCCGAGATGTCGAAGGCGGCCACCACCTCCACGTCGCCCACGTGGTAGCCGCCGAGCGTCACGTTCATCAGGCCGGGCACGCGGTCGGCAGGGTCAGCGCCGGCGTAGAAAGTGATGCCCTGGACCAGGGATGACGCGCAGTTACCTACCCCCACAAGTGCTACGCGTACCTTGGCCAAATCCTGCACCCAAAATCTCTGCCGTCCCGACCCTCGGGCGGCTGGTGGAACGATTTCGCAAGGTAAGAAGTTGCTGGCCAACCACGAGAACGCGAGCACAGGAACCGTCCGGGCGGGATTCTAGTTGTTGGCGGGTCAATTTGAGTGAGGAGCGACCGCGATGGACGACGCAAAGCCGCACGAAGTGCACCTGCCGGACCGGGCCGAGGAGGCGCGCAACCTGGCCAGCGAGGGAATGGAAGAGCTGGCCCATGGGAACAAGGAAGAGGGCAAGTTCCTGATTGACGAGGCGAAGGCCCTGGACAAGGCCGCGGCTGAGGAAGTGGTCAAGAGCAAGTAAGCAAGCAGTCTTTTTTGAAAAAAAGAACCGAAAACTTTTGGGTCCGCTGTCGCGGGACTTTGGAAAGTCCGCGACAGCGCAGACAAAAGCTTTTTGCTTCTTTTTCTCGAAAAAGAAGGCC
>CAXTCL010000213.1:0-6651 GCA_964242035.1 uncultured Acetobacteraceae bacterium | reverse complement strand
AGGACCAAAAAACTTTTGCTCCCTGTCGGCGGCTGCCTCAGCACTCCCCGACAGGGACCGTAAGTTTTTTGCTTCCTTGCCTACCTCCCCGCCTCCATCAGCAGCTTCTCCGTACGCGCATCCTCGATCCGGTTGATGAAGCGCGCGCCCTCATGCACGTCGCGCTGCGTCTTCGTCAGCGTGATGGAGGACTGCACCACCATCAGCGCGCCCACGAACAGGAACGCCCGCATCCACAGGTCAATCGGCAGCGCGCAGATGCCGCCGAGCATGAAGATGAGGGAGGCGGCGAACGAGGCGTAGGTGAAGAAGACCCAGGCTGGCGCGTGGGTTTCGGTCTGTATCGGCTTCATGTGTTGGCTCCTTCGGTGAGGGAAAGTTTCAGCCGGGCGAGCACGCTCGCGGCCGTGGGGCGCGTGGCGGGGCCGAAGCCGGCCGCCTCCATGCGTTTGTCGATCGTCTCCGGCCTGGCAGCGGCGCTGGCGCCTGCCAGTGCGTCACTGGCCTCGGCCGCGTTTTCCTGGCGGCCGCGCAGCCTGGCCAGCGTCGCCTCCGCCTCGGACAAGGTGCAAAGCTGCGCACCGGCGGGCTCTATCGTGCCGCGGCGGGAGATGCGCACCGCTTCGGCCACGCGGGCCAAGCGCCGGCCGCGACCCAGCTCGGCCAGGCGGCGCTCGCTGTCGGCCACGTAGCCGCGCAGGCGGGCGATCTCCGTGGCGAACAGGGCGCGCGCCTGCTGGCCGGCCGCGTGCTCGGTCTCCAGCGTGGCGATCGCCTCGGCGGCCTCCCCAGCCATCGCCTCGCTGCCTGCGGCCAGGGCCGCGCGCGCCCGCTGCTCCAGTGCAGCCGCGCGCTCCTGCTGCACCGTGCCGCGCCTGGCCTCCTGCGCATCCTCGGCCAGCGCCACGGCGAGCGCGCGCTGCGCGTGTGCCAAGGTGGCGGCGGCGTCGCGCATCTGCTGGTCCAGCAGCAGCAGCGCGTGCTGGTCTGCGAGCTGTTCGGCCGCTGCCGCCTGGGACCCGCGCATCAATGTGACAAGTGTTTTCAGCACCGTGAACCTCCTGTATGAACACCGTTCAACCCGGAGATACACCTCCCTTGAACACAGTTCAAGAAAAAACTGAACACCGTTCAGAAAAAACCCTGAAGCGGATGGACGGCCTTCGGGCGCGCCTGGTCGAGGCAGCCGAAGCGGTCATCGACGCGCATGGCCTGGACGCCCTGCGCGCCCGTGCCCTGGCCGAGGCGGCCGGCTGTGCCGTGGGTGCCATCTACCAGGTGTACCCGGACCTGGACGCTCTGGTACTGGAGGTGAACGGCCGCACGCTGGATGCGATCGGCGCCGCCCTGCTCGCCATGCGTCCGCGCAAGAAGCCGGCAAACCAGCTCCTCGCCCTGTCCGACGCCTACCTGGACTATGCCGTCGCCCACAGGAAACGCTGGGCCGCGGTGTTCCAGCACCGCGGCACGGATGGGCAGCCACTCACGCCGGCCTTTGCGGCGCGGCAGGCGGCGCTGTTCCAGCACGTGGAGCGCCCGCTGGCCCAGCTTCGGCCCGGTTTGTCGGCGGAAGCGTGCGCGCTGCTGGCGCGCACGGTGTTTGCCGCCGTGCACGGCATGGTGGCGCTGGGCCTGGACGGCACGGTGCAGCCGATGGAGCTGGAGGCGATGCGCGGCCAGGTGCGCCTGGTGGTGGAGGCGCTGGCGTCGGGGCTGGCGGGCTAGGTGGAGCGGGTGATGGGAATCGAACCCACGTATGCAGCTTGGGAAGCTGCCGTTCTACCATTGAACTACACCCGCGCGGCGAGGAGCGTAGCGCAGGCAAGGGTAGGAAGGAAGGCAAGCAGTCCTTTTTTGAAAAAAAGGACCAAAAAACTTTTGCTCCCTGTCGGCGGCTGCTTCAGCACTTCCCGACCGGGACCAACAGTTTTTTGCTTCTTTTTTCAAAAAAAGAAGGCCTTCCTTTCTTGACCCCCCCTGACCCCGCACCCAAACTCGGTGTCCCTCGCGATTTGTCCGGCCGGCTTGCGGCGAGGTTAAACAAGCGCGCTAAAAAGGCCCGGCGACACGCTCGCCGGCTACCCCAGGTCGGGCCCTTATCGAAGGAGCCCAGTGCACCATGACGTACCGCCCCGCCACCACGCTGATACACGGCGAAACCGAGCGCACCCCCTATGGCGAGACCAGCGAGGCGGTCTTCCTCACCTCCGGCTTCGTTTATGACGACGCCGAGCAGGCCGAGGCCACCTTCGCCGGCGAGGTGACGCACTACCAGTATTCCCGCTTCGGCAACCCGACGGTTGCCGCGTTCGAACGGCGTATGGCGGTGCTGGAAGGTGCGGAGGCGTGCCGCGCCACGGCCACAGGCATGGCCGCGGTGAACGCCACCATGCTGTCCCATCTGCGCAGCAGAGACCGCGTGGTGGCCAGCCGGGCGCTGTTCGGGTCCTGCCACTGGATCGTCTCCACCCTGCTGCCGCGCATGGGCATCACCTATGAATTCGTCGATGCCGGCGACATGGACGGCTGGCGCGCGGCGCTGAGCCAACCCGCGCAACTCGTGCTGCTGGAGACGCCGTCCAACCCGATGCTGGACATCGTCGACATTCAGGCCGTGGCGGACCTGGCGCACGGCGCCGGCGCGCTGGTGGTGGTGGACAACGTGTTCGCCACCCCGTTGCTGCAGCGCCCGCTGGAGCTGGGCGCCGACGTGGTGGTGTACTCCGCCACCAAGCACATAGACGGCCAGGGCCGCGTGCTGGGCGGCGCCGTGCTCGGCCGGCGGAAATGGATCGAGGAGACGCTGCAGCCCTTCGTGCGCAACACCGGCCCGTCGCTCTCGCCTTTCAACGCCTGGACGCTGCTGAAGGGCATGGAGACACTGAGCCTGCGCGTGGATGCCGCCTGCGCCCGCGCCGCCGCCCTGGCCGACTACCTGGCCAACGCCCCGGAAATCGCCCGCGTGTGGTATCCCGCACGAGCCGACCATCCGCAGCACGCGCTGGCGATGCGCCAGATGACCGCCGGCGGCACGCTCGTCACCTTCGAGCTGGCTGGCGGCAAACAGGCGGCCTTCCGCTTCTGCAACGCGCTGCGGCTGATCGCCATCAGCAACAATCTCGGCGACGCACGTAGCATGGTCACCCACCCTGCCACCACCACGCACATGCGCATCGGCGCCGAGGAACGCGCGCGCCTCGGCATCACCGACGGCGTGGTTCGCCTTTCGGTGGGGCTGGAGGACCTGGCCGACCTGCAGGACGACATCGCCGGCGCGCTGCACGCGAGCGCCCTGCGGCAGGCCGCAGAATGAGCAAGCCGCGCGAATACGCCGCCCTCACCCGCGGCATCAACGTGCGGGTGGCGGCATTCTTCCTGGAAGACCAGTCCGAGCCGGACGCGCACCGCTACGTCTGGGCCTACCGCGTGACGATCGAGAACCGCGGCCGCGAGACGGTGCAGCTCCTGCGCCGCACCTGGGAGATCACCGACGCCACCGGCCGCATGTTCCGCGTACAAGGCGACGGCGTGGTGGGCGAACAGCCGGTGCTGGAGCCGGGCGAGGCGTTCGAATACACCTCCGGCACGCCTTTGGAGACGCCCTCCGGCTTCATGGTCGGCTGGTACCACATGGTGGCGCACGGGGCGGGGCCGGCTGTGGCGCTGGCCGCGCCTGGCGGCGAGGCGTTCGACGTGGCGGTGCCGGCGTTCAGCCTGGACTCGCCGCATCAGCCGGGGCGGCTGCACTGAGGCAAGGCAAGGCCTTCTTTTTTGAAAAAAAGAAGCAAAAAACTTTTACTACTCCGACGCTGCAGCGGCCTTGGTATCTCCTGAGAATGCCGACTGGTGCAGATGCGGGGTAGTAAAAGTTTTTTGCTTCTTTTTTTCAAAAAAGAAGGCGTTGCCTTCCTTCGCTTGCCGCGCCCGCCTTCCACCCCACCTATGCCGCAACGATCAGGAAGCGCGCGCAATTGAACGAAGCCAGCCCGCCGAAACCCCAGCCCACGGACACCGCCAGCCAGGCGCGTCCCACCAGCGAGGAAGCGGAATCGGCCATACGCACCCTGATACGCTGGGCCGGCGACGACCCCGGCCGCGAGGGCCTGCGCGACACGCCAAAGCGCGTGGCCAAATCCTACCTTGAGTTTTTTCGCGGCTACCAGGAAGACCCGGTTGCCATGCTGGAGCGCACCTTCGAGGAGGTGGAGGGCTACGACGAGATCGTTCTGCTGCGTGACATACGGTTGGAGAGCCATTGCGAGCACCACATGGTGCCGATTATCGGCCGCGCGCACGTGGCGTACCTGCCGGACCGCCGCGTGGTGGGCATAAGCAAGCTGGCCCGCGTGGTGGACGCGTATGCGCATCGCCTACAAATTCAGGAGAAGCTCACTGCGCAGATATGCAACACGATAAACGACGTGCTTCTGCCGCGCGGCACCGCAGTGATCATCGAGGCGGCGCACGAGTGCATGACCACGCGCGGCGTGCACAAGACGGGCGTCAGCATGGTGACGAGCCGCATGCTCGGCGCGTTCCGCGATGATCCGTCCACGCGGCGGGAGCTGCTGGCTATGGTGGGTAACAGGGCTCCTGGAAGTTTAGAGGCTTAGCCAGGAAGCAAGCAGTCCTTTTTTGAAAAAAAGGACTAGAAAACTTTTCCTCCCTGTCGACGACTGTTTCAGCACTCGCCGACAGGGACCAAAAGTTTTTTGCTTCTTTTTTCAAAAAAGAAGGCCTTTCTTCCTTAGGGCCAAGGCGAACGCCCCTCCGCCATCCCGTGCTCGATATAATGCAGCAGCGGGTTGCTGCCGCTGCGAGACACGTCCTCGTTTGCAGCAAGATAACGCATGGTCGAAAACCGCCGCGAAGGATCGCAGCCATCGCGCCAGCCGATCGTGCAGTAATGTTCCAGCGGGTCGGCATCTGGCGGGAAATCGGCGCCGCAATTCGCAACGTAGTAGGCCGGGTCGAACAGGCCTGCGATGTCGGGAGTGTCCGCCGGCGTCTCCTCACGGCTGAAGATGGCGTCTGCGTCGGCCGCATCCAGCGTCACGTCACCGTTCCAGCCGGGATCGTCCGCGTCGCGCGAAACGCTTTCGCACCGCAGATCGATCATGCGCACGCCGCGCAGGCCGCAGATGAACCAGAAGAACGTGTCCGGCATGTTGGCAGGCGACAGCACGATCGCTTCGGCGCCGCGCTGCGCGAACACCAGGTTGGACAGCGTGGCGCCCATCACGCCCACGATACGGCGTGCGCCCTTGAACGCGGCAACCTGCGCCGCGAACTCCATGGCGCCCGGTGCAAGGCAGGCGAAGCCGGACGCCGCCGCGCGTTGCAATATCCTGTCCTCGCCGAGCAGCCGGCGGGACGCAGCGGCTCCTCTGGTTACGAACAGCTTCGTGTCCAACGCGGCCGGGATGTGCGCGGCGATCCGGTCCAGGCACTCGATGGCAAACGGGGCGATGTAGGATCCGTGGTCGGTCAGGCCTTCGACGATGATGAGTCGTTGGACGAGCACCGGCGTGCGGCCGGCCTCGATACGCAGGTTTTCCGGTATGCCGAGCCGGTCGAAACACGCCCGCATCACGGCCGCCAATGCGCCGTCCACCTGCTGTATCATGAAGCGGGCGGGCCCGGGCCAATGCTGTGCGGCGGCGTAGGCGATGGGCAGCATCTCCACCAGGAAATGTCCGTAATTGCCGGTGCCTGGCCGGCGGCACAGCACCACGTCGCCCAGGATACGCGGCACGGCACCGATCTCCTGGCAGAGTCGCACGGACTCGCGCGCAGAGTCGATCTCGGCCTGCGTATGCTGGCGTATGGTGGATGTCTCCAGCGTCAGATCAGGATGGATCACCAATCCTTCCTGTGCCACGAACACGTTTTCCAAAGCACGCAGGCGGACGGTGCGCCGTTCGAAGAAGATGCGCTTGACGGCGAGTTCCATCTGCCAGAGCGCGGCGCTCGAGACGCGCTCGGGATGCCAGCGTTCGGCCGGGGGCATCAGGAAGGACGGCATCGGCAGGTCG
Organism: uncultured Acetobacteraceae bacterium; assembly: GCA_964242035.1. Lineage (GTDB taxonomy): Bacteria > Pseudomonadota > Alphaproteobacteria > Acetobacterales > Acetobacteraceae > BOG-908. The sequence goes on along the minus strand of CAXTCL010000213.1, from coordinate 616 downwards.
ATGGAGTCTTTCGGCAAGAAAGGAAGGCTCCTGTCGCCTGCGTCCAGGCCTTGTCAGGTTCTGCAGAGGCGTGCGCTTGCGGAGGCGGGACTTGTTTCCTCTAGACGTTGAAGCGGAACAACAGCACGTCGCCGTCCTTCACCACGTACTCTCGCCCTTCCACGCGCATGCGCCCTGCATCCTTCGCCCCAGCCTCGCCGCGCAGAGCCACGTAATCCTCATACGCGATCGTCTCGCAAGCGATGAAGCCGCGCTCGAAATCGTTGTGTATCACCGCAGCCGCCTGCGGTGCTTTCGTGCCGCGTATGATGGTCCAGGCACGCGTCTCCTTCGGCCCGCAGGTGAAGTAGGTGATGAGCCCCAGCAGGCCGTAGCCGGCGCCGATCACCCGGTCCAACCCGCTATCGGCCAGGCCGAGCCCGCCCAGGAACTCGGCGCGGTCATCTTCCGGCAGCGTGCTCACCTCGGCCTCGATGGCGGCCGAGACAACGACGCAGGCCGCCCCTTCGGCCTTCGCAAGTGCGGCCACGCGTTCGGACTGCGCGTTGCCGGTGGCGGCGGCCGCCTCCTCCACGTTGCACACGTAGAGCACCGGCTTGCTGGTCATCAGTTGCAG
>CAXTCL010000212.1:0-6671 GCA_964242035.1 uncultured Acetobacteraceae bacterium | reverse complement strand
TCGGCGGCGGACACCACCAGGATCGCGCCGTCCATCTGGGCGGCGCCGGTGATCATGTTCTTCACGTAGTCGGCGTGGCCGGGGCAGTCGACGTGCGCGTAATGGCGGTTGGCGGTCTCATACTCCACGTGGGCGGTGGAGATGGTGATGCCGCGGGCGCGCTCCTCCGGTGCCTTGTCGATCTGGTCGTAGGCGGTGAACGTGGCCCCGCCAGACTTCGCCAGCACCTTGGTGATGGCTGCCGTCAGCGACGTCTTGCCATGGTCCACGTGACCGATGGTACCAATGTTGCAGTGCGGCTTGTTCCGCTCGAATTTCGCCTTACCCATCGTCGTCTCTCCATCGCCCCGCGGGGCGTATGATCAATGTTACTAGCGCCCGCTACCACCGATAATGGCTGAAGGCCTTGTTGGCTTCGGCCATACGGTGCGTGTCTTCGCGCTTCTTCACCGCGGACCCACGGTTGTTGACCGCATCGAACAACTCGTTCGACAGCCGGTCTTCCATGGTGTGCTCACCACGCTTGCGCGCGGCGTCGATCAGCCAGCGTATCGCCAGTGCCTGGCGCCGCTCGGTGCGAACCTCGACAGGCACCTGATACGTGGCGCCGCCGACTCGCCGCGAGCGGACTTCCACAGCGGGCTTCACGTTGTCCAGCGCCTCGTGGAACATGCGGACCGGATCGGCCGCGTTGCCGCCGCGCTTCTTCATCACGTCCAACGCGCCGTAGACGATCGTCTCTGCGGCGGACTTCTTGCCGTCATACATCAGCGCGTTCATGAAACGCGTGATGACGGTGTCACCGAACTTGGCGTCCGGCAGGATTTCGCGCTTGGTTGCGCGGCGGCGGCGGCTCATGCGTGTCTCTCCTTACTTCGGACGCTTGGCGCCGTAGAGCGAACGACGCTTGCGGCGCTTCGGCAGGCCCTGCGTATCCAGCACGCCGCGCAGGATGTGGTAGCGCACACCCGGCAAGTCCTTCACGCGTCCGCCCCGTATCAGGACCACGCTGTGCTCCTGAAGGTTGTGACCCTCGCCGGGGATGTAGCTAACGACCTCGAACCCGTTGGTCAGGCGCACCTTGGCAACCTTACGCAGCGCGGAGTTCGGCTTCTTCGGCGTGGTCGTGTAGACGCGCGTGCAGACGCCGCGCTTCTGCGGGCAGCCTTCAAGAGCGGGAACCTTGTTCCGCTTGGCGGCCGGCTCACGTCCCTGCGCAATCAACTGGTTAATCGTAGGCATCCGGCCTCGTTCCGATCATCTGTCTCGTCTGGCCTTGCGGTGTTCCCGCAGGTTTGCCGCCGTCCGCAAACACGAAGCCCGCACGACGTGGGAGGTCCCACCCGTACGGGTCCAGATGATTGCACACGGCCTTGGCCACCCTCGTCGGGGGACGGCGCCGCGTGCTCTGGGGCGCCTGCATTCGACGACCGTTCCTGGTTGGTAACCGGGGTGGCCGAGGAGCGGTTAACTACGGGGGTGGTCGGGTGGTGTCAAGGGTAGATAAAGGACGGGGAGGCAAGGCCAAGGGCTCTGCCCCTGGCGCCGCAGGCCCGGACCAATGGCGCCCTTGCGCCAGCCCGCTGGGGCCTTCGGCCCCAGACCCCTTTCAGTTGGCAAGGCTACTGTAGGAGAGGACGAAGTTGTTTCCGCTCTGATCAAAGATGAACAACGATGAGGCCGTTGTCGCCCCTACCGAGTAGCCACCGGAATAAGCTGCGGCAATCGCTGTCGCGATATTCGAAGAACTCGTGAAATCATCGGTGCTGAGTTCTACGTCCGTGGTCGAATACACTCCGAACGCCATGTTACCGGCGGGCGCCGTGAGCAACTGGTTTGGGAGCTGCGTGTAAGCCTGAGGCGCTAAAGCCTGAAAACCGGCACTTCCGGGGGTCCACTCTTCTACCGCGTTGGCCATGAGAGCCCCATCAAAGACGCTTTCAAACGCCGTGTAGGGGGCACTGTGCGACACGGCCAAATCATACACTTGATTGTTCGGATTTTGCGGAACGGCCAGCGTCCAATGAGTGCCTTCGTCCGATGAAGCCCACAGCCCGCTGGTGAGACTGGCGTAAGCCACGCCCGGGGCGGAGGCCGACCCAGAGAGCTTGCTGACGACAAACGAATCTCTGCCGAAGAAGGTGTCGGAAGCGTTTCCGATCGTCGTGGCCGCCCAGCCTTGCCCCTCGTTCGCCGAGCGGTACACGGTATGTCCGTAGTCTGTCGCGAACAACGTGCCCGACGAGTCGACGGTCAGGCGCTGCAATGTCTGACCTGCCTCTACAGGCACCTTCACGGCCAGCCAGGAATCGCCGCCGTTGCTAGAGCGATAAATCGTGTTGTTGATAAGAACGTAAACCCGCGATGTTGCGCGCGTCAGGTCCACGGCCAAGCCGTAGGGTGAACCAGGCAGTGACGCAGCCGGGACCCAGGTAGCGCCGCCATTTAACGTCCGGTAGACGCCGGAGCTGGCGATCGCGTAATAGCCATTCGCTTTACCACTGTCGGCTATGGCCGTGATTTGGCTGTGGTTGAAGCCGGAGAGTTCAGTCGTCCAGCTCTTTCCGCTGTTCGTGGACACGGCGATACCGGGGTTACCCACGAATACCGCTGCAGGATAGGGGCCGGTTGCCGGTCGTGCAGCGGCCACGTAGCCGCCGCCAAGCGGGACCGCATCGCCGGTGGGCGTCCAGTGATCACCGTTGTCGGTGGACGTGTAGAAACCTGGGTTGCTGGCGTCGGTGGAAAGATACACTGTCGAGGGCGTAGCCGGATCAAACACGATTGCTCCGGAAGGGCTTCCCGATGCGTATCCGGTCTGCAGCCCTGCATTGTCCGAGACCCAGGTCGCGCCGGCATCCATGCTTCGAGCTACGCCGTAGACCTGCTGATAGGTCGTGGGATCATAACCGAAATAGGTCGCAAAGAGCGTGCCCGTTCCAGGCTGCACGGCAATTGCGTAAGCCGATGCCCCGCCGCCTATGGTCAAGGCAGAAGGCTGGCTGACTGACCAGGTCGCGCCGAAATCGGGTGACTTAAGGATTGTCGCCCGTTGCACACCAGCCTGGTTCGTATGCGAGGCCGCGACGTAGAGTGTGCCCGGGTGCGTAGGGTCGGCAGCCAAACCAAACGGGCTTGTGTCATGTGGCTGAACAACCGCCCAGCTTTGCCCTGCATTAGTGCTGCGGAAAATGCCACCGAAACGATCCGACAACACGAGGATCCGGCCGGTCGGGTCGATGGCCATGCCGCGTCCCAGGCCACGGTTGCCCCCATCGTTTGGCGGCTGATGCGCCGTCGGCGCCCACGACACACCGTCGTCCTGACTGATGTAGAGACGACCGGTGCCTGACGGACCCGTGGCCGTTGTCGAGAAACCACTACCATACGCGTAGAATACATCCGGCTGTGCAGGGCTCTGGGCTATCACCCGAAACTCTTCGTCAATGTTTCCGACCCTGATGCGTGACCAGCTGCCACCGCCGTTGATGCTGCGATAGATCAGGCCGCCATTTGAGCCGGCCAGCGTCACGCCCGGATGAGTTTGGTCGAAAACAAAGCAGCCCAGATCACCGCCGGGTGGGCTTGAGATGCGAGACCAAGTGGGAGCTGCCTGCGCACCAGCGGTCCAGACAATTGCCGCAACCGTAAGCAACCGAAAGTGCATGCAAGCTCCGTTCGATGGACAAACCTTGAAGGCCATCCCACAAACGTTCCACACAGTCAACTAAAGGGCGAAGCCCAGGGGTCTGGGGCCGAGGCCCCAGCGGGGTCCAGGGGCAGAACCCCTGGCCTTCCTTACCCTCGCGTCACTCAGCCGCCCGAGTAATCTGCGGCACAGCGTCCTTCAGCACGCTACGCTGCTGATCACGCCCAGCCGCCACCGCCTTCAGACGGTTCATCACCGCACCCGTGCCCGCCGGGATCAAACGCCCGACGATCACGTTCTCCTTCAGCCCGGTCAACTGGTCCGTCTTGCCAGCCGTCGCGGCCTCGGTCAGCACACGCGTGGTCTCCTGGAACGACGCCGCGCTGATGAAGCTATGCGTCTGCAGGCTGGCCTTCGTGATGCCCTGCAACACCGGCATTGCGGTTGCGGGCCGCTCGTCGGCCTTGATCCGCTTGACGTTCTCCGCGTCCACTTCCATGCGATCCACCTGCTCACCGGTCAGGTAAGTGGTGTCGCCCGGCTCCATGATCTCCACCTTCTGCAGCATCTGCCGAACAATGACTTCGATGTGCTTGTCATTGATCTTCACGCCCTGCAGCCGGTACACGTCCTGGATTTCGTTGACCAGGTAATCGGACAACGCTTCCACGCCGAGCACCTTGAGGATGTCGTGCGGCACGCGCGGGCCGTCCACAAGCGGGTCGCCGCGCAGCACGAAGTCGCCTTCCTGCACCGAGACGTGCTTGCCCTTGGGGACCAGGTATTCGGTCTCCTCGGACGTCTCGTCGTTCTTGACGATGATGCGGCGCTTTGCCTTGTAGTCCTTGCCGAATTCCACGCGGCCGTCGTTCTCGGCGATGATCGCGTGGTCCTTCGGGCGACGCGCCTCGAACAGTTCGGCCACGCGCGGCAGACCGCCGGTGATGTCACGAGTCTTGCTGCCTTCACGCGGAATACGCGCCAGCACGTCACCGGCATGCAGCGTGGCGCCGTTCTCCACGGACAGAATCGAGTCCGGGGAGAGGAAGTAGCGCGCATCCGTGCCGTTCGGCAGCTTGATCACCTCGCCATTGCTGGCCTTCAGCTGCAGGCGCGGGCGGAGATCGATGCCCTTCGCCGTCTGCTTGTAGTCCACCACAACCTTCGAGGTCAGGCCTGTCACTTCGTCCATACGCTCGACGAGCGTGATGCCTTCGATCAGGTCCAGATACTCCACCTGGCCGGCGAGTTCGGTCAGGATCGGCAGGGTGTAGGGGTCCCACTCGGCCAGCTTCTGCTGACGCGTGACGGCCATGCCGTCATCGGCCAGCAGCCGCGCGCCGTAAGGCACGCGGAAGCGGGCGCGCTCGCGCTGCTTGTCGTCCACCAGCACGATCTCGCAGTTACGCGACATCACCACGGGCACGCCCTGGCTGTTCGTGACCACGTTGCGGTTACGCACCGTCACCGTACCTTCGTGGCTCGCCTCGACGCTGGATTGCTCCGCACCACGCTGTGCCGCGCCACCGATGTGGAACGTGCGCATCGTCAGCTGCGTGCCCGGTTCACCGATGGACTGGGCGGCAATAACGCCGACCGCCTCACCGATGTTAACCGGCGTGCCACGCGCGAGGTCACGCCCGTAGCAGCGTGCGCAGACGCCGATCTGGCTCTCGCAGGTCAGCACGGAGCGGATCTTCATCACCTCCACGCCGGCCCGCTCGATCTGCTCGGCCTCTGTCTCCTCGATCAGCGTGTTGCGCGGCACCAGCACCTTGTTGGTGGCCGGATCGAGCACGTCCTCTGACGCGGTGCGCCCCAGGATACGCTCAGAGAGAGACGACACGATGTCACCGCCATCCATCACCGGACGCACGGTAAGCCCGCGCTCGGAGCCGCAATCGACTTCGACGATGATGCAGTCCTGCGCCACGTCAACCAGACGGCGTGTCAGGTAGCCGGAGTTCGCCGTTTTCAGCGCCGTGTCCGCCAGGCCCTTACGCGCGCCATGCGTCGAGTTGAAGTATTCAAGGACGGTAAGCCCTTCCTTGAAGTTGGCAATGATCGGCTGCTCGATGATCTCGCCTGACGGCTTGGCCATCAGGCCACGCATGCCGGCCAGCTGGCGCATCTGCGCCGGCGACCCACGCGCGCCGGAATGGCTCATCATCCAAACGCTGTTTGTCTGCAGCCCCACTTCCTGCTTGCTGATCTCCTTCATCATCGCACCGGCCACGGAGTCCGTGCAGCGCGACCAGGCGTCCACCACCTTGTTGTAGCGCTCGCCAGCGGTGATCAGGCCGTCCTGATACTGCTGCTCGAACTCCTTCACTTCGGTCTGCGTCTTCAGGATCAGCTCGGGCTTCTCCTTCGGGATGATCAGGTCATCCTTGCCGAACGAGATGCCGGCCTTCGCCGCCTGCTGGAAGCCGAGACCCATTAGCCGGTCAGCGAAAATCACGCATTCTTTCTGGCCACAATGGCGATACACCGCGTCGATCACGTCCGAGACGTTCTTCTTGGTGAGCTGCTTGTTGAGCAGCGAGAACGGCACGTTCTGGTGCTTCGGCAGTATCTGCGCGATCAGCATCCGGCCAGGCGTGGTCACCACGATCTGCCGCTTGCGCGACCCGTCCGGCTCGATCAGCTCCATGCGCGCCCGTATCTTGTCGTGCAGCTTGATCGCTTTCGCCTGCAGCGCGAACTCGATCTCGCCGATCGTGCCGAACGCCGGGCATTCGTTCGCCTCGGCCGCACGGAAATCGGCTGTCTCCAGCGAGAGATAGTACAGGCCGAGCACGATGTCCTGGCTCGGCACGATGATCGGCTTGCCGTTCGCCGGACTGAGGATGTTGTTGGTGGACATCATCAGCACGCGCGCTTCCAACTGCGCCTCCAGGCTGAGCGGCACGTGCACCGCCATCTGGTCGCCGTCGAAATCCGCGTTGAACGCGGTGCACACCAGCGGGTGAAGCTGGATCGCCTTGCCCTCGATCAGCACCGGCTCGAACGCCTGGATGCC
>CAXTCL010000211.1:0-6735 GCA_964242035.1 uncultured Acetobacteraceae bacterium | reverse complement strand
CGCCGCTTCGCCGAGGTGGAGATCGGCATCGGCTTCACCGTGTTCTTCGCCGCGGCCTCGCTCACCTCCGTGCCGCCAGCGATCGACCTGACGACGGACCGCGCCACCTGGCACGAGATCGTGGCGCGCGATCTCTCGCCGCGGCTGCCGACGCTGGTATCGCCCGATCATGCGCGGCTGGGCATCCCGGCGCTGCAGGCGCAGCTGGACGCTGAGGCGCGCGCGCGGGCGGCCGAGCCGCGAGCGGCGTTCGTGGAGGGATCGGGTGAGCTGCCGCCGCGCAACGCGGATGACATCGCGTGGTCCGAGTACAACCACCATTGGGCCGGGCTGTTTGTGCTGGCGATCGGGCTGCTGGCACTGCTGAACCAGGCCGGCGTGCGCTGGGCGCGGCACTGGCCGCTGGTGTTCCTGGGGTTGTCGGCGTTCCTGTTCCTGCGCAGCGACCCGGAAGTGTGGCCGCTGGGCTCTATCGGATTGCTGGAGTCGTTGCGCGACGCCGAGGTGGTGCAGCACCGGCTGTTCGCGCTGATGCCGCTGCTGTTCGGTGTGTTCGAGTGGTGCGTGCGCACCGGGCGGTTGCGCAGCCGGGCGGCGGCGCAGGTGTTTCCGCTGGTATGCGCCGGCGGCGGCGCGCTGCTGCTAACGCATAATCACACGATCGCCAACGTAAAGGACGCGTTGCTGATCGAGTTCACGCACACACCGCTGGCGCTGACGTCGATCGTGGCCGGATGGTCACGGTGGCTGGAGATACGGTTGCCGGCTGGGCCTGGGGCAGTTGCCGCCGGGTGGGTTTGGCCTTGTTGTTTTGTGCTGATTGGGTTGATGTTGGTGTTCTACCGGGAGGCGTAGGCAAGGAAAGCCTTCTTTTTCGAGAAAAAGAAGCAAAAAGCTTTTGCTACTGTGGCTGGCGTGACGGAGTCGTCTGGTTCTGCCAGTCGCGTGCTGGCAGAACCTGCGCGCGCTTTTCGCGCAGGGGGGGGTAGCAAAAGTTTTTTGGTTCTTTTTTTCAAAAAAGAACTGCTTCCTTCCTTTTTGGGGAGTTTCTGCATGCGCGCGTTTGTCGTTGCTATCGGCCTGTTCTGCACCACGCTGCACGCGCAGACCCTAAAGAGCGAGACGCCGGAGCATTTCAAGCCGGTGACCGCAAGCTTCGACTATGAGCGGCGCGACGTGATGATAGCGATGCGCGACGGCGTGCACCTGCACACCGTAATCCTGGTGCCGCGCGGCGCGCATCATGCGCCGATGTTGCTGACGCGGACGCCCTACAACGCGACGGAGCTGACGAGTTATGGGCATAGCGGCCATCTGGTGGTGAGCCTGGACGGGTATGACAACGCGGATGATGTGATCGGCGATTCCGGCTACATACGCGTGGTGCAGGACGTGCGCGGGAAGTATAAATCCGAGGGCGACTACGTGATGAACCGGCCGCTAGTCGGGCCATTGAACGACACCAAGGTGGATCACGCGACGGACACCTACGACACGATCGAGTGGCTGGTGCACAACGTGCCGGAGAGCAACGGGCGCGTGGGGACGATCGGCATTTCGTATGACGGATTCACCACGCTGATGAGCCTGGTGCATCCGCATCCGGCCTTGAAGGTGGCGGTGCCGATGAACCCGATGGTGGACGGCTGGATCGGCGACGACTGGTTCCATCGCGGTGCGTTCCGCATGGTTGGCAGCCTGAATTACATCTATGAGCAGGAGGCGACGCGCGCCAGCGACGAGAAATGGTGGACCGACCATTACGACGATTATGACGCCGCACTCGAGGCGGGGTCCGCCGGCGCGCTGGCGCACAGCCATGGCGAGGAGGCGATCGGCTTCTATCAGAAGCTGACGCAGCACACGGCGTATGACGATTTTTGGAAAAACCAGGCGGTGGACAAGATACTTGGCGCGCAGGGTATCACGGTGCCGACGCTGCTGGTGCATAGTTTGTGGGACCAGGAGGACATCTACGGCGCCCTGGCGGTGTACGCCGCGCTGCATGCCAGGCCAGATTCGGCCGGCAAATTGTTCCTGGCGATGGGGCCTTGGCATCATGGGCAGGAGATCGATGCGGACCAGATGCTGGGTGAGATCGGGTTCGGCGGTGATACGGGGCTGTATTTCCGCCAGCACGTCCTGCGTCCGTTCCTGGACCACTATCTGAAAGACGACGCGCCGGCGATGGATGTGGCGCCGGTAAGTGCGTTCGAGAGCGGTAGTAACCGTTGGCTTCGTCTGCAGAGTTGGCCACAGGGCTGCGAGGCTTCGTGTCCTGTCACGCCGACCGCGATGCATCTGCTGCCTGGCGCCAAGCTTTCGCCGGACATGGCGGACGTGTCTGGGTTTTCCACCTATGTTTCCGACCCTGCAAAGCCAGTGCCGTTCATCCAGCGCCCTATCCACCTGCTGGCGGATGGCGAGGGCGACAGTTGGCGCAACTGGCTTGCCAGCGACCAGCGCGAGGCGAGCACGCGGCCCGACGTGCTGACCTTCACCACGGACCGGCTGACAGCGCCGGTGAAGATCGCCGGCGCCCCGATTGCAAAGCTGGTAGCCAGCACAACGGGCACGGATGCGGATTTCGTGGTGAAGGTGATCGATTTGTATCCGGACGAGGTGGCGCAGACGCCGCGCCTGGGCGGCTACCAGCTTATGGTGTCGGCGGACATATTGCGTGGTCGCTACAGGCACGCCTACGACAAGCCGGAAGCGATACCGGCCGGTGAGAAGCAATCCTACGTTTTTGCCTTGCCGAACGCGAACCATGTGTTCCTGCCTGGCCACAGGATCATGGTGCAGGTGCAGTCCACGTGGTTTCCGCTGTATGACCGCAATCCGCAGACTTATGTGGACAACATCTTCTTCGCGAAACCTGGCGACTACAAGGCGGCGGAGGTGAAGGTGTTTGCCGACAGCATGGTGGAGTTGCCGGTGGTTAAACAGTGAAGCAGACAAGCACCACCCCAAATATTTGCAGCAGCCGGCATTACCAAGACATGCCGAAACGCCAAATACAGCGAAGAGACAAAAGTTCTTCGCTTCTCTTTTTCAAAAAAGAAAGCCTTGCTTGCTTCCTTGCGGCCGATCAGACATGAGCCACCCAGACCTTCTGGCTGCAATCCAGAACGGCCAAACCGACACGGCCGCGGCGCTGCTCGCCGCTGACCCCACGCTTTGCGTGCTGAACGACGACCCGAGCGCGCTGATGCTGGCGTTGTATCACCGCCAGCCGGAGACTGCCGCGCTGATTGCCGCGCGCCGGCAATTCCTGACGGTGTTCGAAGCGGCGGCGGCTGGCCACGTGACGGCGCTGCATTTCACGTTGCAGGCGCTGCCGGTGGCCGCGCATGCGTTCTCCGATGACGGGTTCACCGCGCTGCATTTCGCCTGCTTCTTCGGCCGGCCGGAGGCGGCAAGCCTGCTGCTTGCGTCCGGTGCGGATTGCAACGCAGTAGCCACTAACGGATCGCTGCTGCGGCCGCTGCACAGTGCGGCCACGCAGGGCAGCCTGGAGATCTGCCGCATGTTGCTGGACGCAGGCGCGGACCCGAACGCGGCGCAGCAGAGCAATTTCACCGCGCTGCATGCGGCCGCCTTGCGCGGCGACGTGGCGCTGGCGGAGCTGCTTATCGAGCGCGGCGCCTTCGTTGCCGCCAAGGCTGATGACGGGCGCAGCGCCGCCGACATTGCACGCGATGCGGGACATGAAGGGTTCGAGCGTCTGGCCTAATACCACCCGCTTTGAGCATGATAGAAAGCAAGCAGTTCTTTTTTGAAGAAAAGGCCAGAAAACTTTTGCTCCCCCGCATTTGCAGCGTCCGGATACTTCCAGAGAAGCTGAAGCGGTTGAGCCAGCGCAGGGAACCACAAGTTTTTTGCTTCTTTCTTTCAAAAAATAAGGCCCTGCTTGCCTTGCCTTCTCACGTAGTCCGGCAAATTCCCGGCGTATAATCGAAGCGCTCCGCCGCTTTCTGCCCGGCCGAGAACGCATACTCCAGCATCCGCTGTGACCAGCCGCCTCCGGTCTTGACGTGCAGCAGAAAGCCAAGTCCACCGACCTCCTCGTCCTTAGCCGCCCAATTTGTCCGGAAATATCCGGCTGCTGCAAATGCGAGATGTGAAAGTTTTTTGTCTCTTTTTCAAAAAACTGCTTGCCCCCTCTGTTTCATGCTGCGGAAACGGTCATCCGCTGATACGCCGCACCCGAAACCGGATCTCCGCGGCAAGCGTCTGGCCCGGTTGTAGCACGACCAGCCCGTCATCGGCCACGTCTTCCATCCTGCCCAGCCCGTCCGGCATGTTGCTGACCGGCTCCAGCCCGATGAAGTCCCGTCCGGCCGGCGTGTAGAGCTGCAGATGGTCCAGCGGGGGACCTGCCGACAGCGTCAGCGCGATATCGCTTTCCGGCTGCGTGACCGTCGCCTCGCCGCCCCAGCCGGCGTAGCAGGTGTCGATTTCCGTACTGCCCAGCGCGCGGCCGCCGGCGAACTCCAGCGCGCCGTGCACGGCTTCGCGCGCGACCGGCAGCCCGTCTGCACCCGTGGTCCAGAACGTGTCCGCCTCGAAGCGCAGCGTCGTGCGTGGCGTGCGCGCGACGTAGGGGTGCAGGCCGATGCCGGCGGGAAAAGCACGGCTGTCCGTGTTGCGAACGGATATTGCGATGCGCAACCCGTCCTCGGCAAGTTCGAAGAGCTGCTCTGCCGCATAGGCGAACGGCCACTCCGTGGCGAGGCTGCCGTCAGGCGAGAAATCGAGCGTCAGCCGTGCGTGGGCGGCATCGGCGTCAGCCACGGTCCAGGCGTGCATCCAGGCGTTGCCGTGTATGGTGTTCGGATCGTCGCCGAAATTGCGTGCGAGCTGATAGGCGGAGCCGGCAAAGCGGAAGCGCCCGCCGCCCACGCGGTTGGCGAACGGGATGAGCGGATAGGCCGCCACGGCGCGCCCCTGCTGCGCACCCAGCCGCGCGTCGCTCACCGGGCGCAACAACGGCACGCCGCACCAGGTGAAGGCGGCGATGGCGCCGCCCGTGTCCGGATCCAGCACCAGGCGCAGGTCGCCGGCTTGCAATTCCACGCTCATGGAAGACTCAGCGCCGGGCACGCAGAGCGGTTGCCAGCGTGCCGTCATCCAGCACGTCTAACGCGCCGCCGATCGGGACGCCTTGCGCCACGCGGGTGATGCGCACGCGGCTGGCCGCCAGACGGTCCGCGAGCCAATGCGCGGTGGCGGCACCATCCACGGTGGCGCTCAACGCCAATATCACCTCGCCCACGTTGCTCTCCGCCACGCGCGCGAGCAGCGGCGCCAGGTTCAGGTCCTCGGGCCCGGTGCCTGAGAGCGCGGACAGCGTGCCGCCCAGCACATGATACAGCCCCTCATGCACGCGCGCGCGCTCCAGGGCCCACAGATCGCCCACGGTTTCCACCACGCACACCATGCTGCGATCCCGCTCCGGATCTGAACAGATGCTGCAGGGATCGACGGAGTCCAGGTTGCCGCATTGACTGCATGTGCGTACTGCGCGTGCTGCTGCGGCCAGCGCGGTGGCCAGCGGAAGCATGCGGGTTTCGGGGGATTGCAGCAGTTTGAGCACGAGGCGGCGGGCGCTGCGCTGGCCCAGGCCTGGGAGCTTGGCGACCATCTGGATGAGCGTGTCTAGTTCTGGTCCTCGCATCAGGAGGGGCGCCGAAAAAGCGAAAGGAAGGAAGGCCTTCTTCGAAAAAAAGAAGCAAAAAGCTTTTGCTCCGCTGTCGCGGGAACGTTGACGCGTGCGTTTCCACGACGCGGACCTGACGGAGATAAAAGTTTTTTGCTTCTTTTTTTCAAAAAAGAAGGCCTTGCTTGCCTTGCCTTAGAACGGAAGCTTCAACCCGGCCGGCAGCTCCATCCCGCCAGTCACCTTGCTCATTTCCTCGGCCATCAACGCATCCAGCTTGCGCTTGGCATCCGCGTGAGCGGACACCAGCAGGTCTTCGAGCATCTCGGCCTCGCTGGGGTCGATCAGCTTCGGGTCTATCTGCACGCGGCGCAGCTCGCCCTTGCCGGCTAGCGTGATCTTCACCATGCCGGCGCCGGACTCGCCGGTCACTTCCATGGCCTCGACCTTTTCCTGCATCTCGGCCATGCGCGCCTGCATCTGCGATGCCTGCTTCATCAGCCCTGCTATGTTCTTCATCGTCCGTACGCTCCCATCATGGCGGCGCTTCCATCAGGAAGCGCGGCTCCATCTCCATCGGCACGTCCATCAGGTCCGGTGGTTCCACCAGCTCGTCGTCGGCGGTGTAGCCCGGCGCTTCGGGCTCGCCCAGCGGGGCCTGGGCGGGTAGGCCGTAGGCGTCGGCTTCCGGGTCGTGCACGGCCTGGATTTTGGCGCCTGGGAAGGCTTCCATTATGGCGCGGACCAGGGGGTGGTCGGCGGCAGCGTGGCGGCGGGCGCGGTCGGCTTCGTTGCCCTGTTCGGCCAGGGTGGCTTCGCCTCCCTGGGTGCTGAGCGCGATGGTCCAGCGTGTGCCGGTGACGCGCAGGAGGAGGGCGCCGAGCTTGGCGGCGAGGTCGCGCGGGGCGTCGGCGTGGGGGCGTAGTTCGATTACCGGGGGTGCCCAGCGGACCAGGTGGACGGAGTGGAGCAAATGGCCGTGCAGCAGTACTTCGCGTTCGGAGGCGACTAGGGCCAGCACGTCTCGGAAGCTGGCCAGGCGTGGCGCGGCGGCCTTCATCGGAGCGGCTTGC
>CAXTCL010000210.1:0-6745 GCA_964242035.1 uncultured Acetobacteraceae bacterium | reverse complement strand
CCGGATGCGCCAGCACCACCACGCGCGGGTTTTCCGCCCGCAACTCGCGTATCTGTGCCGGCGTGAAGCGCTCATGAACCTCGCAGGACCCAGCCCACGAGATGATCTTCACGCCAGTCTGCCGCGCCACATTCGCCGCCAGATACTGGTCCGGAATCATGATCACCTCCGGCACGCCCAGGCTCTCCACCACCCGCTTGGCATTCCCGCTGGTGCAGCAGATATCGCTTTCCGCCTTAACCTCGGCCGAAGTATTCACATACGTAATCACCGGCAGCCCCGGATACCGCTGCCTTAGAAGACGCACATCCGCCGCCGTGATCGACTCGGCTAGCGAACACCCCGCTCGCAGATCCGGTATCAGCACCGTCTTCGTCGGGTTCATCAGCTTTGCCGTCTCAGCCATGAAATGCACGCCCGCCATGACGATCACGTCCGCGTCCACATGCTGCGCCTCGCGCGCCAGCAACAGGCTGTCCCCCACGATATCCGCCACGCAATGGAAGATCTCCGGCGTCATATAATTATGCGCCAGGATCACCGCCCCCCGCTCGGCCTTCAGCCGCAGGATCGCCTCGATGTCCGGCTCGAACACCGGCCATTCGATCGGCGGAATCACCCGTTGCACGCGGGAATACAGAGCAGCAGAGGCGGACATCGGCAAACGCTCCTCGAAACAGCCGCTTATGCGGCCCGGCTTGTGCTCACCAAGAGCATTACTCGGCCAAAAAGAGAGAAGCCCGCGAGCCCCTGTCCTACACTCTTATGCTGGCCCTGAGCATAACCCATGTCAAGCGGCCCGCGCGACCCGCGCATCAACTCCGCAGCAGCGGCAGCTTCGTGCCCGCGATCGCCCGCTCCTCCTGCACGTCTCCCCGGAACCGGAACAGCTTGGCCGGCCGTCCTCCGGTCTCCAGCGACACCCCGCCGGTCTCCTCAACCAGGTCCTGCGCATCGATCAGCCGCCGGAAATTCTGCTTGTGCAGGCGCCGCCCCGCCAGCGCCTCCACCGTCTGCTGCAACTGCAGCAACGTGAAACTCTCCGCCATCAACTCGAAGAACACCGGCCGATACTTGATCTTGGTTCGCAGCCGGGCAATCCCCGTCGCCAGTATCCGCCGATGGTCCAGCGCCATCGCATCCCCCACGCCACCATCCCCACCCGACCGCCGAACCCGCTCGGCCACCAGCCCCGCCTCGAACAGCAGCTCGTACCGCTGCAGCACCAGCTCCTCGTTCCAGGCCCGTCCATCCTGCCCGAACGTGATCGCCACACGCTGCCGCCGCCCCGGCGTGTCCGCCCACCCCAGCAACGCCGCCCGCATCCCCTCCAGCATCGCCGGCGCCCCCGCCCGGTGATCCTCCCACGGAAAATACCTGTACCAGCTCTGCCACCCGGCATCCTGCCCGCTCACCTGCGCCTCGCGCGTCAGCCCCAGATAGCTCACCGACATCACGCGCCCGCTCTCCGCCCCCCGGTCGCTGTCGGCGAACGTGTATAACTGCTCCACATACCCCAGCGGCTGGTGCGTCTGCCGCTCCACCCAGGAGCGCAGCCCCGCCTGCAAACTCCTGTGCCCGCTCTCGAATGAACCCGACGGCAGCGCCGTTCCCCTGGCGATCGTCAGTATCCTTGGGTCCGCGCCTGTCACCGCCACCACCACGGCGATCAGATCGGTCGCGAGCTGGTCTGCGCTCATAAGCAAGCAAGGCCTTCTTTTCTGAAGAAAAGAAGCAAAAGACTTTTGTCACCCGCCTGCACACAGGCCCGCCCAAGTCCTGCCAGCATGAGGCTCACAGAACCAGAAAACGCCCTGACGCCAGCAGGTAGTGAAAGTTTTTTGCTTCTTTTTTTTAAAAAAGAAGGCCTTTCTTCCTTCACTTCCTCCGCCTGATCAGCACCCGCACACTCCCCGCATTACGCGCATGCGGATGCGCCAACGCCAGCACCAGCGGCCGCAACCGCGGCAAGTTCAACCACATTGGCAACTCCCGCCGTATCACCCCGCCAGCCTCCCCAGACCCCCGCCCGGTGATAACCTCCACGCACCGCACTTGGTCCGCATACGCATCGGCCAAAAACCGCTCCAGCGCCCCAAACGCCACCTGCGCCGTCTTGCCATGCAGGTCCAGCGTCCGCACCGGCGCCATCTTCCCGCCGCGAAACTTCCCCCACGTCGCGTTATCCAGCCCCGCCGGCTGCAACCCCGTGACCACTGCCGCCGCCGGCGTCCCGCGCGGCCGCGCCACCACCACCACCGCCGGCCGCCCCACAGGCGCCACCGGCACCTCCACCCGCTTGGGCGCGTCGGCCACCACCGGCACCGCCCGCCCAGCCAGCGCCCGCACGTGCCGCACGTAGCTGGCCCACGCCTCCCTGTCCGGCCCGCTGATGTTCCGCACGCGCGACTTCATGCTCCCGACATAGCGCGCCGAACCGCATCGCGCATCGGGCGCTTCCACCACACGCCCGCACTCACGGAGGCTGCCGCCATGTCCAAGTTCGTCCCCAGCTACCGCCACGCCCCGAACCAGCCGCGCCTCGGCGACGTGGACCCCTCCGCGAAAGTCCAGCTCACCATCGTCCTGCACCCCGCCGCGCCTCTGGACGCCGCCACCCACGCCGGCACCCCCGGCATCACCCGCGAGACCTACCGCGCCCTGCACGCCACTCCCGAAGACGCCATCGCCCGCGTACGCAAGATCGCCAAGCAATTCGGCCTCTCCGTCGCCCACGCCGACGCCAGCGCCCACACGATGAAACTCACCGGCACCTACGCCCAGGCCATCGCCGCCTTCCAACCAGAAGAGATCGGCCGCTACGGCACCACCGCAAACCAGTTCGTCGCCCGTTCCGGCCACATCACCCTGCCCGAAGACATCCGCAATGACGTGGTTGCCGTCATGGGCCTGGACCAGCGCCCCGTGGCCAAACCCCATTTCCGCGTCCGTTCTGCCGCCACCACCTCCTACACCCCCCCGCAAGTCGCCACCGCCTACAGCTACCCCCCGAACCTGGACGGCACCGGCCAAACCATCGCCCTGATCGAACTGGGCGGCGGCTACGCCCCCAATGACGTCACCGCCTACTTCACCACCCTGGGCATCACCCGCACCGGCACGCTGACCGACGTAAGCGTGGACAGCGCCACCAACGGCGGCGCCGCAGACCCCACAGGAGCCGACGGCGAAGTCCAGCTCGACATAGAAGTCGCCGGCAGCATCGCGCCGGCCGCAAACATCGCCGTCTATTTCGCCCCCAACCAGGGCGCCGGCTTCCAGGACGCCATCTCCCAGGCCGTCAACGACACCACCCACAACCCCTCGGTCATCTCGATCAGCTGGGGCGGCCCGGAATCCAGCTACAGCGCCCAGGACCTGGACGCCATCAACCAGACGATGGCCCAGGCCGCCACGCTCGGCATCACCATCTGCGTAGCCTCCGGCGACAATGGCTCCTCGGACGGCGGCGCCACCGGCACCAAGAACGTGGACTTCCCCGCCTCCAGCCCCAACGCGCTAGCCTGCGGCGGCACCAGCCTGCACATCGGCGGCGCCGAGACCGCCTGGAACGACGGCACCGACGGCGGCGCGTCGGGCGGCGGCTACTCCAGCCACTTCCCCATCCCCGCCTGGCAGAACAGCGCCAACACACACAACATGCGCGGCGTCCCGGACGTCTCCGGCGACGCCGACCCCGACACCGGCTACAAGGTCAATGTGGACGGCACCGCCACCGTCGTAGGCGGCACCAGCGCCGTCGCCCCCCTCTGGGCCGCCCTGATCGCCCTGATCAACCAGTCCCTCGGCCACAAGGTCGGCTTCATAAACCCCACCCTCTACGCCAACCCTACCGCCCTGCGCGACATCACCACCGGCAACAACGGCGCCTACAAGGCCGCGGTGGGCTGGGACCCGGTGACGGGTCTGGGACGCCCAATCGGCACGTCCGTGCTTGCGGTGCTGCGGGCGCCGGCGGCTGTTACGTAGGGAAAGGAAGCAAGACCTTCTTTTTTGAAAAAAAGAAGCAAAAAACTTTTGTCTGCGCTGTCGCGGATCGCTGAAGAGAGTGCGCGGGCATTGACACCGCGCATTTCGTCAAGCTGAAAAAACGCAACATCCTCTGGTGCAACACGATCTTTCCGCCCAACCACACATGCCTGTCACGGCAAATGCCTACCATCCGGCCCTGTGTTCCAGCTGCGCCAAGCTCTTCGTCGCGGCACCACGTCCAGATCAACCAAACGCCTGCGCGTCCCGGTTCTCCCGCATCAGCATCGCTATGCTCGGCACCTTCTCGAACCCCATACCCAACACCCGCTCATTGTCTTCATCCAGCAAAACATCCTCGTATTTCGCGCTACCCACCTTCTCCCATTTCGTCGCCTTGCGCACTTCCAGGCTGACAACAGTAATCTTGAAAGACAGCCTTACGATCGCATCCTTCGGCCGACCCGGTTTCACCAGGCTCAGACAACCCGCCATCATACGCCAACCGTTCCGCGTGGCCCACAAAGTCAACTCGTCCTGCGTCATCATCCAATCTCCTGCGTCATTGCACCCACCCCCCGCGCCTCCCCCCAAGCCCGCACTCGCTCCCCAACATCGCGGTGGCCACAATCACATTGTGTGCAGGTCCGCGGTACGCCGACCCGCAACACGTACTCCGGGCTAACATCGCAACGTCCGCGCCGGCCAAGCCGACCGACAGTAAGCCAATACCAATGCAGGCGGCCGGACGATGCTCATCGCAACATTGGCGCATGCAGCGGTAGGTGCGCTGGCTGTTACGGCGGAGTGACCCGTGCGAATCTGGGCCAAACGGTCAGCGTGGCCGCCGGATACGGCGCTGCGCCAGTGTTTCGGGCCACGAGGCAACGCGCCGGCGGAAGCCGACCGAAAATAAAACGCCTAAACCTCGCAAGGAAGCAAGCAGTTCTTTTTTGAAGAAAAGAACCAAAAAACTCTGACTCCGCTGTCGCGCCTTGATGGAAGGAACCGCGACAGCCGGACGGAAGCTTTTCGCTTCTTTTTCTCGAAAAAGAAGGCCTTCCTTGCCTTCGACCTTTACGCTACAAACCAGCCACTAAGCCGGAAGTGCCTCAACACCCGACGGCTCCGCAACCGCCACACCGTTGCGCTCCGCCCGAAACAGGCGGGACGCCGCATAGGCCAGCTTGCGAGACCGCATCACCGACCCCAAAGGCCGATGCGCCGCTAATCCGTTCCACGGATTGAACGCCAGTCCCACATCCCCGCCCTGTTGCTTGCCGTCGCTCCAACTCGCCTGCGCCGGCGCTGTGATACGCGCCACCGTCACGTAGGCGCTCTCATCTTCCGGCCACATCGTGGCGGCATCCTCCACCGGCATCTTCGCCAGGTCGGTGCAAAGCTGCACCCGGAACTCCCAGACGGCCGCCTGCGTGCCGAAGAACGCTCCCACCGCATCGCGTATCCCGTCCGGCCGTCCGTGCAGATCCAGCGCCTTTTCGTGCAGCGCCAGCAGCCCGTCCGACACCGGCGACACGCAAGCCTTGCCGAAATACGCCCCGTGCAGCAGCGCCCCCTGCGTATAGAACGTGTCGCCCAGCAGGTGTGTCTCCGCCTGTCCAGCCAGCATCGTCAGCGTCGCGGACTTGCCACCCACCGCCTCCAGCGCCCGCTCCGCCGTTCGGCTCAGCGCGGACACCGCCACTTTCACGCCCTCTGACTTGTCCGTCGTCTTCACCAGCAGCTTCAACTGCCGCAGGAACGCCGCCGCATCGGCCACCTGAAAGGATGGCGAGTTGCCCATCACCCAATCCTGCGTCACCGCCGCCTCGCTGCCAGCGAGCCTCGCCCCCTCAACGCCCACGATCTTCAGGCCGATCCCGCGCGGGGTGGAGACGCGGTCGTCCAGCACGTCGCCCGGCGTCGTCGAGAAACGCATGACCATCGGATACCGGCCGGGCCTGGCAAAAACCCCCTGCGCATACGGCGCCGCCAGCCCGGCGAGAACCTCCAGCTCCCCGGTCACCACGCCATGGCTTTTCGCGTGCACCGCCCGCCACGCCCGCCCGGTGTCGGCAAAGGTGCGCCGGCTGATGTCCAGCATGGCCGCACGCAGCCCCGCCTCCACCTCCGCCTCATCCGGCAGGAGCGTTTCGTAAGCGGGATCGAACAGCAGGGGCTGGGACATACCAGTGCAGCGCAGGGCCGAGGCAAACGTTTCCAACAAGGACCACAAGCCGCAAAATCGGCTGCCAGCCGCAAAGGCACGCGACAGCGGAGTCAAAGTCTTTTGCTTCTTTTCTTCAGAAAAGAAGGCCTTCCTTCCGTAAAACCCCAGGCAACACATCAGGCAGATCCTCCGCCATCAACCCAGGCCCAAACGCCGCCCCGCATGCCCCATGCAGCCAAACCCCGGCGCACGCCGCCAGGAACGCCTCCATCCCTTGCGCCAGCGACCCAAGTATGAACCCGCCCAGTACATCGCCCGACCCCGCTGTCGCCAGCCAGGCCGGCGCATTGGCATTGACCACCGCCCGCCCGTCAGGTGCCGCCACCACCGTGTCCGCCCCCTTCAGCACCACCACCGCCCCGCTCAGCCGCGCCGCCGCCCGCGCGCGCGTCAGCTTATCGCCCGCCAGCCCCGGGAACACGCGCTCGAACTCCCCCTCATGCGGCGTCAGCACGCACGGCCCACGCACCGCTTCGAACAACCGCCCGGAGCACTCCTTGAACACGCTCAGCGCGTCCGCATCCA
>CAXTCL010000209.1:0-6862 GCA_964242035.1 uncultured Acetobacteraceae bacterium | reverse complement strand
CTCCGTGACTCTCTTGGCCCCGTAAGCCCAATCCGACAGGCTGCTAGAGCATTTTCCGGCTGCTTTATCGACTCACGAAGGTCGGAAAATGCTCTAGGGATAGACCGGCACCTGGTCGCATCTGATAAGAACGGCATGGGGCAACATGGCAGGGTTGGCTTCGAAGTCATCCAGTGCTGCAATCACTCGGCCATACGCGGGGTTCCTGGTTACCGCGTCACAAGTGCGGTGCGGTGAACGCAACGTTCTCATCGCTTCCAATTTCGGCAAAGCGACGTGTTGCCAAGCGTGGAACTGCGCCTTTGCCGCGGGAGAAAACGGGCAGAGTTCAAACCACCTGGTCAGGGCTGTCCGTATCAGTGCACCATGGTGCGGGTCGCCGCAACTGTCGAAACTCTGCAAGGACATCGCATAGGCGATAGCGAACGCATTGGTGTTTTCAAGCTCGCCGGCGGCATTGCGCGGCAGCGATTGGGCCTGCGCGGCGCCTGCCATGCAAAGGATAGCTGCCAGAGCCGCTTTAAACATCGCTGCCTCACTGCCGGACTGTATGTGGCCTGTCCTATCGAAGTAGCCCCAGCTTGCAAGGCAGATCGTAACGAGGCAAGCCCGGCTCACGTGAACACGCGCCCCCACCCCTCCCTTAGCCGTTCCCGCACCTCCGCCCTCCCCGCCATCACCCCCAGCGCGCGTAGGCTGGTCACGCCGTGCTCGCGTATCCCGCACGGCACGATGCCGCTGAAATGGTCCAGCTCCGGGCACACGTTCAGCGACACGCCGTGCCAACTGACCCAGCGCGTGACCCGCACACCGATCGCGGCGATCTTCGCCTCGCCGCCGCGCCCATCTTCCACCCACACGCCTACCCGATCGGCCCGGCGCTCCCCGGCGATGCCGAAGCCGGCGAGCGTGCCGATCAGCCAGGCCTCCAGCGCCGCCACGTAGGCATGCGTGTCCCGCGGCGGCACCGCGCCATGCCCCCGCGTCAGGTCCAGCATCACGTAGGCCACGAGCTGGCCGGGGCCGTGATACGTCCACTGCCCGCCGCGGCCGACGCTGTGCGTCGGAAAACGGTCCGGATCGGCCAGGTCGGCCGGCTTGGCCGAAGTCCCGGCGGTGTAGAGCGGCGGATGCTCCAGCAGCCAGACCTGCTCCGGCGCGGTGCCGGCGCGTATCGCCGCAATGCGGGCACGCATGGCGGCGATCGCGTCGTCGTAGGAGACCGGCTGGTCAGCGACCGTCCACTCGGGACCAGTTGAAGTGGGGGTCATCCTACGGTATAGCCCGCCGCCTGCCTGCGGCCGTGGCGAAATGGTAGACGCGCAAGCTTGAGGTGCTTGTGGGGGAAACCCTGTGGAAGTTCGAGTCTTCTCGGCCGCACCAAGGTATAGAAAGCAAGCAGTCTTTTTTTGAAGAAAAGGACCAGAAAACTTTTGCTCCGCTGTCGCGCGCCTGTCCGCCGCCGCCGACAGGGAGCAAAAGTTTTTTGCTTCTTTTTTTCCAAAAAAGAAGGCCTTGCTTGCCTTACATCCGCCCGTGCTCGTCCCGCTCCGCCACACGCTCCGTGGGCCCATTCACGCTAAGGGAATCGTCCAGGTTCTCCTCAAGCGGCGCCAGCTTGTCCACATCGGTGCCCTTCTCGATGTTGGTCACCGGCGCCGCCTGCTCCACGTTCTCGGCACCCGGGCGGGTTCCTCCAGGCGAATGGTGCGGCGCGCCCGGTGCCACGTGGTTCCCGGTGTCCTGCTGGCCGTCCGTGTGGTCCAGCGCGTCTTCGCTATGTGGCTGCTTCATCGGTGTTCTCCCTATGGCTGGGCGATGAACGCGCGTGCCTGGCACAGGATCGCTCAGCCGGGGGCAAAACTCTGCGTCAGGCTGCCGCACACCAGGCGCCAGCCATCCACCATTACGAAGAAGATCAGCTTGAACGGCAGCGACACGCCGCTGGGCGGCAGCATCATCATGCCGAGCGACATCAGCACGCTGGAGACCACCAGGTCTATGATGGTGAAGGGCAGATAGAGCAGAAAGCCCATCTCGAAGGCGCGGCGCAGCTCGCCGATCATGAAGGCGGGGATCAGCGCGCGCCATTCGGCATGGTCCGCGTCGGTGGCGGGCGGCAGGTGGCCGATCTGCTCGAACAGGGCCAGGTCAGGCGGGCGCAGGTTGGTGGCCATGAAGTGGCGGAACGGCTCGGCCGCCAGTCGCAGCCCGTCCATCTGGCCGATCGTGCCCGCCTGCATCGGCTGTATGGCGTGCACCCAGGCGGAATCCAGCGTGGGCTGCATGACGAAGAAGGTGAGGAACAGCGCCAGCCCGATCAGCACGATGTTCGGCGGCGTGCCCTGCGCGCCCAGCGCGCCGCGTAGCAGGGACAGCACGACGACGATGCGAGTGAAGGCGGTGACCATCACCAGCAGGCTCGGCGCCAGCGACAGCACGGTGAACAGGGCGGTGATCTGCACCAGTCGGCCAGTGGCGCCGGCGTCGCCCGCGTGGCCGAGATCGATGGCCACGGATTGCGCGCTGGCGGCGACGGGCAACAGGCAGAGCGCCAGCAGGAGGGCGGCGCGGCGCATCACGGCCGTGCCGGCAGGCTGATCATGATGTCCGCGCCGCCGCCGGTCAGCACCAGCGCCTGGTGTCCGGCCGCCTCCACCAGATGCAGACGTCGCCCGCGTTCCAGCGCCAGCGAACCTTGGAGCAGGATCGGCTGGCCCGGCTGCGCCGTCAGGCGGAGCGCGGGCAGCCTGCGGGCCAGGCGGGCCGCGCCCAGGATAAGGAGCAGCACCGCCGCGAGGCAGGCCATGGCCAGCAGGCCTTGCGCGGCCAGGCCGCCCGTCATGCCTGCGGCGCCTGGGCGGCTTGCGCCTCATGCAGCGCGGCGGTCAGCGCGTTCACCTGCTGGAGCACGTCAGCCAGCAGCGGCAGCAGCGCGCGGCCTTCCGGCGTGGGCAGGTCCAGCGTCTGCGCGCACAGCATGCCTATGCCGTCATCGAGGCCGGTAAGATCGACGGTGCGACCGTTCTGCGCCAGCGCGCGCGCGATGCCGATGGTGCGCGAGAGGCGGGATGCGAGCACCGTCAGGCGCTGCGGCCGGTCTAGCGGGATGCCTTGCGGCTGGGTTTGTGCCATGGGCGATAGTTGCGGGAAAATGGTTAGCGAATCGTATTGCTATCGGGTTTCGATACGATTTGGGCAAGGGAGCGGGTGACCACCAAGGCGCCAAGAGCACCAAGAAAGGACGGCCGTTGCAGGACGATTGCGTGCGCGGGCGACGCGCGACAGGAAGGAAGGCCTTCTTTTTTGGAAAAAAGAAGCAAAAAACTTTTGTCTCCTTGCTGGGGCTGAGCGGACTCGTTTTTGGTAGGAGGCACCAGGCTGTTGCAAATGCGGGGTAGCAAAAGTTTTTTGGTCCTTTTTTTCAAAAAAAGGACTGCTTGCTTCCTTCGCTATATGCCGCGCGCGATTAACCTAGCGGCAACATCTGCAAGCTAGTCTGCCGGCATGAGCGAACCCGCACTCTTCGATCTGCTCGAAAGCAAGATGAACTGGATTTCCGCCCGGCAGCATGTCGTGGCGCAGAACATCTCCAATGCGGATACGCCCGGCTATCGCCCGAAGGATCTGACGCCGTTTTCTGCCATGCTGGACCAGTTCAACGTGACGCCGGCGCAGACCAATCCGCTTCATTTGGCCGGCTACGCGCCATCCGGCGCCACCCGCCAGCAAGCCGTCGCCGAGCGTGCGCCGGACGGCAATGCAGTGGGACTGGAGGACCAGCTCACCAAAGTGGCTGACAATGAAAACATGCAGGCCATGACAGGCAATCTGTGGAAGACATATATGGGCATGTTCATGACGGCGCTCGGTCATGGCTGAGCGGAGCTGATCGCATGGACCTCGCACAGGCGCTATCCATATCGGCGGCCGGGATGGACGCGCAGACCAAACGGCTGCGCGTGATCGCCGAGAACCTGGCAAACCAGGACAGCACCGGCTCGTTCCCGGGCGCCACGCCATACCAGCGCAAGACCACGGTGTTCGGCAGCGTGCTGGACAGCAAGCTTGGTGCCGAGACGGTGCAGGTGAAATCCATCGTGCCCGACCGCAGCGCGTTCCCGCAGAAATACGATCCGTCCAACCCCGCGGCGGACGCCACCGGCTACGTGCGCACGCCGAACGTGAACAGTTTCGTGGAGATGATGGACATGCGCGAGGCCGAGCGGTCCTACAGCGCAAACCTCAACGTCATGCAGGCTTCGCGCTCCATGCTGACACGCGTGATCGACTTGCTGAAATGACCAACATCCCCTTGATGCGCGTGGCCCAGCAGGCGCTGTCCGCCTATCAGAACGTGGATTCCGGCAGTGCGCCGTCGTCCGGCCAGGATTTCGCAAGCCTGCTTGGCCAGTCATTGAAGGGCGCGGTGCAGACCGGCCAGCAGGCGGAAGCGCAGGCCGCCTCGGCCGTGGGCGGCGGCAGCGCGGATCTCACGCAGGTCGTCACCGCCGTATCCCGCGCGGAACTCGCCCTGCAAACCACCGTCGCCGTGCGAGACCGCGTCCTGCAAGCCTACCAGGACATAATAAAAATGCCCATTTGAACACGCACACCCACCCACGGCCGCGACAGCGGAGTCAAAAGTTCTTTGCTTCTTTTTTCCAAAAAAGAAGGCCTTCCTTACCTTTGTGTTGGGGCTCCGAATTTGCAGGATCTAGACACCGCCCTGATCCTGCATTCCGCCATGCTGGCCACGCTGAAGATGTGCACGCCCATCCTGCTAGCGTCGCTCGCCGCTGGCCTGATCGTTGCCGTACTGCAGGCGATCACGCAGATCAGCGACAGCACGGTATCGTTCCTGCCCAAGTTGATCGCCACCGGCGCGTCGCTCTGGGTGTCCGGGCCGTTCCTGCTGCGCGTGCTGACGGACTACATGCATGAGATGGCGGACAAGATCGTCGCCATAGGCGGGCAGTAGAGTTGCCGGCGCCGAGCCTCGATAGCACCGGCCTTTCCGCGCTGGCGTTCGCGTTCATGCTGGTGCTGTGCCGCTGTGGCGCCGCGGTGATGCTGCTGCCCGGCCTGGGAGAGGAGGAGCCGCCGGCGATACTGCGCGCGGGGCTGGCGATCGGGCTGGCAGCGCTGCTGGTGCCCGGCCTGGCGCCGCTGATGCCGCACCCGCCGGAGAGTTTCCTGCGCCTGGCCGGGATGGTGGCGGCAGAGCTGCTAGCCGGCGGCGTGCTGGGCTGGCTGGCCAGGCTGCTGGCGCTTGCCCTGCCCGTGCTGGGCCAGATCATCTCGTTGACCACGGGCCTGTCCAGCGTGCTGCAGCAGGACCCCACCTTGGGTGCGCAGTCCGCGGCGGTGGGCCGGCTGTTCAACCTTCTAGCGCCGGTGCTGATCCTGTCCAGCGGGTTGTATGCGCTGCCTCTGGGTGCGCTCGCCCGCAGCTACGCGGTGTTTCCCCCTGGCGGCGCGCTGCCGGCGGACGATCTGGCGCAGGTGGCCGTGCACGCCGTCTCGGCCAGCTTCTCGCTGGCGCTCAGCCTGGCCGCGCCGTTCATCCTGGTATCGCTGATCTGGCAGGTGGCGCTGGGCCTGCTGGCCAGGCTGGTGCCGCAGATACAGGTGTATTTCCTGTCGCTGCCGGGCCAGGTCCTGGGCGGGCTGCTGCTGTTAGCGCTGCTCAGCGCGCCGATGCTGCGCGTCTGGCTGGGCGCGGTGCACGAGGGCTTCGTGGCACTGCCGGGCGGCTAGCCAGCCATGTCCGGCGAAAAGACCGAAGCCCCCTCGCAACGCCGGCTGGAAAAGGCGCGGGCGGACGGGCGCAGCCCGGTCTCGCGCGATGCCTCCATGCTGGCGGGGCTGTCGGCGGGGCTGGTGGTGCTGGCGACGCAGGCTGACAGCACAAGCGTGGCGCGCTGGCTGACCACGGCGTTGCAGCAGACGCGCTTCGAAGGGTCGCAAACCTTCTCCTCCGCCGCCCGCGCGCTGCTCACCGCCGCCGGGCCGCCCGCCGCGGCGGGGCTGGCGGCGTTTGCCGCCGTGACGCTGCTGCAAACCGGGTTCCTGATCCATGGCGCGGCGCTGCAGCCGGATGTCTCGCGCATCAGCCCGCTCTCCGGCATCAAGCGCGTGCTCAGCCCGCAGACGCTGGTGCAGCTTGGCAAGTCGCTGGTGAAACTGGGTGTGATAGCGGCCTGCCTGTACACCGCCATCGGCCGCCTGGTGCCGGAGCTGCTGACGATGCCGGGTGCCACGCCGGCTGCCGTACTGCACCATGCCGCGACGCACGCCCGCAGCCTGATCTTCCTGATGCTCGGCGCGCAGGCGGTGATCGCCGGCGCCGACGTCGCCTGGGAGCGGCTGCGCCACATGCGCCAGCTCCGCATGAGCCTCCAGGAGCTGCGCGACGAGCACAAGGAGAGCGAGGGCAACCCGCAGATCAAGCAGCGCCTGCGACAGCTCGCCCGGTCCCGCCGGCGCCGGCGCATGCTGCTCGCGGTGCCGAAAGCCTCCGTCGTCATCACCAACCCCACCCATTATGCGGTGGCGCTGGCCTATGAGCGCGGCGGGCAAGGGGCGCCCCGGATCGTGGCGAAGGGGGCCGACGAGGTGGCCGCACGGATACGCGAGCTGGCGCGCGAACATCGCGTGCCGATTGTGGCCAATCCGCCTCTTGCACGCGCGCTGTTCCGGGTGGACATCGATACCGAGATTCCGGCGGAGCATTTCAAGGCTGTGGCTGAAGTTATTGCGTTTGTCTGGCGGCTTCGGACGCGGCCGGGGCGGTTGTGAGAGAAGGAAAGGCCTTCTTTTTTGAAAAAAAGAAGCAAAAAACTTTTGCTCCCCCGCCTGC